>NZ_WUEI01000060.1 GCF_012911025.1 Azoarcus sp. TTM-91 | reverse complement strand
GGGGAGGGGGGGCGGACGCGCCTGATAGGCCGTGAACGTGCTTATCATGGAGGCAATTTCGGCGGCCTTTCGGTGGGGGGTATCGGCGCTAATCGCAAGGCCTTCAGTGCCTCTCTGCTGCCCGGTATCGACCACCTCCGGCATACCTATGAGCGTTCCGAGATGGCTTACTGCCGTGGACAACCTTCCTGGGGGGCACACTTGGCGGATGATCTGGAGCGGCTGGTGCAGTTGCACGACGCCTCCAGTATTGCAGCCGTGATCGTCGAGCCAGTGGCGGGTTCAACCGGCATCCTGGTGCCACCCGTGGGTTACCTGCAGCGCTTGCGCGAAATATGTGACTGCCACAGTATTCTTCTCATCTTCGATGAGGTCATTACCGCATTTGGCAGAGTCGGAACTGCTTTTGCCGCCGAGCGATTCGGCGTATTGCCCGACATCCTGACCGTGGCGAAGGGAATCACCAATGGTGTGATTCCCATGGGAGCCGTGCTCGTTAGAGAAAGCATCTACCAGGCCCTGATGCAGGGGCCGGAAGAGGCGATTGAGTTCTTCCATGGTTACACCTATTCGGGACATCCCGTTGCGGCAGCAGCTGGACTTGCGGCGCTCGCGAGTTACGAGGAGGAGGAGAGCTTCAGACAGGCCAAGGCTCTCGAACTCCGGTTTGAGGAGGCGCTGCACGGCCTGCGTGAGGAGCCGCATGTGGTCGATATCCGTAATATCGGCCTAATGGGCGGCATCGAACTGGCCTCCAGGGAGGGGGCGCCGGGCGTTCGAGGTTTCGAGGCTTTCCAGGATTGTTTCGAGCAGGGCGTAGTGATCCGCAATGGTGGAGATACGCTGCAGTTCGCGCCCTTCCTGAACTCTGCAGAAGATGAGTTGGAACGCATCTTCGACTGTGTCCGGAAGGCACTCCGCAGGCTGCGCTGAAGCAGTTTCCCCATCCAGTCCAAGACCTCCCAATTCAAAACAGGGGTGCGCTCGCCATGAAGATACTTGGCCACTACATCGACGGCCGGATTCAACCTGGAGAAGGCAGGACAAAGCCGGTGTTCAACCCCGCATTGGGCGAGCTTATCTGTGAAGTCGCGATGGCTAGCGCGGAGGTGGTGTCACGCGCCGTGGCCGCCGCAGAAGCGGCTTTTCCTGCCTGGCGCGCGATGCCTCCCTTGAAACGGGCGCGCATCCTTTTTCGCTACAAGGTCTTGCTGGAAGAGAACGCCGACCGACTGGTTGCGGCCATCGTCAAGGAGCATGGCAAGGTCTGGGAGGATGCCCAAGGGGAACTGGCTCGAGGAATAGAGGTGGTTGAGTATGCCTGCGGGGCGCCGGAGTTTCTGAAGGGAGAGCACAGCCGGGATGTCGGGCCCGAGATCGACTCCTGGTCGGAGTTCCCCCCATTGGGTGTTGTCGCCGGTATTACGCCATTCAACTTCCCGGCGATGGTACCCATGTGGATGTTCCCTATGGCCCTGGTATGCGGCAATACCTTTGTGCTGAAGCCGTCGGAGAAGGATCCATCCACTGCGATGATCTTGGCGGAACTCCTGAGCCAGGCAGGTGCCCCGCCTGGCGTTTTCAATGTCGTGAATGGGGACAAGGAGGCAGTGGACGCGCTGCTCGTGGATCCAGGAGTGAAGGCGGTGAGCTTTGTCGGCTCGACTCCGATAGCGGAGTACATCTACGCTACCGCCACCGCAAAGGGCAAGCGGGTGCAGGCGCTCGGAGGGGCGAAGAACCATGCGGTCGTGATGCCGGATGCTGATCTGGACGCGGCGGCGAATGCGCTGATGGGGGCTGCGTATGGTTCCTGCGGCGAACGCTGCATGGCGATCTCGGTCGTTGTCGCGGTGGGGCAGGAACTAGCCGACGAACTTGTACGGCGTCTGACAAGCAAGGTCGAGTCCTTGAAAATAGGTGACGGCGCGACCAAAGGGCGGGACATGGGGCCTTTGGTGACGGCGGAGCACAAGGAAAAGGTGAGCACTTATATCCGCTTGGGGAAGGAAGAGGGCGCTCTCCTGGTCGTGGACGGACGTCTTGCCCCGGTTGCGAATGGGCCAGGCTATTTCCTGGGCGGGACGTTGTTCGACCATGTCACCACGGAGATGCGCATCTATCGCGAGGAGATCTTTGGGCCGGTGCTTGCCATCCTCAGGGTGGAAACGTTGGCTGAGGCAATCGACGCGGTGAACTCTCATGAGTTTGGCAATGGAAGCTGCGTCTTTACTCGTGATGGCGCGGTCGCCCGACTGTTCTCCGACGCTGTGCAAGTGGGAATGGTGGGCGTCAACGTGCCCTTGCCGGTACCGGTAGCCTGCCAGAGTTTTGGGGGCTGGAAGCGCTCGCTTTTTGGCGATTTGTACGCCTATGGCCCGGATGCCGTGCGCTTTTACACACGCCGTAAAACGATCACTCAGCGCTGGCCGCGCGGGGGGCTGGAACGCATGCAGTTTGCTTTTCCGAGCAACGGCTGAGAGGGAAAGGGAGGTATTCCCCTTCTCTTGGCTGGTGATCCTGAGGATCGCTAGTAAGCGTTGCGGTCCTTAATGACCAGCAAAAAGGTCTTGACGATGATCCACAGGTCAAGACCGAGAGACCAGTTGCGCAGGTACTCCAGATCGTACTCGATCCGCTTTTCCATCTTGTCTACCGTCTCGGTTTCGCCCCGATAGCCGTTCACTTGCGCCCAGCCGGTGATACCAGGCTTCACCTTGTGGCGGACCATATAGCCCTTGATCAGCTTGCGGTAGGTCTCGTTGTGAGCCACCGCATGCGGTCGCGGACCCACGATGCTCATCCTGCCCTGCAGGACGTTGAAGAACTGAGGCAACTCGTCCAGCGAGGTGCGGCGGATGAAAGCACCGAACGGAGTAATACGCTGGTCGTTGCGCGTGGCCTGCCTGACCACGGCGCCATCGTCGCATACCGTCATGGAGCGGAACTTGTAGACCAGGATTTCCTTGCCATCCAGACCGTAGCGACGTTGTTTGAAGATGACGGGCCCCGGGGACGACAGCTTGACCCCGATGGCCAACGCCAAGAGGATGGGGGTCAGCATCAGCAGGATGAGGCTGGATAGCACGATGTCAGACAGGCGCTTAATCAGGTTGTTGACGCCAGTGAAAGGCGTATCGCAGACAGCGACCACCGCCATGCCTCCGACAGTGTCCACCCTGCCTTGGATCAGGTCGGTGACAAAAATGTCCGGCACGAAGTAGATGGAGGCGGTGGTGTCCTTCAAGTCGTCCAGCAAAGCCAGGATGCGAGGCTGGGTTGCCATCGGCAAGGCGAGATAGATGGCATCGACCTGATGTCGTTTCACGAACTCGGCAAGTTCCGAAAGGCGACCAAGCGGTGCAGTTTCCTCGCCGGACGGAAGACGCTTCGGAGAGCGGTCGTCGAAGAAGCCCAGCACCTGGGTCCCTAGATAGGGGTTTTCCTGAAACTGCTGCGCCAGCTTGAGCCCGATTTCGTTCACACCGGCGACGACGGCCACCCGCTGAGCGCCCATCGATATAACTTTCGGAATGGCCAGGCGAGCGACGAGGTGACCTCCGATCAGGGCAAGGGGCGTCACGGCTCCCCAAGCGAGCAGGAGAGGCTCGGAGAAGTAGCGCAGATAACCGCTTGCGTAACCGAAGCCCCCCACAATCGCGAGAAAAAGCAGCCAGTTCATGGCAACTTTCCGGACTATGCGTTTTGGCGATTCATGGAGCTGGATATTGCCCGGAAAGGTCAATGAGAAAGCAAAGACGCTCAGCAAAATAAAGGGAGCGCCTAAACGTTCGTCGTAATAAAACGCACAGCCCAACAAAACCACAATTACAACAAGGGGATCAAGGAAGGCTTCGGCCAATCCCGCAATCGTGAAGCTATTGCGAAGGAGGTTATTCCCTTTTCTGTCTAGGGTCGCAAGCATAATCTCGGGCACTTTATGGTTGTGCGGCGCAGCATGTTGATTACTATAGCAGCCCTGCGCCGCCTTGCAATCCGGCAGATGCCGTCGGGGTGGCCGAGGATCTCATGCTGGAGGCGGTTGATGAATGGCGAGATGTAAGAAAATGATTGCGATGATCTTTTCTCATCCATAGTGCGATGTAACATAATTGTTAGGAAGGCCTGGCGGGTTAAATATCTGTTTGTGATTTTCTATTCTCTTATTATTCATGTGGTTAAATTGATTTCTCTTGAATTTTTTCCTTGGCGGTTAGCAACTGACATTCCTGATCCAAGGTGGTAGCAAGTCGCCGCATTAAACCTTTCGAGATGACCTAAGGCGCTTACAAGGATAAGGGCGAGCTGCCAAGTGCCTCCGCTAGACTGATCTTCTACATGGACTTCGTTATCCGAATGAAACCTTCCTGGCCCATCTTTAGTGTCGTGCCATTGGTTGTCGCTGTGGGGATTGATGGTGCACTTGCGGACGAAGGAGATGCCTTGAATTTCTACGTGAGTCAGTCTTTCCGGTATGAAGACAATTTATATCGTTTGTCTGATGAGGCAGAGGTGCCTAGAGGGACGCGCCATGACACTATCAGTACCACCGGCGTCGGCTTGCGTTTCGACCATGAGTACAGCAGGCAGCGCTTGCGTGCGGATGTCGGCCTGACCAGTTCCCGCTATCAGGAACACGGCGATCTGGACCATGACAGCCCGGATGCCCGTTTTTATTGGGACTGGCAACTTGGAAACCGCTGGAGTGGGTTGGTCAGTCATATGTATCGGGAGAGCATGACTGGATTCGACGAGGTGCGCGGGTCGGAGTTGAATATCAATACCTATGTCCGGTCTGCGGCCACTGCGGATTTCTGGTGGCACCCGCGGTGGGCCACCGGCGTTGGGTTCGCGCATACCAAGAGTCGCTTCGACGAAGAGAACAGCCGCATTGGCGATTTCGACGCCGATACCGTCGACTTCAACCTGACCTATCGGCCGCCCACCGAGAACCGTGTCATCTTCACCGTGAGAGAGACAAGCGGACGCTATCCCAACCGTCCTGCTGAGGCGGGCTCGATCCGGGATTACGAGCAGCACGAGATCAGGCTGGGGGGGGAGTGGCAACTGACTGGTGCCACACGTGTTTCCGGGTTCCTCGGGCGTACGCGTCTGGAGTACAGGTTTGCGCCCAACCGGGACTTCACGGGTACCACTGGCCGGCTGGGAGTCGATTGGAAGGCGACGGCCAAAAGCTCAGTTTCTCTGAGCATACGCAGGGAGGTTGGCGCTCAGCAGGACGTCGCCGCGAACTACGCGATTACCGAGGCGGTGGTGTTGGCGCCAAAGTGGGCGCTAACCGACAAGATGACTTTGGGCGCCGGGCTGGAGTGGCGCAGACGGGACTATGGGGGCGACCCACAGTTGCAGGCGTCCAATGTTGTCGCTTCGCGGGATGCGGATAGTAGTCGGCGCTACGGGTTGTCCCTGGAATACAAGCCAATGCGGGCGCTGTCTTTTCTGCTGACGGTGCAAAGGCAGAAGCGGAATGCATCGGAAGTACTAAACCGCTATGACGCCAATTCGGGAGCGCTGTCGATGCGTTTCCTTTTTTAAGTGTTTGCTTATTTCTGCATCGAGATGGGGCGTTCAGCACTAAGTCGGTGCGCTGCACAAAGGGTCCACTACCATTTTCCTGTGGAGATTTTCAATCTTGACTGCATGGGTGTCAGCAGAAATGAACGCAATTGAAACGGTGTTTGTGAATCGTTGACGCTACCCGTATTGATTGCTATGTTGCACAGCAATATTTGACGCTTTGTGCGGTGGAATTTCCGAAAGTCAGGACACATTCGATGTCCTCAGACGCTCTGAGGCCGGCAATGGCTTCAGTCCCCATATTGCTTAAGAGAGGTGGCGGTTATGTCCTCCATCAGGAAGAAGCTGATTCTTGTTGCGGCTGGGGTGATATGGATCTTGCCGGGGGGCAGCGCCAACGCGCTTGGACTGCAAGGCAATGAGGTCGTTTCAGGCTACGACCAAGGGCAGTACTCTGCCCAGTCGTTATTGGTCAGCGAGCTGAACCTTCATTCATCGAATAGTGTGGGTTCGGTAGTCGCAATCAGGGAGGCTGCGGTTCCTTCCTCTGCTGGAATTGCTAATTCCTTGGTTATAGATAGTTCAGGGGGCGGCGGAAAGATCGTTTCCATTGCGCGCTCCCTTGAGGGCGAGGCTGCGACCTTCGCAGATCGCGTTGCGCTTCGTTTTTCCCTGGCAGACAGGGAAGAGGCGGAGGCGGGAATCTCTCCGTTGTTGTTGAGTGCGCTTGGCCTGTTTGCGCTGATCGCCCGACGTCGTCTTATTGCTCGCTGATTGTTGTGCA
This sequence comes from Azoarcus sp. TTM-91, assembly GCF_012911025.1. Classification (GTDB taxonomy): domain Bacteria; phylum Pseudomonadota; class Gammaproteobacteria; order Burkholderiales; family Rhodocyclaceae; genus Azoarcus. The sequence continues at coordinate 21,822 of NZ_WUEI01000060.1, read as the reverse complement.
CCGCATTGGCTAGCGCCTTTTGCGGTGCACAGGTTCTCGAGCCCTTTCTGCGGATTACTCGATGCTTCGACTTGGACGTTTGGCTTTGCCATCCGTGTTGTTGGTTTCGCTGACGCTGGTTGCATGCAGCAAGGGCGAGGCCGATGGTCGGGCGGCCTTTGACGTGGTCGCCAAGGTGAACGACAGGGAGATTCAGGCTAACGAGTTAAAGACTGTGCTGGAGCATGGCAATGCTGTACCCGGACTGGCAAATGGCCGTGCAGACGAGAAAGTGCTGGAGCGGCTGATAGATCAGGAGTTGATGGTTCAGCAAGCCAGGGACAGGAGGCTGGATAAGGATCCGCGCGTTCTCTACTCGATCGAGGCAGCGCGCCGGGAGATCCTTGCCCGCGCTTACTTGGAGCAGGTGACGAATGAGAGCGTCCCTCCTTCGGAAGCCGAAGTCGCTGCTTTCTACCGGGACAACCCGGCGCTTTTTGCTGAGCGCCGCATCTACAGCCTGCAAGAGCTGCAACTCCCGCCCATGGGGGAGCGCTTCGACCAGCTGCGCCTGCTGGTGGAACAGGCTACTGACCTGCAGCAGGTGACGGACTGGCTGGACGCGGAGCGCATCGCCTACCACCGCGTAAGCGCAGTAAAGCCGGCCGAGGAACTGCCGCTGGAGAACCTCCCCGCCTTCGCGCGCATGAAGGACGGCCAGATGGCGCTCAGCCAAAGTGACAAAGGGGTGTCGCTGATCCATCTCGCCGCTTCGCATCTGAAGCCGATCGGCGAGCAGGAGGCGCGGCCGCTGATCGAGCGCTACATCAGCAACTCCCGCAAGGTGGAACTGGCCCGGAGCGAGCTGAAGAGATTGCGGGCCGGGGCGGAAATCGAATATGCCCAGGGAGGGGAGCCTGAGGTGGATGCGGCACGGCTCGCGCTGGAGCATCACCAGGGCGCGGCGGAGTAAGCAGTCCCGCTCTGTAGCCGAGAACATAATTTCAACGACAAGGGCATGGCTCGAATGCTGTCTTCCACATCGCTCCGTACGTTTTCGTTTCTTCTGTTCCTGTTTCTGCAGTGCCTTTCGCTGGCAAGTCAGGCGGCGGATGGCTCACGTGAGTACGTCCTGGGTGCCGGGGACATCGTGCGCATCTCGGTGTTCCAGAACCCGGATCTGACCACGGAAGGGCGAGTCTCCGAGACCGGCATGCTCACCTTTCCGCTGATCGGCGCGGTTGCCGTGGGCGGCAAGACGGTTTCCGCGGCGGAGGCGCTGATTGCGGATCGCCTGAAACGCGGTGGATTTGTCCTGCAGCCGCAGGTGACGGTGCTGCCGGTGCAGATTCGCGGCAATCAGGTCGCCGTGCTTGGTCATGTGAACAAGCCGGGGCGCTATCCGCTGGAGACTTTCAACCTGCGCGTGACCGACCTGCTGGCGACCGGCGGTGGCATCGCCAATGGTGGTGCTGACGTGGTGGTGCTGGTCGGAACGCGTGATGGCAAGCGGTTTCGCCGCGAGATCGACATCGCGGCACTGTTCCAGCCGGGCAATGAGGACGATGACGTGCTGCTGTCCGGCGGAGACGTGATCTACGCCGCAAAGGAAAGCGTGTTCTACATCTATGGCGAAGTGCAGCGTGCGGGGGCCTATCGCCTGGAGCGCAGCATGAGCGTGATGCAAGGGCTCGCCACCGGTGGCGGGACGACCTTGCGTGGAACGGTTCGCGGGTTGCGCATCCACCGCCGCGATGCCGATGGCGCCGTGAAGGTGATCGAGCCCAGCCTGGATGATCTGCTGCAGCCGAATGACGTTATCTACGTCAAGGAAAGCCTGTTCTGAAGCGGGGTGACGCATGACCTTACAGCAATTCCTACTCATCCTTCGCGCCCGCTTCCGTGTGATCTGCGGGGTGCTTGCCATCGTCGTGCTGGCTGCGGCAGCGGTGAGCCTGATCCTGCCGAAGAAATACACCGCGCAGGCCGCGCTGGTGGTCGACGCGAAGTCCGCCGATCCCATACTCGGCAACATGATCCCGTCGCAGATGATGGCGAGCTATATCGCCACCCAGGTGGACATCATCGGCTCGGATCGTGTCGCCCAGCGGGTGATAGACATCACCGGGCTGGACAAGCAGCCCCAGTTCCAGGAGATGTGGCAGGAGGCGACGGAGGGCAGGGGAGGCATCAAGGTATGGCTCGCCTCGGCGCTGAAGTCGCGGCTGGACGTGAAGCCTGCACGGGAGAGCAATGTCATCACGCTCTCCTACACCGGGAGCAATCCAGAATTCGTGGCCATGGTGGTCAACGCCTTTGCCCAGGCCTATATCGATACCGCGCTCGAGTTGAAAGTGGAACCGGCCCGCCAGTACGCGAACTGGTTCGATGAGCGGACGAAGGGGCTGCGCGACGATCTGGAGGCGGCACAGAAGCGGCTGTCCGACTATGAGCAGCAGCATCGGATCATCGCCTCCGACGGACGCCTGGACGTGGAGACGGCCAGGCTGGCGGAGCTGTCCTCGCAGCTTGTCGCTGTCCAGGGGCTGCGGGCGGACAGCCGGTCCCGGCAGAGCCAATCCGGCGCGGCGGAGCTATTGCCGGAAGTCACTCAGAGCCCCTTGATTTCGAATCTCAAGGCCGAACTGGCCCGCAAGGAAGCCGAGCGCGATCAACTGCGGGGCCGACTGGGCCCGAATCACCCCGAGGTGGGCAAGGTGGCAGCGGAGATCGGCTCCCTGCGCCAGCGGATCGGGTCGGAGACGCAACGGATCGCGGCTTCGCTCGGCACCTCCAGCCGGATCAGTGCGGCGCGGGAGGAGGAAATCGCGGCGGCTGTCGAGGCCCAGAAGGCGCGGGTGCTCGAGTTGAAGGCTCACCGCGACAGCATTGCCGTGCTCCAGCGCGATGTAGAGGCGGCCCAGCGTGCCTACGACCTGGTCACCCAGCGTCTGGCCACCACCAGCCTGGAAAGCCAGACGCAGCAGACCAACGTCGCGGTGCTGACGCCGGCGACCGTGCCCCTGTGGCCGTCCGGCCCGCGCCTGCTGGTCAACCTGCTGCTGGCGATCATCGTCGGTGGCGTGCTTGGGGTCGGCAGTGCCTTTCTGATCGAGCTGGCGGACAGGCGGGTGCGCGGCGAGGACGATCTCGCCAGCCTTGCCGACGTCCCCATCCTGGGTGTGATCCCTTCTGCCGGCGAAGCGTTGGCCGGCGGTTTCCTAGCCCGTTTGTTCCGTCGTCCCGCAGAAGGATATTGATGCCATGAACGCACCGGCCACTACACCTTTTCGTCCGCCCGCGGAACGCTCCATCGGATCCATCCTGATCGACGCGGGGCGCCTCAACGCCGACCAGACCGAACGCATCCTCCGCCTGCAGCGGGAAAAGGGGCTGAGGTTCGGGGAGGCCGCGGTCGTGCTTGGGTTGGCGAACCACAGCGATATCCATTACGCCCTGGCGCGCCAGTTCGACTATCCCTACCTGCAGCGCGGCGAGAGCAAGGTTTCGCCCCAGGTCGTCGCTGCCTACGATCCCTTCTCGCCCCAGGTGGAATCCCTGCGGGCGCTGCGCAGCCAGTTGATGCTGCGCTGGTTCGATCCGGTGGAAGGGCGCCGCGCGCTCGCCGTGGTCAGTCCGGGAGGCGGAGAAGGCCGTTCCTGGCTGGCGGCGAATCTGGCGGTGCTGTTCTCCCAGTTGGGCGAGCGGACGCTACTGATCGATGCCGACCTGCGCAAACCCTGCCTGCATACGCTGTTCGGCCTGCAGGAACGCAGCGGCCTGTCCACGCTGCTGGCGGGGCGGCCGGCACCGGAGGCGGTGCAACGGGTGCCCGACCTGCTGTCGCTCTCCATCCTGCAGGCGGGCGTGGTGCCGCCGAATCCCCAGGAACTGCTGGCGAGGCCGGTGCTGGGCCAGTTGCTGCAACAGTATTCGAGCAGTTTCGATGTGGTCATCGTCGACACGCCGGCCGGTAACCGCTATGCGGACGGTGCGATGGTCGCGGTACGTACGCATGGCGCCCTGATGGTGGCCCGGCGGGACCGGAGCCGCATGGGCGAGGTGAAGCGTTATGCCGAACGGCTCACCCAGTCCGGCGCCGTGGTGGTCGGCTCTGTCATGAACGGGAACTGAGCGATGGACATGCTGGTACAGGAACAAGTGACGAGCGCCGTCGCCGGTCAGAGCGCCGCCGCGACGCAGCTGGACGCGCCGCGCGTCAGCGTGGTCATTCCCTCGTACAACCGCGGACACACCATCGTCGCCTGCCTGCGTAGCGTGCTGGCGCAGACCTTCCAGGACTTCGAAATCATCGTCGTCGACGATGCTTCGGCGGACGACACCAAGGCCCGCGTTGCCTCGGTGGAGGATCCCCGCATCCAGTATCTCGCCCACGCCCAGAACTGGGGTGGGGCGGCGGCGCGGAATACCGGCATCCGGGCCGCGCGGGGCGAATTCATCGCTTTTCTGGACAGCGATGACACCTGGGCGCCGGAGAAGCTGGCGCAGCAGTTGGCCTGCATCGAAAGCCGGGGGGCGGATTACGGCGTTGTCTACACCTGGTTCATCGGCCGGGACAACGAGGGGCAGGAGGTTTCCCGCTCCAATCACACGCTGGAGGGTTGGGCCTTCGAATCCCTGCTGGTGGCGAACTACGTCGGCACCTTCTCCAGCATCCTGGTGCGCCGCTCGGTGATCGAGGGCGTGGGTGGCCTGGACGAGAGCCTGCGCAGCTGCCAGGACTGGGATCTGTCCATCCGCCTGAGCAGGGTGACCAAGATCTGCTGCGTTGAGGACTACCTCGTCTCTTATCTGCACAACGGCAAGGACAAGCACCGCATCTCTTCCAACCCCAAGTCCCTGATCCAGGGGCACAGGCGGGTGCTGGAGAAGTTCGAGGAAGACTACTCCCGGCTGCCGCGGGAAAAGGCGGTGCAGGCCTTGAATGGCTTTCTCATGGTGTTCTCGTCGGCGGGTTCCTTCCCGGACGTTCTCCGCCTCGGCCGCCGCATCGTCGCGGCCGCGCCGGATGTGCGGGGCCTGGGGCTTTGCGCCAGTGCCTTGGCGCGCACCGCGAAGCGGCGCATGACGCGCCGTTTCGGCTACTGATACGCATGGCTTCCAGGCGCTCCCTCCCGCAGCCCGGATGCGCGGTGCGCTTTCCCGCCGCGCCCGGATGGAACCCCGCCCGCTCAGGAACGCCGGAATGAACGGCGAGTTGCTGTCGCGCCATCCTTCCCTGCTGAGCGGGGCGGCGTTTGCCATCGCCCTGCTGGTAGGGCTGGCGATACCGGTTTATGCGGACCTGATGGCCGGCAACTACATCCGCCTGATGGTGCTGCCTGCGCTGATCGCGCTGGGCTTCGTCTTCTGCGTCGACCGCCTGTTCCTGCTCGGCATGGTGCTGCTCTTCCGCGCCGCGGGCGACCTGGTGTTCGACAGCACCAAGTTCTCGCTTGGGCCGATTTCCCTGGGATTCGGCGGCCTGGTGAATGCCTTCGTGATCCTGATCGCGGTGCTGCTGGTTGCCGGCCGGCCGGCGCGGTTTCCGCGCACGGTGGCGCAGCCGTGGATTGCGTTCCTGCTGGTGGCGCTGATCTGTACCCTCACCGCGCCGGAGAAGGGCGAGGCGATCCGGAGCTATCTCGGCTTCCTCTCCTACTTCGCGGTGTTCCTGTCGGCCTTCTATTTCGTTCGCACCGAGGCGGACTTCAAGGTCTGCGTGAAGCTGGTGTTGCTTTCATCCTTGCTGCCTTCCGCCTATGCCTTGGTGGACGTGCTGCTGAGTGGGCTGCCGATGGGTTTCCAGGGTTATCGCCTGAAGAGCACCTTTACCCACCCGAACATCTTTGCCTTCTACCTAACCTTGGTGCTGTGCCTGGCGCTGTACGCACTGAAGAGTCCGCGGATCCAACTGGGGGCGTTCAGGCGCAGCGCGCTGACGCTGTACGTGCCTTATCTGCTCGCTCTCCTGCTGCTGACGCAGACGCGCAGCGCCTGGATGGCCTGCTTCGCCGTCTTCGGCATCTACGCCCTGATGTTCGAGCGCCGCTACCTCGTCTATCTGGCGGCGGCGCCGGCGCTGGCGATGCTGGTGCCCAGCGTGCGTGACCGGGTGCTGGACCTCGGCAGCGGCAACGAGGTGGTGCAGTACGCGAAATTGAACTCTTTTGCCTGGCGCCTGCAGATCTGGGAGTACGGCCTGCGCTGGATTCGCCCGGAAAACCTGTTGCTCGGCTACGGCTTCGGCTCGTTCAAGTTCTACTCGCCCACCTTCTTCCCGTTCTCCGGCGGGGTGAACTTCGGGGCGCACAACATCTACGTGCAGACCATCTTCGAGTTCGGGCTGGCGGGCCTGGCGGCGTTGTCCTGGCTGTTCGCGCGCCTGCTGCGAACGCTGAAGCGCATGGCGCGGATAGACAAGCTCGGCGCCTTCGTCGCCATCGCCCTGGTGGTGGAGTACATGATCATCTCTGCCTCCGACAACATTTTTTCCTACCTCGCATTCAACTGGTACTTCTGGTTCGTGGTCGGCGCTGGCTGCGCTGTGGTGCTACGACACATGGAAGAGGAGCGCGAGGAACCGGTGGCCGTCCGCCAGCCCCTGATCCGCGCTGCGATCTGACGCGGCACGGCGTTTGCGAGCGACGGTCGTCAAAAACATGAACATTTCTTGTCAGGGAGCATACCGATGCCCGGGGCGGGACGATTTCCACCCCGGCAGACATGGAAGGAGTCATGCCATGTACAAGCTGCAGCTAGCTCGAGGAACGGATGGAAACCGACGGTGGATCATGGCCGCCTTTGTATGTTCCGCCCTGGCGCTCGCACAGGCGGGGGAGGCGGAGGCCCAGGCCGAACCCAACGTCAGCTGGGGTTCCTACGAAAACCTCTTTTCCGCCCGTTCGCCCTGGAACAGTCGCCCGGTTTCCCCGGTGTTTGGTGAATACGTGATCCCGAAATCCAGCTATGCCCCTTCGGTTGCCGAGGGGGCGTGGTCGACCGGTGTCTTTCTTGCCGGCGAGAACGATCCGCCGGTCACCGTTCGGGGCCTGCCCGGCACCGCCGGCGTGTGGGATCCGGACGCGGAAGTCCGGCGGGAGATCACCGTCCCCCGGTGGCCGGCGGGCGTGATCCCCGCCAGTGCGGCGGATGGTCATGCGGACATCGTCGACCCGGTGGCGGGTATCGTCCATTCCTTTTACAAGCTGCGGCAGCTCGAGGGCAACTGGGTGGCCTCCCAGTATGCGTGGACGCGCTTGAACGGCAGAGGATGGGGCGATCCGGCGCATTACTTCCAGGGGGCGCGGGCGGCGGCAGTGCCGACGTCCGGCGGCCTAATCCGCAAGCACGAGATCGACGACGGCCGGTCCCATTACCCGCATGCCCTGACCATGTCGCTGACCTACAACGGCTTGTCGGCGAATCCCACCTACATTTTTCCCGCAACTTCGGCGGACAAGGATGCGGCGACGACCAATACCGGCGCGATTCCAGAAGGGGCGCTGGTGATGCTGCCGCCGGGTTTCAACCTGCAGACCATCACCACGCCGGCGCTGCGCAAGGTGGCCGAAACCCTGCAGATCTATGGCGCTTACGTGACTGATCGCAATACCGGCACGCCATTCGTCATCTACGTCGAGAACGGATCGGGCTTCAGCCTGCACCGCAATGGATGGAATACCGCCGCCGCAAACGATCTCGAACGTATCCGGCAGGGCCTGCGCCAGGTCACCGGTGTCGGCGGCTGGATCGATGGCAATGGCGAGTCCTACACGCCTGAGACCAATTTCAACCTGCTTTCCATGCGTGGCCCCTGGCGGCTGCAGAGCGGGACGACCTCCGGCATCTACGAGACCTGGCGCCAGGCGGTGGTCTTTCCGCCCGCTCCGGTGCCGAGCAGCGTGGTGAACACCAGCTACCGCGGCATGCAGCCGGTGTCCTGGGCGCTGCCGGTGGCCGGGCAGCCCTACCAGCTGACGGCTCGGACCACCGGCGGCGGGCTGCTGCGCTTCCAGCTGCGCGACAAGACCAGCAGCGCCATCGTCTACGACAGCAACAACCTGGCCGATGGCGAGACCGCCCGCTTCGTCTGGCCTGCCGGCAACGTCGGCCCGGTGGTGACGGCGACCAGCGGCGTCGGCGTCGAGTCCACCGTCGCGGGTGAACTGCGGCGGGAGGGGCCGTAATGAACTTGATGGGACAAGAGGCTGATCTATGAGTCGTGACCCCGATTGGGCGGCAGATCTGCGGCGCTACGGAGAGCGCCGCCCTTTCCTCAAGGAGCAGTCCATCTGGGCGATTGCGCTCTACCGGTTTGGCCGCCGCCTGGAGCGGCGGCCGGCCGGCCCCCTGAAGCGCTTCCTCACCCCGGTGTACTGGCTCGCCTTCCGCATGGTGGAGACGGCGGTCGGCATCAGCCTGCCCAAGGCCGCGGCCATCGGAGGTGGCCTGAGGATCTGGCATTTCGGCGGCATCTTCATCCATCCGCAGGTGGTCATCGGCCGCAACTGCACGCTGAGACAGGGCGTCACCATCGGCAACCGCCACGAGGACGGCCCGGTGCCGGTGGTGGGCGACGACGTGGAGTTCGGCGCCTATGCCCAGGTGCTGGGCGGGGTGCGTATCGGCAACGGTTGCAAGATCGGGGCCCTGTCGGTGGTGCTGTGCGACGTGCCGGATGGGGCGACCGCAGTCGGCAGCCCGGCGCGCGTCATCCTGCCCGCTGGCCGCGCTGCCATGCCGGAGCAGGAGAAGCTGGTCGTGGTTGCGGGGGGCGGACGGTGAAGATCGCCTATCTCGTCAACCAGTATCCCAAGGTCAGCCACAGCTTCATCCGCCGCGAAATCCTGGCGCTGGAGAAACAAGGCTTCGAAGTCCTGCGTCTTGCGGTTCGTGGTTGGGATGCGGATGTGGTGGACGCCGAAGACAGGCGCGAACAGGCGCTGACCACCTACCTGCTGAAGGACGGCGCCGGTGGCCTGCTGCGGTCGGTGTTCGATGCCTTCAAGGCCTCGCCCAGCCGCTTTTTTTCGGCACTGAAACTGGCGCTGCGCATGGGCTGGCGGGCGGACCGGCCGTGGCCGGTGCACCTGATCTACTTTGCCGAAGCCTGCAGGGCGCTGCCGGCGCTGAGGGGGTTCGGCGCCCGCCATCTGCATGCGCATTTCGGCACCAACCCGGCCGAGGTCGCGATGCTGATCGAAGCCTTGATCGGCCTGCCGTACAGCTTCACCGTTCACGGCCCGGAGGAGTTCGACAAGCCCCAGTTCATCGGTACCGGCGAGAAACTGCGGCGCTCGGCCTTCGTCGTCGCCATCAGTTCCTTCGGCCGCAGCCAGCTTTTCCGCTGGGTGGACCACTGCCACTGGCCGCGGGTGAAGGTGGTGCATTGCGGCCTGGAGCCGGCTTTCCACGAAGTGGCGCCGGTGCCGACACCGGAGAAGCCGCGGCTGGTGTGCGTGGGCCGGCTGTGCGAGCAGAAGGGCCAACTGCTGCTGGTCGAAGCCCTGGGCGGTCTGGCGAAGAAGGGCGTGGATTTCGAAATGGTGCTAGCCGGCGATGGCGAGCTGCGCGGGGAGGTGGAGACGCTTATCGCCCGCCACGGCCTGGAGGGCAAGGTGCGGATCACCGGCTGGATCAGCAGCGATCAGGTGCGCGAGGAGATCCTCGCCGCCCGCGCGCTGGTGCTGCCCAGCTTCGCCGAGGGGCTGCCGGTGGTGATCATGGAGGCCCTGGCGCTGCGCCGGCCTGTGGCCACCACTTATGTAGCAGGCATCCCCGAGCTGGTGCAGCCCGAAGAGAATGGCTGGCTGTTCCCCGCCGGTTCGGTGGAGGCACTCACCGCCGCGCTGGAACGTGTGCTGAGCACGCCGCCCGAGGTGCTGGAGCGCATGGGAGAGGCCGGCCGCGCCCGGGTGCTGCAGCGGCATGACGTGGATACCGAGGCGGCCAAGCTGGGCAATTTGTTCCGGGAGGCGCACGCATGAGCATCGTCTCCTGGCTGTTGATCGTTGCAGGGCTGCTCCTGCTGGTCCCCGTGCTGATCTTCGCCTTCCAAATCCTGGTGGCGTTTCCGGGCCGCAAACCGGCGGGCTTGCCGGCAGGCCGCCGGCCGCGGATTGCGGTGCTCGTGCCGGCGCATGACGAGGCGCTCGGCATCAGCGCCACCGTGCACAACATCCGTGAGCAATTGCAGGCCGGAGACCGGCTGCTGGTGGTGGCGGACAACTGCAGCGACGACACTGCCGCGCTGGCGGTGGCAGCGGGCGCGGAGGTCATCGTGCGGCATGACACCAGCCGCCGCGGCAAAGGCTATGCGCTGGATTTCGGCGTCCGTCACCTGGCGGCGGAGGCGCCGGAGGCCGTGGTCATCGTCGATGCGGACTGCCAGCTGGAGGCCGGGGCGCTGGCCTACCTGAGCCGTGTCGGCCTGCAAAGCGGGCGGCCGGTGCAGGCCCTGTACCTGATGCATGCGCCGCCGCATGCCGGGCTCAAGACCCGCATCGCCGCCTTCGCCTGGAGGGTGAAGAACCTGCTGCGGCCGCTGGCTTGCCTCCGGCTGGGCCTGCCCTGCCAGCTGATGGGAACCGGCATGTACTTCCCATGGGCGATGATCAGCCAGGCGCAGCTCGCCAGCGGCCACATCGTCGAGGACATGAAGCTGGGTGTGGACCTCGCCCGCGCCGGAACGCCGCCGCTGTTCTGCCCGGAGGCGGTCGTCAGCAGCGTCTTCCCGAGCACCGGCGAGGGCGTGCAGTCCCAGCGTACGCGCTGGGAGCATGGTCACCTGGGGATGATTCTTGCCGACACGCCGAAGATGCTGGCCTCCGCGCTGCTGCGCGCCGATCTGCGTCTGGCGGCGATGGCGCTGGACCTGTGCGTGCCGCCGCTGGCCTTGCTGCTGCTGTCGATGCTGGGGCTGACGGTGGTGACCGGCCTGTTCGCGCTCATCGGCGGCAGCGGCCTGGGCTTCGCCATTGCCTTCAGCAGCACCGCGTTGCTGGGTGTGTCGGTGCTGCTGGCCTGGCTGCGCTGCGGGCAGGACATCGTGTCCTTCTCCGACCTGGTCCGCGCGCCTTTGTATGCGCTTTCCAAGATTCCGCTGTATCTCCGTTTTCTCGTTAGCCGCCAGGTGGACTGGGTGCGCTCGCGGCGGGACGGTTCTTGATTTTTCCAGGGAGGGGAAAGGCGCGCCGGGGAATGTCGCGGCTGCGCCGGAGGCAGGTAGTGGATGGTCCGGGCGCGCTGCGCCCGGCGGGTTTTCAGTCTTGATCTAGGGGCGATCATGCTGACCTTGCTGTTCAGGATTCTGCGGCTGCCGTTGGGCGCCGGTGTCGAGGACACCGCCGAAGGCGCCGCACCAAAACAAGAAGCAGTGGCCCGCAAAAGCGGAGCCGCGCGGCGCATCAGCCTGGTTCTGCTATCGGCGGTAGTGCTGTTCGTGGTGCTGGAGCTTGCACTGCAGGTGCGCTCGCAGGTGCGCTTCGGCCAGAGCATCTTCAACCTCGCCAAGGGCCAGACGCGCTACATCCAGGACCCGGTCACCGGCCTCAAGCTGCTGCGGCCGGCCAGCGTGTTGCCCGGCAGCGAGGTCGAGATCCGCACCAACAGCCTCGGGCTGCGCAGTCCGGAGGTAACGCCGGCGCGGTTGCCTGGCAGCCTGCGGATCGCGGTCGTCGGCGCCTCGACGGTGATGGGCGAAATGGCGCGCTCGAACGAGGCAACTTTCTCCGCACTGCTGCATGAGCGTCTGCAGAAGCACTACCCGGACCGCAAGGTGGAGGTCATCAACGCCGGTATCGCCGGCTACCGGCTGGCGGACCAGTTGAGCATGCTCAAGCAGATCGTGCTGCCGTTGAAGCCGGACCTGGTGGTGGTGTACCCCGGCTTCAACGATTTCGCCGATTACTGCAAGGCGGGCAAGGCGCCGGCTGCGTCCTCGCGCGAGGGCTTGCCCCTGCTCACGCTGCCGAACTGGTTGCTGTCGGTGGATGCGGTGCGCAAGAAGACGGTGGCCTTGCGTTCCGCGCCGCCGATGCCAGGCAAGCGGCTGGACCCGGCGTCCATCGATCTGCTGCCTTACCGGCAGCGGCTGGAAGGTCTGGTGAGCGCAGCGCGCGGCGCCGGCGTCGACCTGGTACTGGCCACAAACGCCCGCGCCTACCGGGCGGAGCAGCCGCTGGACGTGCAGATGCGGCTGTCGGAGCAGGCCCGGTATTTCAATCCCTGCTTCGATCTGCCGGGGCTCAACACCCTCTACGACCGCCACAACAGCGAGATCGTGCAGACCGCCAGGCGGATGGACGTGCCCGTGCTCCGGCTGGACCAGCGGATTCCCGGCGGCCAGCGCTACTTCGTCGATGCCAGCCATTTCACGCTGGCCGGCGAGGAACTCGCCGCCGACGAGATCTACGGCTTCCTGCTCGACCAACACCTCGCCGGTTCCTGAGTCCGCCAAATGTCCTTCCAGTCGCTGCATTTCTTCCTGTTCCTGGCCGTCGTCTTCGGCCTCAACCGGCTGCTGCTGCGCCATGCGGATGCGCGCAAGAACATGCTGCTGGCCGCCAGCTACTACTTCTACATGTGCTGGGACTGGCGCTACGCCGCGCTGCTGCTGTTCATGAGCGTGGTGAGCTTCGCCGCCGGCCGTGCCATTGAGGCCAGCTCGTCGGCCGCGGTGCGCAAGCGCTGGCTGGCGGCGGCGCTGCTCGCCTCGCTGGGGGTGCTGGCCTACTTCAAGTATGTCAATTTCTTCATCGAGAGCGCCGGCCAGCTGCTGAACACGATGGGCTTCGAGGCCAACCTGCCGCTGCTGCAGGTCCTGCTGCCCATCGGCATCTCCTTCTTCACCTTCCAGAGCCTGTCCTACACGCTGGACATCTACCGCGGCAAGGAGAAGGCCACTGACAGCTTCCGCGACTTCGCGCTCTTCGTCGCTTTTTTCCCGACGGTGCTGTCCGGCCCCATCACCCGGGCGCGCCAGTTCATGCCGCAGCTGGAGCACCTGCCGAAAGATGATGAGAAGCGCATGGAGGAGGGGCTGGTACTGATCCTGCGCGGCTTCATCAAGAAGATGGCTTTTGCCGACGTGCTGGCTGTCCAGCTGGTGAATCCGGCCTTTGCCGCGCCCTCGGAGTATTCGCCGCTGTTCCTGCTGGTCGCGGTGTATGCATTCAGCTTCCAGCTCTACATGGACCTCTCCGGCTACACCGATATCGCCCGCGGCGTCGCCAAGCTGCTGGGCTTCGACCTGATGAAGAACTTCGACCGCCCCTACCAGGCGACCAGCGTGTCCAATTTCTGGCAGCGCTGGCATATCTCCATGTCCAGCTTCTTCCGCGACTACCTGTATTTCGGCATCGGCGGCTCCAAGCACGGCAACGTCTATATCAACCTCTACATCACCTTCGTCGCCATCGGTATCTGGCATGGGGCAGGGTGGAATTTCGTGCTCTACGGCGTGATCCACGGCAGCTTCGTCTGCTTCGAGCGCTGGCGCCGCGGTCGGCGGGAGGCGAAGGGGCTGCCGCCGGAGCCGACCTCCGCTGGAGCCCGGCTGCTCGCCATCTTCCTCGCCTTCCAGGTCGTGGCCCTGTCACGAATCCTGTTCCGCGCGCCGGATCTCGATAGTGCCGCCGCCTATGTCTCCGCGATGCTGCAGCCGGTGTCGAACAACGCGCCCTTCACGCTGATGGGCGTGGGCGTGTTGCTGCTGGCGGTGCTGCTGCACTACCTGCCCAAGGGGCTGTTCACCCGGGCGGCGGTGGCTTACTGCAGGGCGCCGGTGGTGCTGCAGGGCGGCGCTATCGTCGGCCTGGCGCTGACGCTGGCGGCGCTCTCGCCCGGCGGCGCCTCGTTCATTTACTTCCAGTTCTAAGCCTGAAGCCAGGCAATCGGAGATGTTGAAGATGGCTGTCAGCAAGGCTGTCGCGACCGGGCAACAACCGCAGATCAGGGTGCTGCAGTCCCTGTTCCGGCAAACGGACAACGACAATCCCTACGTCAAGCAGGTGGTGGCGGCGGTGTCGCCGCATGCCGAGGTGGCGTTCTTCTCATGGCGTACCGCGCTGTTCGGCCGTTACGACGTGTTCCACGTCCATTGGCCGGAATTCCTGCTGCGCGCAGAGGGCCGCAGCCGGGCAGTGCGCTACGCGCTGTTCCTGGCATTGCTGGCACGGACCGCGGTGCTGCGGCGGCCGGTAGTGCGCACGCTGCACAACCTGGCGCCGCACGAGAGCGCCGGGGCGGCCGAGCGCTTCCTGCTGCGCCTGCTGGATAGCCGTACGCAGATGTGGATACGCATCAACGCTGTCACCGAGCCGCGGGCGCCGCAGACGGTCACCATCCTGCATGGTCACTATCGCGACTGGTTCGCCGACAAGGCGGTGCCGGCCTCGGTGCCCGGCCGCCTGCTGTACTTTGGCCTGATCCGCCCCTACAAGGGCGTGGAGACGCTGCTGGAGTGCTTCCGCCAGTTGCCGGCCGGCAGCTGCGATTTCAGCCTGCGCCTGGTGGGCAATCCCTCCACCGCCGAACTGCGCGGGCAGATCGAGGCGGCCGGTGCGCTAGACCCGCGCGTTACTTCCCTGCTGGCCTATGTGGACGACGTCACTTTGGCGACGGAGATCGGCGAGGCGGAGCTCGTCGTGCTGCCCTTCCGCCAGATGCACAACTCCGGTTCGCTGCTGCTGGCGCTGTCGCTGAACCGGCCGGTGCTGGTGCCGCGCAACGAAGCCAACGAGGCGCTGGCCGCCGAGGTGGGGCCGGGCTGGGTCTACATGTATGACGGCGAGCTGGAACCGGCCAAGCTGGAGGCGGCGCTGACGCAGCTTCGCAGTGATACGCGTGCGCCCATGCCCGATTTCTCCCGCCGCGAATGGGCGGATGCCGGCGACCAGCACTACCGCGCCTACCTCTCCGCCATCCGCGGCCGCCCGCTGGAGGCCCAATGACGGCCGAGAGCGTTTCCGCCGCGTCGCCGCCGGGGCCGGTTGCCGACAAGCGTCTGGGTACCACTGCCGCCCGCGGCGCGCTGGTGACCATGGGCGGGCAGGGGGGCAAGATCCTGCTCCAGTTCGGCGGCATCATCGTGCTCGCGCGCCTGCTGTCCCCGGCCGACTACGGCCTGCTGGCGATGGTGATGGCCATCGTCGGTGTTGGCGAAGTGCTGCGGGATTTCGGCCTGTCGTCCGCCGCGGTTCAGGCCCGCCAGCTGACTGCCCAGCAGCGCAGCAACCTGTTCTGGATCAACTCGCTGATCGGTCTGCTGCTGGCCGGCGTGGTGTATGCCTGCGCGCCCTTGATCGCCGCCTTCTACCGCGAGCCCCTGTTGCAGCCCATCGCCCAGGCGTTGGCGCTGACCTTCCTGTTCAATGGCCTCGCCACCCAGTACCGCGCCCAACTGAACCGGGAGATGCGCTTCGGCCGCCTGGCCGGCGTCGAGGTGATCGGCCAGGCCGTGGGGCTGACCACAGGCGTGGTGCTGGCGCTGCGCGGCTACGGCTATTGGGCGCTGGTGGCGCAGCAGGTGGGCCAGATCGGCCTCACCTTGCTGCTGCTGGTGGCTGCCACCGGCTGGCGCCCCGGCCTGCCGCGGCGAAATGCCGACATGCAGGGCCTGCTGCGCTTCGGCTGGAACCTGATGAATACCCAGCTCATCACCTACTTCAGCCGCAACGTCGATGCCTTGATCATCGGCCACCGCTTTGGCGCCGAGGTGCTGGGCCTGTACAACCGCGCCTACCAGCTGCTGATGTTGCCGCTGAACCAGATCAATGCGCCGGCCACCACCATCGCGCTGCCGGTGCTGTCGCGGCTGAACCAGGACGAGGCGCGCTACGGCCGTTTCCTGCTGCATGGGCAATCGGTGTTGCTGCACCTCATCGTTGCCGCCTTTGCGTTCGGCTGCGCTCAGGCGGAGCCCCTGATCGTGCTGGTGCTGGGTCAGCAATGGGCGCCGGCGGTGCCGGTGTTCCAGATACTGGCTTTCGCCGGCGTGTTCCAGACCGCGGCCTACGCCAGTTACTGGGTCTTCGTCTCCAAGGGCCTGACCGGTTCCCATTTCCGCTTCACGCTGAGTTCGCGGCTGGTGCTGATCGCGCTGGTGGTCACCGGGTCGATGTGGGGCGTGCATGGCGTCGCCACCGCCTTCGCCTGCGGCATGGCGCTGTCCTGGATGTGGGGGCTGCTGTGGCTGCGCGGCTCCGGTGCGCCGGTGAAAGGCATGTTCGGCAACGGGCTGCGCGTCATCGTCGCTTACGGCCTGTGCGGCGTGGCATCCGCGCTGGCGTCCTGGCAATGGGGCGAAGGGTTGCCGATGCGGCTCGCCATCGGCGTGGCGGCAATGCTGCTCGCCTTCCTGTTGATCAACGCGCTGTGGCCGGCCTTCCGCCGCAACGTGCTGGCCATCCTGCAAAGCCGGGCGCTGCTGCGCTCGGCTTGAACACTTTTTCCAGTTAGAGACTGTCGCCAGAGAGAACATGCTGAAACGGAAGATAAGAGCGCTGTTCAATGACGAACCCGCGGTGGATCCGGCCCATGTGCCGCTGCCTTACAACCATGTTTCCCTTTATTGCTGGCGGCCGGCCGATGGCCGGGTGAACTTCGGTGATCACCTCGGCCGTATCGTCGTCTCCCAGCTGCTAGCCTCCCGCGGCTTGACGCTGGACGATGAAGTGGCAAGTGCGGCGCGCATGTTGTCCATCGGCTCGGTGATGCATTTCGCTGGCAACGGCGATGTGATCTGGGGTTCCGGCGTGAATGGCAAGGTGCCGGAATCCGCCTTCACCGCCACCGCATTGGACATTCGCGCGGTACGCGGCCCGCTCACCCAGGAGTTCCTGCGCAAGCGCGGTTTCGAGGTGCCCTCGGTGTTCGGGGATCCTGCGCTGCTGGTGCCGCATCTGTTCAGAGAGCGCTTCAAATGCACCGGTGAACTGCCCCATGTTTTCGTGCCCAATCTGCATGACCTGGCGCTGGTGGCCGGGCAGTCACATATCGTTTCACCCTTGCTGGGCTGGAATAAGGTGATTGCAGAGATACTGCGGGCCCGGCTGGTTCTGGCCAGCTCGCTGCATGGCCTCATCATCGCCGAGGCATTCGGCATACCTGCACGGTATGTCCGCCTTTCCGAGACGGAAAACCTGTTCAAGTACCAGGACTACTACTTCGGCACCGGGCGGGAGAACTTCGAATACGCCACCTCCATTCCCGAGGCAATCGAGATGGGGGGCATGCCGGCCTTCACCTTCGATCCGCAGCCGCTGCTGGCGGCATTCCCCTGGGATCTTTGGGAGTGAGGCTTGAATTTGCGCCGGGCGCTTGACCCGGTGCGTCTGAAATCAACTGAACGTAAGGGGAGAAACAGATGAAACTGACCGTGATCGGTACCGGCTATGTCGGCCTGGTTTCCGGCGCGTGCCTGGCGGACGTCGGCAACGACGTGCTCTGCCTGGACGTGGATGCGGCCAAGATCCGCGTGCTGGAAGAGGGCGGCATCCCCATCCATGAGCCTGGCTTGCTGGAGATGGTGAGGCGCAACGTGGAAGCTGGGCGCTTGTCCTTCACCACCGACGTGGAGAAGGCCGCGCGCTTCGGCGAGATCCAGTTCATCGCGGTGGGCACGCCGCCGGACGAGGATGGCTCCGCCGACCTGCAGTACGTGCTGGCGGCCGCGCGTAACATCGGCCGCCACATGGATGGCTACCGGGTCGTCGTCGACAAGTCCACCGTACCGGTGGGCACAGGCGACAAGGTGAAGGCGGCGATCGCCGATGAGCTTTCCAAGCGTGGTGTCGACCTGCCCTTCTCGGTGGTCTCTAACCCGGAGTTCCTGAAGGAAGGGGCGGCGGTGGACGACTTCATGCGGCCGGACCGCATCGTCGTTGGCGCCGACGACGAGCGCGCCCTCGGGCTGATGCGCCAGCTTTATGCGCCTTTCCAGCGCAAGCACGACAAGCTGGTGTTCATGGACGTGCGCTCCGCCGAGCTGACCAAGTATGCCGCCAACGCCATGCTGGCCACCCGCATCAGCTTCATGAACGAGCTGGCCAACCTGGCCGAGACGCTGGGTGCGGACATCGAACTGGTGCGCCAAGGTATAGGTTCGGATCCCCGCATCGGCTGGCATTTCCTCTACGCCGGCTGCGGCTACGGCGGTTCCTGCTTCCCCAAGGATGTGAAGGCGTTGATCCGCACGGCCGGCGAGCACGGCCGCGACCTCAAGGTGCTGACCGCGGTGGAGGACGCCAACGACGCCCAGAAGCATGTGCTGATCGACAAGATCGTCGCCCGCTTCGGTGAGGACCTCTCCGGCCGCCGCTTCGCCCTGTGGGGCCTGGCCTTCAAGCCGGATACCGACGACATGCGCGAGGCCCCCAGCCGGGTGATCATCGAGGAGCTGTTCAAGCGCGGCGCCACCGTTACCGCCTACGACCCGGTGGCGATGCTGGAGGCGGAGCGCATCTTCGGCGACGAGTCCCGCCTGACCTACGCCGGCCGGCCGAAGAGCGCGCTGGAAGGGGCGGATGCGCTGGTCATTGTCACCGAATGGAAGGAATTCCGCAGCCCGGATTTCGAGGCCATCCGCAGCCGTCTGCGCCAGCCGGTGGTGTTCGACGGACGCAATATGTACGACCCCGAACTGGTGCGGGAAAAGGGCATCGAGTACTTCGGCATCGGCCGGCGTTGAAGCATTGAAGGAGTGATACGAGCATGGCGATCAAGAGCGTGATTCTCTCTGGCGGTGCGGGTACCCGCCTGTGGCCGGCTTCCCGCGAGGCCTATCCCAAGCAGCTGCTGCCGCTCACCGGCGAACTCTCCATGCTGCAGCAGACTGCGCTGCGGCTGTCCGGCTTCTCGCCGGACGAAGTGGATGCGGAGCCGCTGGTGGTGAGCAACGAGGACTACCGCTTCGTCATCGCCGAGCAACTGCGCCACATCGGCGTCACCGGCGGGCGCATCGTGCTCGAACCCGCAGGGCGCAACACCGCGCCGGCGTTGACGCTGGCGGCACGGGCCGCACGGGCCAGCGGTGCCGACCCGGTGCTGCTGGTGATGCCGGCGGACCATGTGATCAGCGATCTCGAAGCCTTCCAGGCGGCGGTGTCCGAAGGTGCGCTGCAGGCGGAGGCCGGCGGCATGGTCACCTTCGGCATCGTGCCGGAGCGAGCGGAAACCGGCTACGGCTACATCCGCGTCGGCGCGCAGCTGGAAGGCGCGGCCAGCGCGCGGCGCTGCGTCGGTTTCGTCGAGAAGCCGGATGCGGAAACCGCCGAGCGCTATCTGGCTGGCGGCGAACACCTGTGGAACAGCGGCATCTTCATGATGAAGGCTTCGGTGTGGCTGGCGGCGATGCAGAAATACGCGCCGGACATCGCTGAAGCCTGCGCCCGTGCCTTCGAGGGCAGCAAGGCGGACGCCGATTTCCTGCGTGTCGACAAGGCCGCTTTCGAAGCCTGCCGTTCCGACTCCATCGACTACGCCGTCATGGAGCCGCTCTCCACCGACGCTGCGGCCGAGAACGGGGTGGTGGTGGTGCCGATGGCCGCCGGCTGGTCGGACGTAGGCGCTTGGGATGCATTGTGGGAAGTGTCCGCCAAGGACGACGAGGGTAACTGCTCCCGCGGCGATGTGCTGATCGAGGGCAGCCGCAACACCCTGGTGCATGCCGGCAGCCGGCTGGTGGCGGCGCTGGGCTGCGAAGACATGGTGGTGGTGGAGACGGCGGACGCGGTCATGGTCGCTCACCGCAGCCGCACCCAGGAAGTGAAGAAGGTGGTCGCCCGCCTGCGCGAGCAGGGGCGCGAACTGGCGCAGACCCACCGCAAGGTGCACCGGCCCTGGGGCTGGTACGACTCCATCGATTCCGGCGAGCGCTTCCAGGTCAAGCGCATCGTGGTGGCGCCCGGTGCGCGACTCAGCCTGCAGATGCACCACCACCGCGCGGAGCACTGGATCGTGGTGCGCGGCACCGCCGAGGTGACCTGCGGCGAGCGCACCTTCCTGCTGGCGGAGAACGAATCCACCTTCATCCCGCTGGGCCATACCCATCGCCTCGCCAACCCGGGCAAGGTGCCGCTGGAGATCATCGAGGTGCAGTCCGGCAGCTACCTCGGCGAGGACGACATCGTCCGTTTCGAGGATACCTACGGCCGCGCGCCCGCCTGAGGCGGGCGCCGTGGAGAACGTTTTTTCATTCACCAGAGAGGTATCGACTTGGCAAAAGGAATGATCCTGGCCGCGGGCCAAGGAACGCGGGTGCGCCCGCTGACGAAGAACGTGCCCAAGCCCATGGTGCCGATACTCGGCAAACCGGTGCTGGAATACCTGATCGAGCACCTGGCCCGCTTCGGCATCCGCGAGATCATGATCAACGTGGCCTTCAACCACTACAAGATCGAGAACTACTTCGGCGACGGCCACCGCTGGGGCGTCGAGATCGGCTACTCCTACGAGGGCGGCCGCGAGTACGGCGACATCGTGCCCAAGGCGCTGGGCTCCGCCGGCGGCATGCGCAAGATCCAGGACTTCGGCGGCTTCTTCGACGACACCACGCTGGTGATCTGCGGTGACGCCATCATCGACCTGGACATCCGCGCCGCGCTCGACGAGCACCGCCACAAGGGCGCGCTGGCCAGCGTGGTGACGCTGGACGTGCCGCGCGACCAAGTGCAGAACTACGGCGTGGTGGTGACCGACGAAGAGAGCCGGGTGCAGTCCTTCCAGGAAAAACCCCGGCCGGAGGAAGCGAAATCTACCCTGGCCAGCACAGGCATCTACATCTTTGAACCGGAAGTGCTGGACCTCGTCCCGCCCAAGCAGGAGTTCGACATCGGCAGCCAGTTGTTCCCGCTGCTGGTGGAGCAGGGCAAGCCCTTCTTTGCCCAGAAGCGCTTCTTCAACTGGATAGACATCGGTCGGTTGACCGACTATTGGTCGGTGCTGCAGCGGGTACTGCGCGGGGAAGTGGCGCAGATGGACATGCCCGGCAATGAAGTTCGCCAGGGTGTCTGGGTAGGCCTGAACACCTCCATCGCCTGGGACAGCGTGCAGATCGTCGGCCCGGTGTACATCGGTTCCAACGTGCGTATCGAACCGGGCGCCTCCATCATCGGCCCGACCTGGATAGGCCACGGCAGCCACATCCGCGCCGGCGCCCGTGTGGAACGCAGCATCCTGTTCGAGTACACCCGGGTAGGGGAGGGCATGCGCTTCTCCGAGAAAATCCTGTCGCCGCAGTACTGCGTGGATCGTTCTGGAGAAACCCTTTACGTCGGCGACGAGCACTCGCCCCTGCGCTGGGGCGATGCTCGAGGTTGAGCTGCTGTAGCCTGCCAAAAAAAACGGCCGTCCAGGACATCGGGCGGCCGATTTCACTTTGGAGCGATTCGTGCATTACCAAGTAGTATTGACGCCATTACCGAATGGTCTTCGATATAGAGTTTCACCTTATTCCGCATAGTTGGCGGCAGCCCGTGCCTGCAGTAACTGCGCTGCTTTCAGCGTATGCAGCTTCAGCTTCTTCGAATTGTTGGCGATATCGCCAGGCCCGATCCTGATAGCTGTTGGCGTCCAGATCATTCGAGACCAGTGCAGCACTGGGTCGGATGTCATCGTCGAATTCGACAATGCGAAACACTATTAACCCGGCAACAAACTACCAAACAGCTCAGGCGGCATAGCGAATCTTTTCGTGTTTGAAGTACGACCGAATGCGTTCAGGCTGTTTTTGCAGGCTTCGCAGATGCCCGAGCAGTTTGCTTTGCATCGCCTCTGGTGTCCGAACGGGTTCGCCCGCGTTCATGCGAGCCTTCAAGTCGGCATTCAGATACTCATCCGGAT
>NZ_WUEI01000005.1 GCF_012911025.1 Azoarcus sp. TTM-91 | reverse complement strand
GGGCATAGCTAACCGGGGCGGGAGCGGCGAGATGTTTGGCGATGCGTACTTTCTCCTCGCCTTCGGTAACCTCCAGTTCGGAGATACCCGACTCCTGGACGAGGTCAATCAGTTTCTTGAGCTTACGCAGATCCATGCTGTTCTCCGGACATGACGGGCCGCTGTTGCCGGCGGCCGTCTTGGACGACTAGTTTTTGTGTTCCCGCAGCCGCGGGAGTAGGAATTCGAGGGCCGCCATATAGCCATATGCACCCAATCCGCAGATCACACCCAGGGCCTTGTCCGAGAAATACGAGTGGTGGCGGAAGGGCTCGCGGGTATGGATGTTGGAAAGGTGCACTTCCACGTAGGGAATGCTGACAGCGGCCAGTGCGTCGCGCAGCGCCACGCTGGTGTGCGTGTAGGCGGCGGGATTGATGATGATGTAGTTCACCCCTTCCGCGGCTGCCGCCTGGGCGCGATCGATCAACTGGCCTTCGTGGTTGCTCTGGAACGATTCGAGGACGACGCCTTCCACGCGAGCGCGTGACTCCATTGCGGAATGGATGTCTGCGAGGGTGGTGTGGCCGTAGATATCAGGTTCACGGCTGCCGAGGAGGTTCAGGTTCGGGCCGTGGAGAGTGAGGATCCGGCCCTGGGGTGGTGGGGGCGGTTCCGTCTTTTGGCTGCGTTTTGGGCGCGTCATGGCGGCGAGTTTGCCGCAAATCGCAACAATCTGTCCAGCAGCGATTGGTACGCCGGAAGCGCTAGCTTGCCAGCAGCGGGCGGATTTTGCCTTCCAGTTCGCTGCGCTTCAAGACCCCCAGCTTTATGTTCGAAACCTTGCCTTGGCGGTCGATGATCACGGTGAAAGGCAGGGCCTGGGCTGTATTGCCGAAGAGGCTCGCAAGCCCGAGCGCCTGCGGGCCGGCGACCAGGAGAGGGTAAGGCATGGGCGTCGCTTGTTCGAACTTGAGGATGTTCGCGGCGGAGTCGATGCCGATGCCGATGAACTGCACGCCTGCGCCGGCATATTGCTGACTGACCTCGGCGAACTCCGGCATTTCCACCCGGCATGGGGCGCACCAGGTAGCCCAGAAATTCACCACCAGGACTTTGCCGCGCCACTGCTCCAGGGCTTGTTCATTGCCGTGGGCGTCCGGGAAGCGCTGCCTGAACAGCGCTTCGGAGGCTGCATCGAGGTCGGCTGGCGCCACGGCGACGCTGGACGGCTTGTCGGCTTCCGGTGCGAGCAGCGAGCGGCGCGCGAAGTCGCCGGCGATGGCCAGGGCGATGGCGGCACAGGCGATCCCGGCCCAAAGTGCGGTCTTCTTCATCAGGCGGGCTCGCTGGGGCGGGAGGTGTTGAGCAGGGCCTCGACCTGGCTGAGGCGCGCTCTCTCCTGGCTGCGGCGGCCGCTGCGCTCGGCGCCGGCGGAATACAGGGAGAGGCGCACCGGCACCTCGTTCCAGTCGAAGCTCAGTATCGCTTCCGGCGTATTCGGCGCGGGGCGCCGCGGCTCCCGGTGCTCATAGGGGAAATCCTGGTTCAGGAAGAAGATCTCGACTTCCTTGGCGCTCTCAGGGTAGGCCTCGATCTCCAACTCGGAATAGCGGCCGGCAGTACCGTCCAGCGCGCCGCCGGTCAAATAGGGGCGGAAGGGGGTGAGCAGACGCATGATCTCCACTGCCGCACTGCGCATCTCGAGCAACCGCTCGGCCTGTTCCTCGTCCTGGTATAGCGCTTGCCAGGCACGTAGCTCGGCCTCGATTTCGGCGTTGTTCGGCAGCGCCTCGGACTCGGTGGCGCCGAGTTGCCGCGCCGCCTTGCGCTTGGCGAAGCCGAAGTCGGCGATGCCGTCTTCGGCCATCATGCGGGCGGCCAGGGCTGCGATCTCGCGGCGGAGATTTCCGGTGCGGGGAGAGGCGGGGCGCGAAGGCATGGCTTGGGGGAGGCCGGATCGCCATCGGGTAGAATGGCGGCCATTCTACACGGGCCGGTTCGAAACGCATCCAGGCCTATCCGGAGTCTCCATGCACATCCATATCCTGGGTATTTGCGGCACCTTCATGGGCGGGGTGGCGCTGCTGGCGCGTGCGGCGGGCCATACCGTCAGCGGCTGCGATGCCAACGTCTATCCCCCGATGAGCACCCAACTGCAGGAGCAGGGCATCGGTCTGACCGAAGGTTATGACCCGGCGCAGCTTGAGCGTGGTGCGGACGTGTATGTGGTGGGCAATGCGATTTCTCGCGGCAACCCGCTGCTGGAGGCCATCCTGGACCGCGGTCTGCCTTATGTCTCCGGGCCGCAGTGGCTGGCCGAGCATGTACTCGCCGGCAAATGGGTGCTGGCGGTGGCCGGCACCCACGGCAAGACGACGACCACTTCGCTGCTGGCATGGATGCTGGAGGACGCCGGGCTTAATCCGGGTTTCCTGGTGGGCGGCGTGCCGAAGAATTTCGGCGTGTCGGCGCGGCTTACCGACTCATCCTTCTTCGTCATCGAGGCGGATGAATACGACACTGCCTTCTGCGACAAGCGTTCCAAGTTCGTCCATTACCGGCCGCGCACCGCCATCCTCAACAACCTTGAGTTCGATCACGCAGACATCTTTGCCGACCTTGCCGCCATCGAAACCCAGTTCCATCATCTCGTGCGCACCCTGCCGCGCAGCGGGCGCATCGTCGCCAATGCGCGGGAAGAGAGCCTCAAGCGGGTGCTGGCGCGTGGCTGCTGGTCCGAGCTGGAATGGTTCAACGACGCGGAGGGCTGGTCCGCCGCCGCGGGGGCGGACGAGGCGGAGGCTGTGTTCTCGCTGGCGGGGTGCGAGGTGGGGCGGGCCGGTTTTGCCCTGGCGGGCAGCCACAACCGGGAGAACGCGCTTGCCGCCATGGCCGCGGCTCGCCATGTCGGCATCACGCCGGCTCAGGCTGCGGTCAGCCTGGGGCGTTTCGAGGGCATCAAGCGCCGGTTGGAGCTGCGCGGCGAGGTAAGGGGCGTCAGCGTGTACGACGACTTCGCTCACCATCCGACCGCGATCGCGCTGACGCTGGATGGCCTGCGCCGCCGCCAGCCGCGCGGGCGCATCCTGGCGGTGCTGGAGCCGCGCTCGAACACGATGAAGCTGGGGGTGATGAAGGCGCAGCTGCCCGGCAGCCTGGCGGTTGCGGACGAGGTCTATTGCTATGCGGGCGGCCTGGGCTGGGACGCCGCGGAAACGCTGGCTCCGCTGGGAACTAAGGCGAGGGTGTTCGAGGATCTGGGCGCGTTGGTGGCCGCGGTGGCGGCGTCAGCCAGGGCGGATGATCATGTGCTGGTAATGAGCAACGGTGGCTTCGGCGGGGTGCATGGCAAGCTGCTGAGCGCGCTTGCCGGGTGAGACGCGGTTGCAGCGGGGCGGCAGGCGCCGCCCCGGCGGAGTTCAGCGGCTTTCGGTGTCGCTGCGCAGGCCGCGGTCGATCCGGCGGGCCTCGTCGTCACTGATGTACTCGAACACGCGTACCACCTTGCGCACGCCTTGGCTGGTACGGGCGATTTCGGAAGCGGCGTCGGCTTCGGCGCGGGTCACGAGGCCGAGCAGGAACACCACGTTGGCCTCGGTGACGACCTTGACGTGATTGGCCGAGAAGCGCTGGCTGTCAACGAAGCGGGCCTTCACGTTGGAAGTGATGAGCGTGTCGTTGCCGCGCGCGGTGAGCGAGGAATTCCCGGCGACGACCGCCTCATTGATGATGCCGCGCACGTTCTCGACGCCGGCTGCGATGCGCTCGATCTCCGCGCGCACGGAGTCGTTCGGAACTTCCCCGGTCAGCAGGACGTTGCGGTTGTACGAGGTGACGTTGATGTGGATGGCGTCGCCGAAGCGTTCCTTGAGGCGGCTGGAGGCCTTCCACTCGATGCCCTGGTCTTCCACGTAGGCGCCGCTGGTGCGGCGGTCTGTGGCAATCGCCGCGCCGGCCACCGCGCCGCCGGCCACCACCGGGAAGCAACCCTGCAGCAAGGGCAGCGAGCCTACGGCCAGCAGGCCGAGCATCAGGGTGCGGCGGCTGTTGGCGGGTCTCAGGCTAGTTTCCATCATCAGTCTTCCACTCCGAGTAAGAGGCAATCGATGCCGTCGCACAGGCAGTGCAGGGCCAGCAGATGAACCTCCTGGATGCGTGCCGTGCGGTCGGCGGGAACGCAGATGTGGATGTCGTTCTCGCCGAGTAGTTCGTTCATTTTGCCGCCGCCCTTGCCGGTCAGCGCCACCACCCGCATCTCGCGCTCATGGGCGGCGCTGATCGCGTCGATCACGTTGGGCGAATTGCCGCTGGTGGAGATCGCCAGCAGTACGTCGCCCGGTTGCCCCAGCGCCCGCACCTGCTTGGAGAACACCTGTACGTAGTCGTAATCGTTGGCGATCGAGGTCAGCGTAGAGGTGTCGGTGGTGAGCGCGACGGCGGCCAGCGGCGGGCGCTCCATCTCGAAACGGTTGACCAGTTCCGCTGCGAAGTGCTGCGCATCCGCCGCCGAGCCGCCGTTGCCGCAGGCGAGGATCTTGCCGTTGTTGAGTAGGCTGCCGGTCATCGCCTCAACCGCCTGGGCAATCGGCCCGGCCAGCCACTCGATGGCGGCGAGCTTGGTTTGGGCGCTGTCTTCAAACTGGCGGGAGATGCGGTCGATGAGGTCCATGGTCGGGGACGGTGGTGCGATCGGGGGCGAAAGTCTAGCACGCAGGGCGAGGTCGGCTCGGCAGCCTGCCGGGCCCCGGCGAATAGGTAGTGTGCCTCCTCCGCGCCGGGAGGCTGCGGGAATTACCGCAGCTTACGCTTTGTGCGCCTTGGTGATCGTCAGTGGGCCTGGGGAGGGCGCCCGGCCCGGCTCAACCGGCGTCGAAGGCGGCACGCAACCACACTGGCGCAGGTGGCGCCAGCGTATCCAGCAGCACCGCGTCGAAGCGGCAGGGGCGGTGGGCATGCTTGCGGCCCATGCCCTGCAGCCAGTGCTGGGCGGCCAGGATGACGCGGCGCTGCTTGGTCGGTGTGATGCTCTCGGCGGCGCCGCCGAAGCGGTTGTTGCCGCGCAGTCGTACCTCGATGAAGACCAGGGTGTCGCCATCGAGTCCGATGAGGTCCACTTCGCCGCCCCGGCAATGCACATTGCGCTCCAGCAGGCGCAGGCCCTGCTTGCCCAGGAAGGCGGCGGCGATTTCCTCCGCCGCGCGGCCGCGGGCTTGCGCGGGCGTCGGCTGGGCGCCCACAATCGGCGCCCGCTCCCCCTTTCGGCTGCTGCTCATGACTCTCCCCTCCGCCACCGGCGCATCGCCGCTTTCCAGGACGCCGTCATTGTATGTGGTGGCCACGCCACTCGGAAACCTGCAGGACATCACGCTGCGGGCGCTGGCGGTGCTGCGAGAGGTGGGCATGATTGCCGCCGAGGACACCCGTCACAGCCAGCGCCTGCTGGACGCCTGCGGTATCAAGACGCGCCTGCTGGCGCTGCATGAACACAACGAGCAGCGGGCGGCGACGCAACTGATCGAACACCTGGAGGCCGGCAAGCACATTGCACTGATCACCGATGCCGGTACGCCAGCGGTCTCCGACCCGGGGGCCAGGGCGGTGGCGCAAGTGCGCGCCGCCGGGCATCCGGTAGTGCCGGTGCCGGGGCCGAGCGCGGTGGCGGCGGCGCTGTCGGTTGCCGGTTTCGTTGCCGAGGCAGGCTTCCGCTTCGTCGGCTTCCTGCCGGCCAAGCAGGCGGCGCGGCGGGCGCAGATCGCCTCCCTGCGGGATGATGCCGCTGTGCTTGTTTTCTACGAGGCACCTCACCGCGTTTGCGAATGCGTGGCCGATCTTGCTGCGGAACTCGGCGCGGAGCGCGAGTTGCTAGTGGCGCGGGAGATGACCAAGCTGCACGAAGAAATCGCCCGTATGCCGCTGGGCGACGCGGCGGCCTGGTTTGCGGCGGACAGCAACCGGGTGCGCGGCGAGTTTGTGCTGGCGGTGGCCGGGGCGCCCAAGCGCGAAGGCGTGCATGGCGAGGCCGAGCGGGTGCTGAGCCTGCTGCTGGCCGAACTGCCGTTGAAGACGGCGGCCAAGCTTGCGGCCGAGATCACGGGAGCGTCGCGAAACGCGCTCTACAGCCGTGCGCTCGAACTCAAGCAGGGCTGAAGCCCGCCTATAATCCGGCTTTGCCAAGCTGAACGCCTCGAGAGATGTCCGCATGAACACCCTGACCCTGACCCGCCCCGATGACTGGCATTTGCATGTGCGCGACGGCGCCGCCCTGGCTGCAGTGGTGCCGCACACTGCGGAGCGTTTCGGCAGGGCGCTGATCATGCCTAACCTGAAGCCGCCGGTTGTCACTACTACCCAAGCACTGGCCTATCGAGATCGCATCCTGGCGGCGGTGCCGGCGGGCAGCAGCTTCCAGCCGCTGATGAGCTTGTATCTCACCGACAACATGCCGGCGGACGAGATCGACCGCGCCAAGGACAGCGGCCACATCATCGCCGCCAAGCTCTACCCGGCCGGGGCAACGACCAATTCCGACGCCGGCGTCACCGCCATCGAGAAGATCTACCCGGTGCTGGAGCGGATGGAAGCGCGTGGCCTGGTGCTCTGCGTGCATGGCGAAGTGGCAGGCGATGTGGATACCTTTGACCGCGAGCGGGTGTTCATCGAGAAGGTGTTGTCGCCGCTGGTGCGCCGCTTCCCTGCTCTGAAGGTGGTGTTCGAGCACATCACCACCGCGGAGGCGGCGCAGTTCGTCCGCGCTGCGGGCGGTAACGTTGCTGCCAGCGTTACCCCGCAGCATCTGCTGTTCAATCGGAATGCGCTTTTCGCCGGTGGTATCCGGCCGCACCATTACTGCCTGCCGGTACTCAAGCGCGAGACTCACCGGCTGGCGCTGGTCGAGGCGGTCGCCTCGGGCAGCAGCCGCTTCTTCCTGGGTACCGATTCCGCGCCCCACGCCCGTAGCACCAAGGAGACGAGTTGCGGCTGTGCCGGGTGCTACTCCTCGCACGCCGGCATCGAGTTGTATGCGGAACTGTTCGATTCGGTGGGGGCGCTGGACCGTCTCGAAGCCTTCGCCAGCCTCAACGGCGCGGCCTTCTATGGACTGCAGCCGAACCCGGACAAGATCACCTTGCGGCGCGAGAGCTGGACGGTGCCTGCCGCCTACGATTACCTGCCGGGCGATCCGTTGGTGCCGCTGCGTGCCGGCGAGTCGCTGGGCTGGAAGATGGCCGCCTGAGGCTGCCCCGGTTTACGCCGCGACCCTGCCGAGACCTCCCATGACCTCCCCTCTGCCGCGCATCCTGTTCGCTCTGGCCGCTCTGCCGCTGCTGGCGGCCTGCGAGAACAACGCCACCGCTTATTCCATCGACGGCAGCCAGCATGCGCTGATCCTGGTGCGCGAGCAGCGCTGGCTGTGGGACAGCAGCGTGGGGCAGGCGGTGGTGGCGTCCCGTCTCCCGGATTGCCAGCGCAAGGTCACCATACATCCGGGGCCGACGGTGATGGAGGAGATGCAGGTGTATGAGGCGGGTGACCGTCTGTGGGCACTGCACCAGGGCAATCGCTGGTACCTGGCTGGGACCGATCGCTGTCTGGTGCAGGATTGGGATAATCCCGGCGGCCAGCCGCCGGGGCCGCTGGTGGGGCGCTTTCAGCTGCGTGACGGCGCCCCCGCCTTTACCCGGGAGCAAACGCCCGCCGCACAATGAAGACCCGGATTTGCGCCTGCGCCGCGTATAATCCGTCGCGGGAAGTTCGCCAGGCAGTCGCTGCGTACCTCGGTGCGTGGAGGAAAGTCCGGGCCCCGTAGAGCAGGATGCCGGCTAACGGCCGGGCGCCGTGAGGCGACGGAAAGTGCAACAGAAAGCAAACCGCCGATGGCCAGATCTGCCGCCGCAAGGCGGCAGCGTCTTTTGGAGTGCAAGCTCCGGCACAGGTAAGGGTGAAACGGTGGGGTAAGAGCCCACCGCAGGACTGGCAACAGGACCTGGCACGGTAAACCCCATCCGGGGCAAGGCCAAATAGGGGAGCATTGGCGTGGCTCGCGTCGCTCCCGGGTAGGCTGCTAGAGCGGCGCGGTAACGCGTCGCCCAGAGGAATGACTGCCCGATGCCGTTGGTGCAAGCCGCGGCGTTCGACAGAACCCGGCTTATCGGCGAACTTCCCAATTCGCTTTCTCTTCCCTTCGTTCGAAGGCGCTGCTTCCGGCGCCACCGAGGCCGTTTCTGGCCTCGTTTCCCACTTTTCTCCACTTTGGCGTTCCGGTTGGCGTGCGCATTGCCCAGGCCGCGCCGCTTTGTCCTATTTGCCTTGTTTTTCAGGGGCTTCGACGCACTTCTGAAGGTGGCGTTAAGTCATTGTGTAACAACGGAAAACCCTGGGTGTCTCGCTTGACCGTGCACTAGCTTTGCTCTAGAGTGGGGCTTAGTGGTGAAAAGTGGGTGAACGTGGACAAAACCGCGTCACCCTTCCGGTTCAGGGGGGAAAATGTTCCAGGGAGCCAGCGCGCTCAGTCTCGATGCGAAGGGTCGCCTTGCGATTCCGGCGCGGCATCGTGACGCGCTGACGCCGGACGGCGCTCCGCTGGTGATGACGGTGCACCCGCACCGCTGCCTGCTGGTCTATCCCCTGGCCGCCTGGGAGCCCATTCGCGACCAGATCACCCGCATGCCCGGCATGGACCAGGGCACGCTCACCTTCAAACGCATGCTGATCGGTTTTGCCCAGGAAGAAGTCCTGGACGGCGCCGGCCGGGTGCTGGTTGCCCCCTCGCTGCGCAAGTTCGCCGAGTTAGACAAGCAGGTCTGGTTGGTTGGCCAGGGCAGTCATTTCGAACTGTGGTCCGACGAAGGCTGGCAGCGTCAGCAGGACGCCATGCTGGCGCTGGCTGGCGGCGAGTTGCCGCCGGGCCTCGAGAGCCTCGTTCTGTGAGTGGCCCGCTCTCCCATGTCACCGTTCTGCTGGCCGAGGCTGTGGAGGCGCTCGCCGTGAAGCCTGACGGTATCTACGTAGATGGCACCTTCGGCCGGGGTGGGCACAGCCGCGCGCTGCTCGCCCGCCTGGGCGAGCATGGCCGTCTCATCGCTTTCGACCGCGACCCCGCCGCCATCGAGGCCGGCAAGGCGCTGGCCGACGCCAGGCTGACCCTGGTGCATGCACCTTTCAGTGCGCTGGACGAGGAACTGAGTCGGCTGGGCGTGGCGCAGGTGGATGGCGTGCTGCTCGACCTGGGGGTGTCTTCGCCGCAACTGGACGATGCCAGCCGGGGGATGAGTTTTCGCTTCGATGCGCCGCTGGACATGCGCATGGATACCAGCCGCGGGCAGACCGCGGCGGAGTGGCTGGCGGAAGCCTCCGTCGCCGAGATTACGGAGGTGCTGAGAGATTATGGGGAAGAACGGTTTGCTTATGCGATTGCAAAGGCGCTTGCAGCTGCTCGGGCAGGGGGGGCTGTTGCGACCACTGGACAACTTGCCGCGATCGTGGAGAAAACGGTCCGGACACGCGAGCCGGGGCAGCATCCAGCGACGCGCAGCTTCCAGGCTCTACGGATTTTCATCAATCAAGAGCTCGAAGAGCTGAGCAAGGTGTTGCCGGCTTGCGTGGAGCGCTTGCGGGCGAGCGGCCGGCTGGTGGTCATCAGTTTCCATTCGCTGGAAGACCGCATCGTGAAGCGCTTCATGCGTGACGAAGCCCGGCCGCCGCAACTGCCCTCTCGCCTGCCGGTGCGGGCGAGCGAGTTGCCGCAGCCGCGGCTCTTGCTGGTGGGCAGGGCGGTGCGCCCGGGCGAAGCCGAGGTCGCTGCCAATCCGCGCGCGCGCAGCGCGGTGATGCGGGTTGCCGAACGCGCGGAGGCCGCATGATCCGTTTCGATGCCCTGCTCGTGGCCCTGGTGGTTGCCAGTGCGCTCGGCGTGGTTGCCGCCCAGCACCAGGCGCGCAAGCTCTTCACCGAGCTGGAGCGCCAGCAGGCGCGTTCGCACGGCCTGGAGGTGGAGTGGGGGCAGCTGCAACTGGAGCAGAGCACCTGGGCGGCGCACGCCCGGGTGGAAAAGCTGGCGCGTGAAAAGCTCGGCATGCGGCCGCCGGTTTCGGCGCAGGTCATCGTGGTGGAGCCGCAGTCGTGAGCAAGCAGCGTCCTGTCACCTTCAACCACAATCCGCTGCTGAAGCGTGAGTTGCCGGCCTGGCGTCCCCGCTTCGTGCTGCTCGCCCTGCTGGGTTGCTCGCTGGCCCTGGTGGGCCGCGCGGCCTACCTGCAGGGCATTAACAACGCCTTTCTGCAAGCCAAGGGCGAGTCGCGCTATGCGCGAGTGATCGAGGTTCCGGCCACTCGCGGCCGCATCACTGACCGCAATGGCGACATGCTGGCGGTCAGCACGCCAGTGCGTTCCGTGTGGGCGATTCCCGCCGACGCCAAGCTGGAGCCGGCGGATGCGCGCAGGCTCGCGGCGCTGCTGGAGATGAACGTTGCGGAACTGAACGACAGGCTGTCCAGCGGTCGTGATTTCGTCTATCTGAAGCGCCAGCTGTCGCCGGACCTGGCGGAGCGGATTGCCGCACTGAAATTGCCAGGCATCCATCAGCAGCAGGAATACCGCCGGTATTACCCGGGCGGCGAGGTGACCGCCCACATGTTGGGTTTCACCGGCGTCGAGGACAAAGGCCAGGAAGGCATCGAGCTGGCCTACGAGAAGATCCTGGCCGGCGCGCCGGGCTCGCGCCGGGTGATCAAGGACAGGCGCGGCCAGATCGTGGAGGACGTCGAGTCCATCCGCCCGCCGCGCGAGGGCGAAGACGTAGTGCTGTCCATGGACGGCAAGATCCAGTATCTCGCCTACACCGCGCTGCGCGACGCCATGCAAGAGCACAAGGCGAAGGCCGGTGCCGCGGTGGTGCTGGACGCCCGCACCGGCGAGGTACTGGCGCTGGCGAACGCGCCCACCTTCAACCCGAACAACCGCAGCAACCTCACCGGCGCGCAGCTGCGCAACCGCGCTTTCACCGATGCCTTCGAGCCCGGCTCGGTAATGAAGCCCTTCATCGTCGGCATGGCGCTGGAGCGCGGCAAGGTGAAGCCGACCACTGTGATCGATACCGCCCCCGGCCGGATGACCATAGGTACCGCCACCATCTCCGACTCGCACCGCATGGGTGCGCTGACCGTGGCCGAGGTGATCCAGAAGTCGTCCAACATCGGCACGGTGAAGATTGCGCTGCAGTTCTCGCCGGACGAGATGTGGCACCTGTTCGAGCAGCTGGGTTTCGGCGCGCCGTTGAACCTCGGCTTCCCCGGCGAAACCGGCGGCCGTGTGCGGCCGGCCAAAACCTGGCGGCCGATCGAGCAGGCCACCATGTCCTATGGCCATGGCATTTCGATGAGCCTGATCCAGATCGCGCGTGCCTATATGGTCTTCGCTCGCGATGGCGAACTCATTCCGCTGTCCCTGACCAAGCTGGACGGTCTGCCCTCCAATGGCCGACGCGTGTTCTCGCCGCAGACGGTGAAGGAGATGCGCGCCATGCTGGAGA
The DNA here is from genome assembly GCF_012911025.1 of Azoarcus sp. TTM-91. GTDB lineage: Bacteria > Pseudomonadota > Gammaproteobacteria > Burkholderiales > Rhodocyclaceae > Azoarcus. Next base: position 88,075 of record NZ_WUEI01000005.1, on the reverse strand, counting down.
CGGTGACCGAGGCAGGCGGCACTGCTACCCGCGCCAACGTCGCGGGTTACCGCGTGGGCGGCAAGACCGGTACCGCGCTCAAGATCGAGGGGGGCGTCTACACCAAGAAGTACGTGGCGTCCTTCGTCGGTTTTGCCCCGGCCTCCAACCCGCGGCTGGTCGTGGCGGTGATGATCGACGAGCCCACCGCCGGCGGCTACTACGCCGGCACGGTGGCCGGCCCGGTGTTCTCACGCATCATGGAAGGTTCGCTGCGCACGCTGGGCATTGCGCCGGACAAGCCGCTGGCGCCGTTGCAACTGGCGCGCAAGCCGGGCGAGGCCATCACCGCCACCCAGGCGCGGGAGAACATGTGAGCACGCCCGCCCTCATGCTCCTCGACGAGTTGCGCAAGGCCGGGGTGACGCCGACTGGCATTACCGCCGATTCCCGGCGCGTCGGTGCTGGCGACGTCTTCGCCGCCTGGCCCGGTTTCACCACCGATGGCCGTCGCTATCTGCGCGCCGCGGTGGAGAAGGGCGTCGCCGCGGTGCTGTGGGAGAACGGCGACGGCTTCCAGGCTGAAACGCTGCCGGTGCCCTCGCTGCCGGTCACCGGGCTGCGCGAGTTGTCCGGCCATGTGGCGGACGAAATCTATGGCCGCCCCTCCGCCCACCTGTGGCTGGCGGGCGTCACCGGCACCAATGGCAAGACCACGGTGAGCCAGTGGCTGGCGCGAGCGCTGGAAGACCTGGGTACCCGCTGCGGCATCGTCGGCACCCTGGGCTGCGGTTTTCCCGGTCAGCTGGAGGCGGGCGCCAACACCACGCCGGATGCGCTGGAATTGCACCGCATGCTGGCCAGCTTCCTGGCCGCCGGTGCCGGTGCCGCGGCGATGGAGGTGTCCTCCATCGGCCTGGACCAGGGACGGGTGAACGGTGCGCGCTTCGACGTCGCCATCTTCACCAACCTAACCCGCGACCATCTGGACTACCACGGCACCATGGAGGCCTACGCGGCGGCCAAGGCCAGGTTGTTCGCGCTGCCGGGAATCTCCACTGCGGTCATCAACTTCGATGACGGCTTCGGCCTCTACCAAGCCCGCCGCCTGGCGGATGCAGGGACCGAAGTCATCGGCTACACCCAGGTCGCCTCCAATGCCACCGCGGTGGCCGGTGCCCGGGTGCTGGTGGCGGATCGGGTGCAGACCTCGGCCGCCGGCCTGCGCTTTGCCCTGCTATGGGAGGGTGAAAGCGCCGAGATGCAGGTGCGCATGGTCGCGCCCTTCAACGTCTCCAACCTGCTGGCGGTCATCGGCGCCTTGCTCGCCCGTGGCATTCCACTGCCGGAAGTGCTGGCGGTAGCCGGCCGGCTCACGCCGCCGGAAGGCCGCATGCAGTTGGTCGGCGGTGTCGGCGAGCCGCTTGTGGTCATCGACTACGCCCACTCGCCGGATGCGCTGGCCAAGGTGCTCGAGGCGGTGCGGGAAACCGCCCACGCCCGCGGTGGCCGGCTTACCTGCGTGTTCGGCTGCGGTGGCGACCGCGACCCCGGCAAGCGGCCGATGATGGGCGAGGTGGCGCGACAGCTCGCCGACCGCATCGTCGTCACCAGCGACAACCCGCGCAGCGAAGACCCGGCGGCGATCGTCGAGGCGGTGGCGGGCGGTGCCGGCGCCGCTGCCGAACGCATCATCGACCGTGCTGAGGCGATACGCGCGGCCATCGGTGCAGCCGGCGCGGATGACGTCATCGTTGTTGCCGGCAAGGGGCACGAGCCCTACCAGGAAATTCACGGCAAGCGCCTGCCGTTCTCCGATCTGGAGCAGGCCCGGGCGGCGCTCGCAGCATGGAACACCACGGGGCCGACGTCATGATGACGCTGCAGGAAGCTGCAAAGGAACTCTCCAGCCGGGCCGCGCAGGCGCAGGGCGACCCGCGCTTTGACAGCGTGGGCACGGACAGCCGGGCGATACAGCCGGGCCAGCTCTTCGTCGCGCTGCGCGGCGAACGTTTCGACGGCCATGATTTCGTGCTGGCCGCGCTACAGGCGGGCGCCGCTGCCGCCATGGTGGACAGCGCCTGGCGCGCGGAAGGCGATTACGCCGCGCTGCCGCTGCTGGTGGTGGACGACACCCGGCTGGCGCTGGGGGCCCTGGCAGCAGGCTGGAGGGCGCGTTTCGCCATTCCGCTGCTGGGTATTACCGGCAGCAACGGCAAGACCACCGTCAAGGAAATGTGCGCCGCCATCTTCCGCGCCCAGGCGCGCCTGGAGGGCTACGGTGATGAGGCGGTGCACGCCACCCGTGGCAACTTCAACAACGACATCGGCCTGCCGCTGACGCTGCTGGCGCTGGCGCCGGTGCATCGCGCCGCAGTGATCGAGATGGGGATGAACCATCCGGGCGAAATCGGCTATCTGACCCGCCTCGCGCGTCCGACCGCCGCATTGGTGAACAACGCCCAGCGTGCCCATCTGCTCGGACTGGGCAACCTGGCCGAAGTCGCGCGCGAGAAGGGCACGATCTACGACGGCCTGGGCGAGGACGGGGTCGCGGTGGTGAATGCCGACGACGCCCATGCCGCTTACTGGCGCACGCTCAATGCCGGCCGGCGGATTGTGACATTCGGTATCGATGCGGCGGCGGAGGTACAGGGCCGGTGTACCCTCCACGGCCTCGGCTCGCGGCTCGAAATCGACACGCCGCAGGGAAAGATAGACATCTCGCTCCAGGTTCCCGGTTTGCATAACGCGCGCAATGCAGTTGGCGCGGCGGCGCTCTGCCTCGCCGCCGGAGCCACGCCGGAAGCCATCGCCGCCGGGCTGGCCGCTTATGCCGGCACCGGCGGCCGCCTGCAGCGCCGCCCCGGCCCCAAGGGCTCCACCGTGCTGGATGACAGCTACAACGCCAACCCGGACTCTATGCGGGCCGGCATCGACGTGCTGGCGTCCACGCCGGGTCGCAAGGTGCTGGTGCTCGGCGACATGGGCGAGGTCGGGGATGCCAGCGCACAGGTCCATGACGAAATCGGCGGCTATGCCAAGAGCAAGGGCGTCGACCTGCTGTACGCCCTGGGCGACATGAGCGCGGTGGCCGTGGGCAACTTCGGCGACGGCGGCCAGCATTTCGCCGACCCGGAAGCACTGGTCCAGGCCCTGCTGGGATACCTGGATACGGACACCGTGGTGTTGGTGAAAGGCTCGCGTTTCATGCGTATGGAGCGGGTGGCGGACCGACTTGCGGCGCTGCACAATGGCGCCCCCCAAAAGGACTCGGATTCGTAAATGCTGCTCGAACTCGCCCTCTGGCTTGGCCAGGACATCCGTGGTTTCAACGTCTTCGGCTACATCACGCTGCGCACGGTGCTGGCCGCGCTGACCGCGCTGGTGATCTCCCTGGTGGCCGGCCCTGGCGTCATCCGCTGGCTGGCGGCGAAGAAGATCGGCCAGGCGGTGCGCGACGACGGCCCCAAGTCGCACCTGACCAAGGCCGGAACGCCCACCATGGGCGGCGCGCTCATCCTCATCGCCATCGCCATCACCATCCTGCTGTGGGGCGACCTGCGCAACGCCTACGTCTGGGTCACCCTGCTGGTCACACTGGGCTTCGGTGCGGTGGGCTGGGTGGATGACTGGCGCAAGGTGGTGCACCGCGACCCCAAGGGCCTGCCGAGCCGCTGGAAGTACCTGTGGACCTCGCTGATCGCGCTGGCTGCGGCGATCTTCCTCGGCATGACCGCCGACACCCCCAGCCACACCGAGCTGATCGTGCCCTTCTTCAAGGCAATAGCTTATCCGTTGGGCATTTTCGGTTTCATCGCACTGACCTATTTCGTCATCAATGGCACCAGCCACGCGGTGAACCTCACCGACGGCCTGGACGGCCTGGCCATCATGCCCACGGTGATGGTGGCCGGCGCACTGGCCATCTTCGCCTACGTCGCCGGCCACGCCGGTTTCTCCAAGTACCTGGGCGTGCCCTACATCGCCGGTGCGGGCGAGCTGGCGGTGTTCTGCGGCGCGATCTGCGGCGCCGGCCTTGGCTTCCTGTGGTTCAACGCCTATCCGGCGGAAGTCTTCATGGGCGATGTCGGCGCGCTGGCGCTGGGCGCCGCGCTGGGGACGATGGCGGTCATCGTCCGCCAGGAGATCGTGCTCTTCATCATGGGTGGCCTGTTCGTGGCCGAGACCCTGTCGGTGATGGTGCAGGTGCTGTACTTCAAGGCTTCCGGCGGCAAGCGCATCTTCCGCATGGCGCCGCTGCATCACCACTACGAATTGAGCGGCTGGAAGGAAACGCAGGTGGTGGTCCGCTTCTGGATCATCACCCTGATGCTGGTGCTGTTCGGGCTGTCGACGCTGAAACTGAGATGAGCTCTCTCGCGGGCAAACACGTTCTGATCCTGGGGCTGGGTGAATCCGGCTTGGCGATGGCGCGCTGGTGCGCCAGGCAGGGCGCACGCCTGCGCGTGGCCGACAGCCGCGCCCAGCCGCCCGGGCTGGACGTGCTGCGGGCGGAAGTGCCGGGTGCCGAGATCATCACTGGCGCTTTCGACGTCGCGGTGTTGAACGGAATCGAGCTGGTGGCCGTCAGCCCCGGCCTGGATACCCGCGCCGGCGTGGTGCCGGAAGCGCGTCGCCGTTGCATTGAAGTCACCGGCGAGATGAGCTTGTTCGCGCAGGCGCTGGACGAAGCGGGCGTACGCGGACAGACGCGCATCCTCGCCATCACCGGCACCAATGGCAAGACCACCACCACTGCGCTCACCGCCGCGCTGGCCGCGTCCGCCGGCCTGGACGCGGTGGCTGCCGGCAATATCAGCCCGGCAGCGCTGGATGTGCTGATGAGCCGGCAGGACACCAGCCGGCCGTGGCCGCAGTGCTGGGTACTGGAGCTCTCCAGCTTCCAGATCGAGACCCTGCACGGCCTGAATCCGGAGGCGGCGACGGTGCTGAACGTGACCGACGACCATCTCGACCGCTACGCCGACCTCGCCGACTACGGCCGCACCAAGGCCCGCATCTTCCAGGGCCAGGGCGTGCAGGTGCTGAACGCCGATGACGACCATGTGGTTTCCATGCAGCTGCCCGGGCGCAAGGCCATCCGTTTCGGCCGCGGAGCTCCGGCTGCCGGCGATTACGGTCTGCTCGACAAGGACGGCCAGACCTGGCTGGCCCGCGGCGACGATGCGCTGATCCCGCTGGATGCGCTGCCGCTGGCCGGCCTGCACAACGCGGTGAACGCGTTGGCCGCGCTGGCCCTTTGCGAGGCCGGCCTCGGTCTGGCGCCGGCCAGCCTGCTGTCGGCGCTGCGCTCTTTCCACGGCCTGCCGCACCGGGTTGAACTGATCGCCGAGCGCGCGGACGGCGTGCGTTTCTACGACGACTCCAAGGGAACCAACGTCGGCGCCACCGTTGCCGCGCTGGAAGGCCTGGGCCGCAAGGTGGTGCTGATCGCCGGCGGCGACGGCAAGGGGCAGGACTTCTCGCCGCTGAAGCCGGTGCTGGCCCGGCATGCCCGCGCCGTGCTGCTCATCGGCCGCGATGCCGCGTTGATTGAGAAGGCGGTGGCTGGCAGTGGCGCAGCGTTGGAGCATGCGGCCGACCTGCCGACCGCGGTACGGCGTGCCAATACCCTGGCCCAGCCGGGCGATGCGGTGCTGCTGTCGCCGGCCTGCGCCAGCCTGGACATGTTCCGCAACTACGCCCACCGCGCCCAGGTCTTCATCGACGCGGCGCGGGCGCTGCCGCAAGTGAGCCCGCGATGAAGCTCGGTGCCCTCTCCGGCTTTTTCGCTTCCCGCAGCGCGCCGATCGGCAGCGAGACCAGTCGCGCGGTCAATCGCCTGATGCCGCCGGGCGCGGCGGTGCGCGAGCTGGACCTGCTGCTGATCTGGTCCGCCGTCGGCCTGCTGCTGCTCGGCCTGGTGATGGTGTATTCCGCCTCCATCGCCATTGCCGAAGGCAGCCGCTTCACCAATTACCAGTCGCATTACTTCCTGATGCGGCACTCGGTGTTCCTCGCAGTCGGCATCGGCTTCGGGCTGGTCGCCTTCCAGCTGCCGATGACGCAGTGGCAGCGTCTGGCCTTGCCGCTCTTCGTCGGCGGCGTGGTGCTGCTGATCGTGGTGCTGATTCCCGGCATCGGCCGCGAGGTAAACGGCGCCCAGCGCTGGCTCTCGCTCGGGCCGGTGAACCTGCAGCCTTCCGAGTTGATGAAGATCTTCGCCGCGCTGTACGCCGCCGACTACACGGTGCGCAAGCTAGACGCGATGAGCAGCTTCAAGCGTGGTTTCCTGCCGATGATGGCGGTGATCCTGTTCGTCGGCTTCCTGCTGCTGCGGGAGCCGGACTTCGGCGCCTTCGTTGTCATCACCACCATCGCCTTCGGCGTTCTCTTCCTTGGCGGAGTGAACGTGCGGGTGTTCGCGCTGCTGGCAGTGTTCGCGATCATCGGTTTCATCATCCTCATCTGGACCTCGCCCTACCGGCGCGAGCGCATCTTCGGCTTCATGGACCCCTGGCAGGACGCCTTCGGCAAGGGCTATCAGCTCTCCCACGCATTGATCGCCTTCGGCCGTGGCGAGTGGTTCGGCGTCGGCCTGGGCGCCAGCGTGGAGAAGCTCTTCTACCTGCCGGAGGCGCACACCGACTTCCTGCTGGCGGTGATCGCCGAGGAGCTGGGTTTCGCCGGCGTGGTGCTGGTGGTCGGGTTGTTCGCCATGCTGGTGCAGCGCGCCTTCGTCATCGGCCGCGAGGCGATCAAGCTGGAGCGCTACTTCTCCGGCCTCGTCGCCCAGGGCATCGGTCTGTGGATGGGCGTGCAGTCCTTCATCAACATGGGCGTGAACATGGGCTTGCTGCCCACCAAGGGCCTGACGCTGCCGATGATGAGCTTCGGCGGTTCCGGCATCGTCGCCAACTGCGTTGCCCTGGCGATCCTGCTGCGCATCGACTGGGAGGTGCGGCAGATGAAGCGGGGGGCGGGCTCGTGAAGACGCTGATGGTCATGGCCGGCGGCACCGGTGGCCACATCTTCCCCGGCATCGCGGTGGCCGAGGCGCTGCGCGAGAAGGGCTGGCGCATCGTCTGGATGGGCAACCCGGACGGCATGGAGGCGCGCATCGTGCCGGCGCGCGGTTACGACACCGCCTGGGTGCGCTTTGGCGCGCTGCGCGGCAAGGGCCTGGTGCGCAAGCTGCTGCTGCCGCTGAACCTGCTGTCCGGTTTCTGGCAGGCGCTGCGCGAGCTGCGCCGGGTGAAGCCGGACGTGGTGCTGGGCATGGGCGGCTACATCACCTTTCCTGGCGGCATGATGGCGGCGCTCGCCGGCCGGCCGTTGGTGCTGCACGAACAGAACTCGGTGGCCGGGCTGGCCAACCGGGTGCTCGCCGGCGTCGCCGACCGGGTGCTGTCCGGTTTCCCTGGCGTGCTGAAGAAAGCCGGCTGGGTGGGCAACCCGGTGCGCGCCGAGATCGCCGCGGTGGCGACGCCGGAGGCGCGCTTCGCTGGCCGCGAAGGCCCGCTCAAGGTGCTGGTGGTCGGCGGCAGCCTGGGCGCGGCAGTGCTAAATGAAACCGTGCCGCAGGCGCTGGCCCGTCTGCCGCGGGAGCAGCGTCCGCAGGTGGTGCACCAGGCGGGCGAGAAGCAGATCGAAGCGCTGCGGGCGGCTTACGCCGGCGCCGGCGTGGAGGGCGAGCTGCGCCCCTTCATCGACGACATGGCAGCGGCCTATGCGGAGGCGGATCTGGTGATCTGCCGCGCCGGCGCGCTCACCGTGGCGGAGCTGGCGGCAGTCGGCGCCGCCAGCCTGCTGGTGCCTTTCCCGCACGCGGTGGACGACCACCAGTCGGGCAACGCCCGCTTCCTGGCCGACCGCGGCGCGGCCTACCTGCTGCCGCAAACTGAACTCAACGCCGAACGACTGGCCGGCATTCTCGCCAGTCTCGACCGTCCGCGCCTGCTGCAGATGGCGGTCCATGCCCGGGCGCAGGCCAAGCCGCGCGCAACCGAGGCGGTGGCCCGCATCTGCGAGGAACTGGCTGCGGGGGGAAAAGCATGAAGAAGCACAGCAACAGCCAAGGTCCTATTTCTCGCCGGGCGGTATCTGCCGCGCGGCCCTCGCTTTGCGGGAGCTGCCGTGAAGCATAAGGTCAGACACATCCATTTCGTCGGCATCGGCGGCTCCGGCATGAGCGGCATCGCCGAAGTGCTGGTGAACCAGGGTTTCACCGTCAGCGGTTCCGACCTCGGCGACAACGCCGCGGTACGCCGGCTGAAGGCCATGGGCGCGCGGGTGGTGCTTGGCCACGATGCCGGCAACGTCACCGGCGCGGACGCGGTTGTGGTGTCCACCGCGGTGAAGGAAGACAACCCGGAAGTGATGGCGGCGCGCGAGGCGCGGGTGCCGGTGGTGCCGCGGGCGCAGATGTTGGCCGAGCTGATGCGGCTCAAGCAGGGCATCGCCATCGCCGGCACCCACGGCAAGACGACCACCACTTCGCTGGTCGCCAGCATCCTCGCCGAAGGCGCGATGGACCCCACCTTCGTCATCGGTGGTCGGCTGAACGCCGCCGGCGCCAATGCGCGCCTGGGCAAGGGCGACTTTCTGGTGGCGGAGGCGGACGAGTCCGATGCCTCATTCCTGATGCTGAGCCCGGTGATCTCGGTGGTGACCAACATCGATGCCGACCACATGGACACCTACGGCCACGACTTCGGCCGCCTCAAGCAGGCCTTCGTCGACTTCCTGCAGCGCCTGCCCTTCTACGGCGTGGCGGTGCTGTGCGACGACGATCCGCAGGTGCGCGAGATCATCCCGCAGGTTTCCAAGCAGGTGGTGCGCTACGGTTTCGGCGAAGGCGTGAATTTCCGCGCCGAGAACGTCCGCGCCGAGGGCAGCCGCATGCTGTTCGACGCGGTGCGCATCAACGGCACCACCACCCGGCTGCCGATCAGCCTGAACCTGCCGGGTCGGCACAACGTGCTCAATGCCCTGGCCGCCATCGCGGTGGCCACCGAAGTGCAGGTGCCGGACGCAGCCATCGTCAAGGCGCTGGCGGAGTTCCGCGGCGTCGGCCGGCGCTTCCAGCGCTACGGCGAGGTGGCGGCCAGCAGTGGCGGCAGCTTCACTCTGATCGACGATTACGGCCACCACCCGGTGGAGATGGCGGCCACCATCGCCGCCGCCCGCGGCGCCTTCCCCGGTCGCCGGCTGGTGCTGGCCTTCCAGCCGCACCGCTACACCCGCACGCGCGACTGCTTCGAAGACTTCGTCAAGGTGCTGTCCTCGGTGGATGCGCTGCTGCTGGGCGAGGTCTATGCCGCCGGCGAGCAGCCGGTGGTGGCGGCGGACTCCCGTTCCCTGGCGCGCGCGCTGCGCGTGGCCGGCAAGGTGGAGCCGGTGTTCGTCGAGGATATCGCGACGATGCCGCAGGCGATTCTGGACGCCGCGCGCGACGGCGACGTAGTGATGACCATGGGTGCGGGCAGCATCGGCGCGGTGCCGGGCAAGCTCGCCAGCAGCGAGGAACTGGTGTGAGCGCGCACTTCGGCAAGGTAGCGGTTCTGTTCGGCGGCGCGTCCGCCGAGCGCGAGGTGTCCCTGATGTCCGGGAAGGCGGTGCTCGCCGCGCTGCAGGGCGCCGGCGTGGATGCGCACGCCTTCGATCCGGCCGAGCGCGACCTGCATATTCTGAAGGAAGAAGGTTACGACCGCGTGTTCATCGCCCTGCATGGCCGTGGCGGCGAGGATGGCACGGTGCAGGGCGCGCTGGAGCTGATGGGCATCCCCTACACCGGCAGCGGCGTGATGGCCTCGGCGCTGTCCATGGACAAGTGGCGGACCAAGATGGTGTGGCTGGCCAACGGCTTGCCCACTCCGCGCTACGCCATCCTGGAAGCGGATACCGACTGGGACGCGGTGGTGCGCGAGCTTGGCCTGCCCATCTTCGTCAAGCCGGTGCATGAAGGCTCCAGCATGGGCGCGACCAAGGTCACCGAAGCCGGCCAACTGCGTGCGGCCTGGGAACTGGCGGCGCGCTATGACAGCCTGGTGATCGCCGAGGAGTTCATCACCGGCGCCGAGCTGACCGCGCCCTTCCTGGACGACCGCGCCCTGCCGCTGGTGCGCATCGTCGCGCCCGACGGCAACTACGACTACCAACATAAGTACTTCACCGACGACACCCGCTACGACTGCCCCTGCGGCCTGCCGGAGGCGGAAGAGCAGACGCTGCAGGCGCTGGTGATGAAGAGCGCGCGGGTGCTGGGCTGCCGCGGCTGGGGCCGGGCCGACCTGATCCTGACCGAGGACGGCCGCCCCTACCTGCTTGAGATGAATACCTCGCCGGGCATGACCGGCCATTCGCTGGTGCCGATGTCGGCCCGCGTCGCCGGAATGTCTTTCGAGGGGCTGTGCCTCGCCATCCTCGCGGAGAGCCGCCTTGGCTGAAGTCCGTTCCCGCTCCGCCAACGCTGCAGCACGCCCCGCCGGGCGGGCCGCGGCCGCGCGCGCGAAGGAAAACGGCATCTGGCACCGGCCGGCGTTGCTCAACCTCTTCTCCGACCTGCTGATGCTGTTCGCCGCTATCGGCCTCGGCTGGGCGCTGGTGACCTGGTTCGTTACCCGCCCGCTGTTCCCGCTGCGCGAGGTGGTGGTCACCAGCGAGCCGGAGCAGGTCACCGCCTCGCAGCTGGAGTACGTCGCCCGCACCGCGATCCACGGCAATTTCTTCACCGTCGACCTGGAAACGGTGCGCTCCGCCTTCGAGAAGCTGCCCTGGGTGCGCCGTGCTGAAGTCCGCCGCCGCTGGCCGGACGGGCTGGAGCTGAAGATCGAGGAACATCAAGCAGTCGCCTACTGGACGGTCTCCGACAGCGGCGATAGCCGCTTGGTGAACCGCCAGGGCGAGGTCTTCACCGCCGCCAGCAACGCACCGATGCCGCAGTTCTCCGGCCCGCAAGGGTCGGCCGGCTGGCTGCTGGCGCGTCATGCCGAATTCTCCGCCGCGGTGCAGCCGCTGGGCGCCAAGCTGGTCGGCCTCGCCCTGTCTGCCCGCGAAGCCTGGCAACTGACGCTGGATAACGGCCTGGTGATCATGCTCGGCCGCGAGCAGGACAAGTCGCCGCTGGACAAGCGCCTGGCCCGCTTCGTCGCCGCCTGGCCGCGGGTCAAGGACAACATCGGCGTACAGGTCGCGGTTGCAGACCTGCGCTACCCGAACGGATTCGCTTTGACCCCCACCGACGCCACACCCGCTGCGAAAGGCAAGAAATGAGCAAGGAATACAAGGACCTGATCGTCGGTCTCGACATCGGCACCGCCAAGATCACCTGCATGGTGGCGGAGCTGCGGCCCGATGGGCGGCTGAACGTGGTCGGCCTGGGTACCCAGCCCACCAACGGCCTGAAGCGCGGCGTGGTGGTGAACATCGAGGCGACGGTGGATGCGATCTCCCGGGTGATCCAGGAGGTCGAGCTGATGGCCGACTGCAAGATCCACGATGTCTATACCGGCATCGCCGGCAGCCACATCAAGAGCTTCAACTCCAACGGCATGGTGGCGATCAAGGACAAGGAGGTCACCCCGCTGGACGTGGAGCGGGTGATAGAGGTTGCCCGCGCGATGCCCATCCCGGCGGAGCAGCAGATCCTGCACATCCTCACCCAGGAATTCATCATCGACGGCCAGGGGGGCGTGCGCGAGCCCATCGGCATGAGCGGGGTGAAGCTGGAGGTGAAGGTGCACATCGTCACCGGCGCGGTGTCCGCCGCCCAGAACGTGATCAAGTGCGTGCGCCGCTGCGGGCTGGAGGTGATGGACCTGATCCTGCAGCCGCTGGCTTCCAGCTACGCGGTGCTGACCGAGGATGAGAAGGAGCTCGGCGTGTGCCTGGTGGACATCGGCGGCGGCACCACCGACATCGCGGTGTTCACCCAGGGCGCCATCCGCCATACCGCGGTGATCCCGGTCGCTGGCGACCAGATCACCAACGACATCGCCATGGCGCTGCGCACGCCGACGGCCGAGGCCGAGGAGATCAAGATCCACCAGGGCGTAGCCATGCACCAGTTGGCCGACCCGGAAGACATGATCGAAGTGCCCGGTGTGGGCGATCGGCCGCCGCGCAAGCTGTCGCGCCAGGCGCTGGCTGATGTGATCGAGCCGCGGGTGTCGGAGCTGTTCGAGCTGGTGCAGGCGGAACTGCGCCGCAGCGGCTACGAAGAGCTGCTGTCGTCCGGCATCGTGCTGACCGGCGGTTCATCCGTCATGCGCGGCATGGTCGAACTGGGCGAAGAGGTGTTCCACATGCCGGTGCGCGTCGGTTCGCCGCAGTACGACGGTGGCCTGGCCGACGTGGTCTGCCAACCGCGCTACGCCACCGCCATGGGGCTAGTGATGGAAGGTGCCGCACAGCGCCGCCGCGGCATACAGGCGCGGGAGACGCGTTCGGTGCGGCAGATCTTCGGCCGCATGAAGTCCTGGTTTGAAAAGAATTTCTGATCCGGCGGAGGGCCGTCGGGTCATTTGAATGACTACCTGTTGCTGATGCCGTATTTAGTAGTAGACTTTTCTGCTAGTACTAGATCTGGGTCGGTCGGGTATTCGAAGCGTAGCAGGGCCGTTTATCAAGGAGGCGAGGCATATGTTTGAAATCGTTGAGAAGGAACCGACCGGAACCGTGATCAAGGTGATCGGCGTCGGCGGCGCGGGTGGCAACGCGGTGGATCACATGATCCGCGAGGGCGTGCAGGGCGTGCAGTTCATCGCCGCCAACACCGATGCGCAGGCGCTGAGCCGCTGCCTGGCGCCGACCAAGCTGCAGCTGGGTTCGAGCGGCCTGGGCGCCGGCTCCAAGCCGGAAGCCGGCCGCGCCGCGGCGCAGGATTCGCGCGAAGCCATCATGGAGGCCCTGGATGGCGCCCACATGTGCTTCATCACCGGCGGCATGGGCGGCGGCACCGGCACCGGCGCCGCGCCCGTGGTGGCCGAGGTGGCGAAGGAGATGGGCGTGCTGACGGTAGCCGTGGTCACCAAGCCCTTCGACTTCGAGAACCGTCTGCGCGTGGCCGAGAGCGGCGTCGAGGAGCTGACCCGCAACGTCGACTCCCTGATCGTGGTGCTCAACGACAAGCTGCTGGAAGTGTTCGGCGACGACGCCGGCTTCGAGGAGTGCTTCCGCTCCGCCGACAACGTGCTGCGTTCCGCGGTCGGTGGCATCGCCGAGATCATCAACGTGCCTGGCCTGGTTAATGTGGACTTCCAGGACGTGCGCACCGCGATGGCCGAGATGGGCCGCGCGATGATGGGCTCCGCCGAAGCCTCCGGCATGGACCGCGCCCGCATCGCCGCCGAGCAGGCCGCGGTGTCCCCGCTGCTGGAAGGCACAGAGCTGTCCGGCGCGCGCTGCGTGCTGATCAACATCACCGCCAGCAAGTCGCTGAAGATGTCCGAAGTGCGTGACGCGGTGAAGACTGTGCAGGCGTTCGCCGCGCCGGAAGCCTTCGTCAAGTACGGCACCGTGTTCGACGAGTCCATGGACGACCGCATCCGCATCACCGTGGTCGCCACTGGCCTGGGCACGCCGCGCTCCGCCCGCCAGCCGGTCATGCAGGTGGTGCAGGGTACCGGTACCTACGGGCCGGCGGTCGGCGGTGTGGACATGAACAACCTGGACGTGCCGGCGGTGATCCGCAGCGGCCGCCGTACCACGGTTGAGGCGATGAGCACGAACGGCATGGGAACCTACGATATCCCGGCCTTCTTGCGTCGCCAGGCCGACTGAGCCTTTTCCGCGACGGCCTGTCCGACGACGGGCGTTTGCAGGAGCCGCTGCCTCCGGTTCCTGCGAACGCCCGTCTCCGCTTTTCCCGCGCCTTTCGTGATCGGCTGGGCGTCTGCCGGTCCTGGTGCGGCGTTGCATCAAAGGTCGCGTGTTAGAATCGCGCCCTTACAGGACGGCAACAAAATGATCAAGCAGCGCACCCTCAAATCGGTAGTCAAGGCGACTGGCGTCGGTCTGCATGGCGGCAGAAAGGTCAATCTGACCCTGCGCCCGGCCGCGCCGGATACCGGCATCGTGTTCCATCGGGTGGATCTCGATCCGCCGCTGGACCTGCCGGCCGATCCCTACTCGGTGTGCGACACCCGCATGTGCTCCGGCCTGGAGAAGGGCGGCGAAAAGGTGGGCACAGTGGAACACCTGATGTCCGCGCTGGCCGGCCTGGGGATCGACAACCTGCATGTCGACGTCGATGCACCGGAAATTCCCATCCTGGATGGCAGCTCGGGCCCTTTCGTCTTCCTGCTGCAGTCCGCCGGCATCGAGGAGCAACCCAAGCCCAAGCGTTTCATGCGGGTGAAGAAGGCGGTCGAGTACCGCGAGGGCGACAAGTGGGTGCGCCTGGAGCCTTACGAAGGCTTCCGTCTGGATTTTTCCATCGTCTTCAACCATCCGGCCATCGAAAGCACCGCGACTTCGGTGACGGTCGACTTCGCCGAACACTCCTACGTGCGCGACGTTGCCCGCGCCCGCACCTTCGGTTTCATGCAGGACGTGGAGTTCATGCGTGCCAACGGTCTCGCGCTGGGCGGCAGCCTGGACAACGCCATCGTGATGGATGAGTACCGTGTGCTCAATGCCGATGGTCTTCGCTATGCGGATGAGTTCGTCAAGCACAAGGTGCTGGACGCCATCGGCGACCTCTACCTCTGCCGCCATCCGCTGCTGGCCGCCTACTCGGCGCACAAGGCCGGTCACGCGCTGAACAACCAGATTCTCCGCGTACTGCTGGAGGATGCTTCGGCCTGGGAACTGGTGAGTTTCGAGCAGGAAGCGGCAACGCCCGCTGCGGTGGCGCACCAGTTCGCGCCGGCGGCCCTGGCGGCCTGAGCGGACCGGCGTGTTGATCCTGCGCCTGTGTGCAGTGCTGGTGGCGCTGGGCATCGGTGGTTCGCTGCTGCTGTGGCTGTTCACCGGTAATCCCCGCTACCGGCGCTGGGCCTGGAACATGTTCCGCGCCGGCGTCGTCGTGCTCTTCGTCTTTCTTGCCTTGTTTGCACTGGAGCGGGTACTGGCACCCATGCTCTGAAGCTACCGGCGGTACGCCGGTTGCGGAGTTCAGCCTTCCTTGCTGCGCCTGGCCAGCCGCTCCAGCGAGATACGCAGTGGCGAATCCGGCGGTAGCGTGGCTGCGAAGTCGGTGAGGGTGTTGCGGGCTTCGACGGAGATCCGGCGGTCCACCGGCGGCTTCACCCACGGTTGCTGCTGGGGCGTGGCCACCTTCACCTTGATGTCGCTGATTACATGGCCGGCGCGAGCCAGATGTTCGATCAGGCTGGGTGCCATCTGTTTCAGCCTCACGGCGACCGCGCCACCGTCGGCGCTTATCACCAGAGTCTGATCCTTGAGGTTGGCGACCCTGCAGGCGGCGGCCAACTGTGGCGGCAGGCCGCGGGCGAGCGCGTTCTGCAGGCGCAGCAGCCGGGCTGCATGATCCTGCAGCCGCGCCAGGGCGTCACCGCTGCCCAGGTAGCCTTGAAGAAGTCGCGTCATCGGATGGGTATCGGAAGGAAGGTCGCTCAGAGAGCGGATTTGCCCGACATGATAAACTCGCCGCTTTGCCGAATCGACGACGAACGTCACTCCCACACATGATCTCCGGTCTGCTCAAGAAAATCTTCGGTAGTCGCAATGACCGCCTGGTCCGCCAGTATTCCCAGAAAGTGCGGCGGATCAACGAACTGGAGCCGGAAATCTCTGCGCTTTCTGACGAAGCGCTGCGGGGGAAGACCGACGAATTTCGCCAGCGCCTGGCGCAGGGCGAGACGCTGGACGCGCTGCTGCCGGAAGCCTTCGCCGTGGTCCGCGAGGCCGGCAAGCGGGTGCACGGCATGCGCCACTTCGACGTCCAGCTGATCGGCGGCATGGTGCTGCACGACGGCAAGATCTCCGAAATGCGTACCGGCGAAGGCAAGACGCTGATGGCGACCTTGCCCGCCTACCTGAACGCGCTGGCCGGCAAGGGCGTGCACGTCATCACGGTGAATGATTACCTCGCTTCCCGCGATGCCGACTGGATGGGCCGCATCTACGGCTTCCTCGGCCTCACCACTGGCTGCAACCTGTCGCGCATGGCGCATGCCGAGAAGCAGGCCGCCTACGCGGCGGACATCACCTACGGCACCAACAACGAGTTCGGCTTCGACTACCTGCGCGACAACATGGTCTATGCGCTGTCGGAGCGGGTGCAGCGCGGTCTGAACTTCGCCATCGTCGATGAGGTGGACTCCATCCTGATCGACGAAGCACGCACGCCGCTGATCATCTCCGGCCAAGCCGAGGATCACACCGAGCTCTATCTGAAGATGAACCAGGTGGCTCCGTTGTTGAAGAAGCAGGAAGGCGAGGGCGACAACGTCACCGATCCGGGCGACTACACGGTAGACCTGAAGGCGCACCAGGTGCTGCTGACCGAGCAGGGCCACGAGAACGCCGAGCAGATCATGGTGCGCATGGGCCTGCTGGCCGAAGGGGCCGGTCTGTACGAGCCCGGCAACATCCTGCTGGTGCATCACCTCTATGCCTCCCTGCGGGCGCATGCGCTGTACCACAAGGATCAGCACTACGTGGTCCAGAACGGCGAAGTCATCATCGTCGACGAATTCACCGGCCGCCTGATGGCTGGCCGCCGCTGGTCCGACGGTCTGCACCAGGCGGTGGAGGCCAAGGAAGGCGTGCGCATCCAGGCTGAGAACCAGACGCTGGCTTCCATTACCTTCCAGAACTACTTCCGCATGTACGCCAAGCTGGCGGGTATGACCGGCACGGCGGATACCGAGGCCTTCGAGTTCCACTCGATCTACAGCCTGGAAACGGTGGTCATCCCGACCAATCGGCCGACGCAGCGCAAGGATGAGAACGACAAGGTCTACCGCACCGCGAAGGAAAAGTGGGACGCGGTGATCGCTGACATCCAGGACTGCGTCAAGCGCGGCCAGCCGGTGCTGGTGGGCACCACTTCCATTGAAACCAACGAATACCTGTCCGCGCTGCTGAAGAAGGCCAAGGTCGAGCACCAGGTGCTCAACGCCAAGCAGCACGATCGCGAGGCGGAGATCATCACCGAGGCTGGCCGCCCGGGCGTGGTCACCATCGCCACCAACATGGCCGGCCGGGGTACCGACATCGTGCTCGGCGGCAACATCGACAAACTGGTGAGCGCGGTGCGTGAAGACGCCAGCCTGTCGAGCGATAGCAAGGAAACGCGCATCGCCGAACTGCGCGGCGAGTGGAAGAAGGTGCACGACCAGGTGCTGGCCGCCGGCGGCCTGCACATCATAGGCACCGAGCGCCACGAATCCCGCCGCATCGACAACCAGCTGCGTGGCCGTTCCGGTCGCCAGGGCGATCCGGGTTCCAGCCGCTTCTACCTGTCGCTGGAAGATCCGTTGATGAAGATCTTCGCCGGCGAGCGTCTCAACGCCATCATGGTGCGGCTGAAGATGCCCGAGGGCGAGGCCATCGAACACGGCATGGTCACCCGCTCGCTGGAGTCGGCCCAGCGCAAGGTGGAGCAGCGCAACTTCGACATCCGCAAGCAGCTGCTGGAATACGACGATGTCGCCAACGACCAGCGCAAGGTCATCTATCAGCAGCGCAACGAACTGCTGGAAAGCGAGAACATTTCCGAGACCATCAACGCCATGCGCCACGGCGTGCTCAACGATGTGTTCCGCACCTATGTGCCGCAGGAAAGCGTCGAGGAGCAGTGGGATGTGGCGGGGCTGGAGCAGGCGCTGGCCTCGGATTTCAGCCTCAAGCTGCCGCTGACCGAACTGGTCAAGGCCGAGCAGGACCTGGACGACGAATCGCTGCTGAAGCGCATCATCGATGCGGCCGAGGAAAGCTACGCTGCCAAGGTCGCCCAGGTGGACGCCACCGCCTGGCAGCAGTTCGAGCGCAATGTCATGCTGCAGAGCCTGGACACGCACTGGCGTGAGCACCTGGCGGCGCTGGATCATCTACGCCAGGGCATCCACCTGCGCGGCTACGCGCAGAAGAACCCCAAGCAGGAGTACAAGCGCGAGGCCTTCGAGCTGTTCGAGAGCCTGCTCGACATGGTGCGCAACGACGTCACCAAGCTGCTGATGACGGTGCAGATCCGCACCGAGAGCCAGCTGGAAGAGGTAGAGCCGCCGGCCGAGATGGAGAACGTGCAATACCATCACGCTGACTACGACGAAGCCTTGGCGGCGGCGAATGCCGATACTGGCGCCCAGCCCGCTTTGTCAGGGCCGAAGGTGGGGCGCAACGACCCCTGCCCCTGCGGCTCTGGCAAGAAATACAAGCACTGCCACGGCAAGCTGAATTGATACCGCGGACGGCCCTTCGGGGCCGTCCTGCATTGGGCGTTCCAGCGGCCTCTTCCTGTGGGCCGCGACCGGAATCCGCTATCATCCTCGACCCCATTCCGGCACGCCTTTGCTGCGTCCCCTTGTTGCGTCTTTTTCACCGGAGAATCGCATGGCCGTCAATCTGAGCACCCCGAATCCCGCCGATCTGCTGCCTGTTCCCGGCGTTCGCCTCGGCGTCGCCGAAGCGGGCATCCGCAAGGCCAATCGACGCGACTTGACGGTGCTCGAACTGGCTGAGGGCAGCCGGGTGGCCGGCGTTTTCACCAAGAACCGCTTCTGCGCCGCGCCGGTGCAACTGTGCAAGGAGCACCTGCCCCAGGGCGGCATCCGCGCGCTGGTGATCAACACCGGTGTGGCGAATGCAGGCACCGGCGAAAGCGGCCTGAGCCACGCACGCGAAACCTGCGTTGCGCTGGCCGCCGCGCTGGGCGTGGCGCCGCAGCAGGTGCTGCCTTTCTCAACCGGTGTCATTCTGGAGCCGCTGCCGGTGGAGCGGCTGGTGGCCGGGCTGCCCAAGGCCGTTGGCGCGCTGAAGGCGGATGGCTGGTTCGACGCGGCGCACGCCATCATGACCACCGACACGCTGGCCAAGGCCGTGTCCGCCCAGGTCCAGATCGGTGGCCGCAGCGTCACGCTGACTGGCATGAGCAAGGGCGCCGGCATGATCAGGCCCAACATGGCCACCATGCTGGGCTACCTGGCCTGCGACGCGGCGGTGAGCCAGCCGCTGCTGGACGAACTGGTGAAGGAGGCCGCTGATCTGTCCTTCAACAGCATCACGGTGGATGGCGATACCTCCACCAACGACTCTTTCATCCTCATCGCCACCGGTCAGGCGGGCAACGCGGAGATCGTCGATGCCGCGGGGGCGGACTACAAGGCGCTGCGCGACGCGGTGGTATCGGTCGCGATCCGCCTGGCCCAGGCCATCGTGCGTGATGGCGAGGGCGCGACCAAGTTCATGACCATCGCGGTGGAGGGCGGCCGCAGCCGCGAGGAATGCCGCCAGGTGGCATACGCGGTGGCGCAGTCGCCGCTGGTGAAGACTGCCTTCTTCGCTTCCGATCCCAACCTCGGCCGCATTCTGGCTGCCGTCGGCTACGCCGGCGTGGATGACCTGGACGTTTCCGCCCTGCGGGTCTGGCTGGGCAATCCGGACGAGTCGGTGCTGGTGGCGGAGCAGGGCGGCCGCGCCGGCAGTTACAGGGAAGAAGCCGGCGCGCGCATCATGGCGCACGCCGAACTCACGGTGCGCATCGATCTCGCGCGCGGCGACAGCGCCGCCACCGTGTGGACCTGCGATTTTTCCTACGACTACGTGAAGATCAACGCCGACTACCGTTCCTGAGCGCGCAACTGCGCCGGCCGCGCCCGCTGCCTCAGTGCAGCACGCGCGGCATCGCCAGCATGAAGGTCGGGATCTCGGCGTTGAAGCGGTGGCCGTCTGCAGCGGTCATCTGGTAGCTGCCGTGCATGGTGCCTACCGCGGTTTCCAGCACGCAGCCGCTGGTGTATTCGAAAGTCTCGCCCGGCGCCAGCGTTGGCTGCTCGCCCACCACGCCCTGGCCGTGTACTTCCTGTACGTGGCCGGTACCGTCGGTGATGATCCAGTGGCGGCTCAGCAACTGGGCGCCAAGCTTGCCAACGTTGCGGATGGTGATGTGGTAGGCGAAGACATAATGATCGTCGTCCGGGTTGGACTGCTCTTCCACGAACTCGGCGACGGCTTCGACTTCGATCCTGTAGTTGTCCGATGTACTCACTCGCTTGCCTGTGTCTTGATGAAGGGGAGTGCCGGGAAGCAGGCCGGGCCTGCCAGCCTGGGCGTCCTTCTCCAGCAAGAAATCTGCCCGCCGACGCCCGGTCTGTTTTTTGCCCGCCGCGTGGCGGAGCCTCGGCGGTAAAATAGCATTTTGTCCGGAAGTTCTGTCATGTCCCTCGCTGTGCCCTCCGCCCTTACCGCACTGTCTCCGCTCGATGGCCGCTACCACGGCAAGGTTTCGAGCCTGAGGGACCATTTTTCCGAGCACGGCTTGATCCGCAACCGTGTCCGCGTCGAAGTCGAGTGGCTGAAGGCGCTGGCCGCCGAGCCGGCGCTGGCGGAGATCGCGCCTTTTTCCGCGGCCACCATCGCCGAACTGGACGAAGTGGTGGCCACTTTCGCGCCGGCGGACGGTGAGGCGGTCAAGGCCATCGAGGCCACGACCAACCACGACGTGAAAGCGATGGAGTATTGGCTCAAGAAGCGCCTGGGCCACAACGCCGAAGTGATGAAGGTGTCGGAATTCATCCATTTCGCCTGCACCTCGGAGGACATCAACAACACCTCCCACGCGCTGATGCTGAAGGCCGGCCGCGACGAGGTGCTGCTGCCGGCGCTGGATGCGGTGATTGCCCGCTTCCGTGAGCTTGCGCACCAGCATGCGGCGCTGCCCATGCTGTCGCGCACTCACGGTCAGCCGGCCAGCCCGACCACGCTGGGCAAGGAGATGGCCAACATTGCTGCCCGCCTGCTGCGCGCCCGCGCCAGCATCGCCGCGGTGGCACTCACCGCCAAGTTCAACGGCGCGGTCGGCAACTACAACGCCCACCTCTCCGCCTGGCCCGAGTTCGACTGGGAAGGTTTCAACCGCCGTTTCGTCGAGTCCCTTGGCCTGAGCTTCAACGCCTACACCATCCAGATCGAGCCGCACGACACCATGGCCGAACTGTTCGACGCCATCGCGCGCCTGAACACCATCCTGATCGACGCCTGCCGCGACATCTGGATGTACATCTCCTTCGGCTACTTCAAGCAGCGCCTGAAGGAGGGTGAGGTCGGCTCCTCCACCATGCCGCACAAGGTCAATCCGATCGACTTCGAGAACGCCGAGGGCAACCTCGGCATCTCCACCGCCATCCTGCGCCACTTCTCCGACAAGCTGCCGATTTCCCGCATGCAGCGCGACCTCACCGACTCCACCGTGCTGCGCAACATGGGCATCGGTTTCGGCCACACCGTGCTGGCGCTGGACAGCGCGCTGCGCGGCCTGGGCAAGCTGGAGGCAGACCCGCAGCGCCTGGCGTCCGACCTGGACGAATGCTGGGAGGTGCTGGCCGAGCCGGTGCAGACGGTAATGCGCCGCTTTGCCATCGAGAACCCCTACGAACAGCTGAAGGCGATGACCCGGGGCAAGGGCATTACCCGCGACGCCCTGCATGAGTTCATCCGCAGCCTGGCCATCCCCGAGGCTGACCGCGAGCGCCTGCTGGCGATGACGCCGGCCAGCTATATCGGCAAGGCAATCGAACTCGCCCGCGCTATCTGATCCGCCGGCCGCCGGCGTCCCCGCCGCGCGGCCCCTGCACACCGGCGCCCCGCCGTGATAGCCGGGCGCCGTTTCCATTCCGACGAGGAACATCCATGGCCTTTGCCGAAAACCTCAAGCAGCTGCCCGGCGTTTCCCACCTGGCGGCGATCAACCTGCTCAACGATGCTGGCGAAGTGCTGGCGACGATAGAGAACAAGCCTGGCCAGGCCGGCTCCCTGGCGGTGTACAACCACCTGGCGCAACTGCATGGCGCGATCACGCCGGAAGCCGCGCGCAAGGGCTTGGAACTGTATGCCGAGCACACGGAGGATGCTCGCCTGAATCCTGGCAAGCATCCCAACATCGACCGCCTGATCGGCCTGATGGAGCGTGGCGAGACGATGAAGGTGAAGCAGGTCTTCGCCATCTGAGCGCTCATCGTTTGCCGCTCCAGGCGGGGCGGCAGGCAAACAAAAAGGGGCGCCGTGGCGCCCCTTTTTCTCGTCCAGAGAATCTGCTGGGTCAGACCACCGCCTCTTCCTTCTCTTTTTTCACTTTGACGAACTGCTCGCGGGAAATGCCCAGCCACATCGCCAGCGGACTAGCGACCAGCACCGAGGAGTAGATGCCGAAGCAGATGCCGATGGTTAGCGCCATGGCGAAGTAGTGCAGCGTCTCACCGCCGAACAGCAGCATGGAGAGCACCATCATCTGGGTGCTGCCGTGGGTGATCACGGTACGCGAGATGGTGCTGGTGATGGCGTGGTTGAGCACTTCCGGCGTGCTCATGTTGCGCTTCTTGCGGAAGGTTTCCCGCACGCGGTCGAATACCACTACCGATTCGTTCACCGAATAGCCGAGCACCGCCAGTGTCGCCGCCAGCACCGCCAGTGAGAACTCCCACTGGAAGAAGGCGAAGAAGCCCAGGATGATCACCACGTCGTGCAGGTTGGCGATGATGGTGGCCACGCCCAGGCGCCACTCGAAGCGCATCGCCAGGTAGATCACGATGCCGAAGATCACCAGCAGCAGCGCCATCGCACCGTCGCTGGCGAGCTCCTTGCCCACCTGTGGACCGACGAACTCTACACGGCGCAGCTCTGGCGGCTGGGTGGATGCCTTCTGCAGCGTGCCCATGACGCGCTCGGCCAGGCCGTTGCTGTCGGCGCCTTCCTTGTTCGGCAGCCGAATCATGATGTCGCGGGCGCTGCCGAAGTTCTGCACCAGGGTGTCGGTGTAGCCATCGGCGGCAAGCGCCTCGCGCAGCGGCTCCAGCGGCTGGGCCTCGGCATAGGTCACCTCCAGCACGGTACCGCCGGTGAACTCCACCGACAGGTGCAGGCCGCGGGTGGCCAGGAAGAACACAGCCAGCAGGAAGGTGAGCAACGAGATGACGTTGAACACCAGCGCATGGCGCATGAAGGGGTAATCTTTCTTGATGCGGAAAAATTCCATGATTGCTTGTCCTCTTTTCCGCGATCAGTTGCCCGGCTTCCAGACCTGGCCGATGGAGAGTTTGTCGATCTTGCGGCGGCGGCCGTAGATCACGTTGATCAGCATCCGCGACACCAGGATCGCGCTGAACATGGAAGTCAGCAGGCCCAGGCAGTGCACCACCGCGAAGCCGCGCACCGGACCGGAGCCGAACACCAGCAGCGCGATGCCGGCGATCAGGCTGGTGACGTTGGAGTCCAGGATGGTGCCGAAGGCGCGGTCGTAGCCGGCGGCGATGGCCGCTTGCGGGCTGGATCCGTTGCGCAGTTCCTCCCGGATGCGTTCGTTGATCAGCACGTTGGCGTCGATCGCCATGCCTAGCGTCAGCGCCATGGCGGCGATGCCCGGCAGCGTAAGCGTTGCCTGCAGCAAGGACAGCAGCGCAACCAGCAGCAGCAGGTTGGCTGCCAGCGCGATGGTGGAGACTACGCCGAACAGCGCGTAGTAGATGCACATGAACACCGCGATGGCGATGAAGCCCCATAGCGTGGAGTGGAAGCCCTTGGAGATATTGTCCGCCCCCAGGCTGGGGCCGACGGTGCGCTCCTCGATGATCTCCATCGGCGCTGCCAGGCTGCCGGCGCGCAGCAGCAGGGCGACGTCAGTGGCTTCGGTCGTGCTCATGCGGCCAGAGATCTGCACCCGGCCGCCGCCGATCTCGGTGCGGATCACCGGCGCGGTCACCACTTCGCCCTTGCCCTTCTCGATCAGCAGGATGGCCATGCGCTTGCCCACGTTCTCGCGGGTCAGGTCGCGGAAGATGCGGGCGCCGGCGGCGTCCAGGGTGAGATGCACCGCCGGCTCGTGGGTCTGGCCGTCGAAGCCGGGCTGGGCATCGGTGAGGCGGTCGCCGGTCAGCACCACCTGCTTCTTCACCAGTAGCGGCAGGCCGCCACGTTCGGTGTAGAGCTCGGTGCCGAAGGGAACGTTGCCGGCCATCGCCTGCTCCAGCGCGCCCGGGGTGTCGTCCACCATGCGCACTTCCAGGGTGGCGGTGCGGCCGAGGATGTCCTTGGCCTTGGCCACGTCCTGCACGCCGGGCAGTTGCACCACGATGCGTTCCGCGCCCTGTTGCTGGATCACTGGCTCGGCGACGCCCAGTTCGTTGATACGGTTGTGCAGGGTGCCGATGTTCTGCTTGATGGCGAAGTCGCGCATCGTCTGCAGCGCCTGCGGCGTCAGCGTGGCGACGAGGCGGAAGTCGCCGGCACCGTCGTCGCGGTTGGTGAGCTGCAGGTCGGCGGTGGACGCCTGGATCGCGCTGCGCGCGGCGTCGCGCTCGGCTTCGCTGCGGAAGCGGATATGCACGCTTTCGCCTTCACGGTTGATGCCGGCATGGCGGACGTTCTTGTCGCGCAGCACGGTGCGCAGATCGCCGCTCAAGGAGTCCAGGCGCTTGGCCAGCGCGCCCGGCATGTCCACCTGCAGCAGGAAGTGCACGCCACCGCGCAGGTCGAGGCCGAGGTACATCGGCAGCGCATGGATGGCGGTGAGCCAGGAGGGCGAGGCCGGCAGCAGGTTCAGCGCGACGACGTAGCCGGGATCCTGCGGATCCGGGTTCAGCGCACGCTCGATGGCGTCCTTGGCGCGGATCTGCTCGTCGGTGCCGGCGAAGCGGGCACGCACGCTGGTGGCGTCGGAGAAGATGCCCTGGTTGTCGATGCCGGCTTCGCGCAGGGCGTTGGCGACGCGATCGGTCGCGGCGGCCGGGTCCAGCTTGACGGTGGCCTTGGCGCTGGAAACTTGGACTGCGGGTACCTCGCCATAGAAATTCGGCAGGGTGTAGATCAGGCCCCAAAGGAGAATCAGGCCGATCAGTAGGTTCTTCCAGAGTGGATAGCGATTCATCGTAGACGAGGTAGGCAGGCTTGGAGCTGTTCGGGAGGACCACGGCTGGCCGCGGAAACGGGCGCTCCGGCCCGCTTCCGCCCGGCGGATTACAGCGCCTTCAGCGTGCCTTTCGGCAGCACGGTGGCGACGGCTTGTTTCTGGACGATGATGTTGACCTTCTCGGCGACTTCGAGGTGAACGAAGCCGTCGCCGATCTCGGCAACGCGGCCGGCGATGCCACCCTGGGTCACGACTTCGTCGCCCTTGGACAGCGCTTCCACCATGGCCTTGTGCTCTTTGGCGCGCTTCATCTGCGGACGGATCATCAGGAACCAGAGCACCACGAACATCAGGATCAGCGGCAGGATGCCCATCAGGCCTCCGGTCGGATCCTGGCCGGCGGCCTGGGCGTAAGCGTTGGAAATCAGCACGGTCTACTCCAGAGTTTGCAAAAAGCGGTCGATTATAGCAGCAGCGTTTTTTCCCTTGCCCTGAGCGGCCTGCAGCCGCGCTTGAGGCGAGGGCGGAATGCTCCGACAATGTGCGCTGCAATATGTTCGGAGCACGCGTGGTGATCGACGAGGAGAAGGCGCTGGAGGAACTGGTGGGGCGGGGAATCCGCATACCGCCCCAGCCGGATATTTTGGTCGAGCTGAGTGCGCGCCTGCAGGATGGAGATTACGACGCCGCCTCCCTGGCCGCCCTGATTTCACGCGACGCCGCAATTGCCGCGATGCTGTTCAAGGTAGCGCGCAGCCCGCTTTTCTCCCGCGGCCGGGCGCCGGACAACCTGGAGCAGGTGCTGGTGCGGCTGGGGTTGAAGCAGACGATCAACCTGGCGCGTGCGGTCGCCCTGTCGGCGAGGGTCCCCGAGGGCAGCAAGGCCATCCTGCACCGCTTCTGGACCCGCTCCCGCGAGATCGCCCAGCTGGCGGCGCTGGTTGCGGAAGACCGGGTGTCGGTGTGCAACGTTTTCCCCGACCAGGCCTATATGGCGGGGATCTTCCTGGAATGCGGGGTGCCGGTGCTGATGCAGCGCTTTCCGGACTACGCTGCCGGGTTGCTCAGCAGCGGGAGCTTCGATCTGCCCAGCGTCAAGGACGAAGATCAGCGCTTCAACGTGGATCACTGCACCATCGGCTATCTGGTGGCGCGGCATTGGCGGCTGCCGGATTTCGTCGCCCAGGCCATCCTGCACCACTACGATATTCCGCGTGAAGAGCTGGGGGCGGTACGTACCGTGGTGGCCATCCTGCAACTGGCCATCCACTGCCACCACGGCATCAATGGCACCGAGAACAGGGTGTGGTACCGCGTCGGCGCCGAAGCCCTGAACGAACTCGGCCTGCACCCGGATGGCCTGAGCGAGTTCCTGGACGAGATCCGCGAGGCCTTCCACGCCCGCGGCGTGTAGGAGGCCCTCCGCTCAGGCGGTGCCGCGGGCGCGGTCCGCCGCGAAGCGCTGACGGAAGCCGTCGAAGTCGCCGGCGGCGATGGCTTCCCGGATTTCCGCCGTCAGGACCTGGTAATAGCGCAGGTTGTGGATCGTGTTCAGCATGCTGCCGAGGATTTCCCCGGTGCGATGCAGGTGGTGCAGGTAGGCGCGGCTGAAGTTGCGGCAGGCATAGCAGTCGCAGCTCGGGTCCAGCGGGCGCGGATCGGCCTTGTGGATCGCGTTCTTGATCTTCAGGTCGCCGTAGCGGGTAAACAGCCAGCCGTTGCGGGCGTTGCGGGTGGGCATCACGCAGTCGAACATGTCGATGCCGGCCGCCACGCCGGCGACGATGTCTTCCGGCGTACCGACGCCCATCAGGTAGCGCGGCTTTTCCCGCGGCAGGCGCGGCGCGGTGTGCGCCAGGATGCGTGCCATGTCCTCCTTGGGTTCGCCCACCGAGAGGCCGCCGATGGCAAAGCCGTGGAAGCCGATTTCCTGCAGTGCCGCCAGCGATTCGTCCCGCAGATCCTCATACATCCCGCCCTGCACGATGCCGAAGAGGGCATTGGTGTTGCCGAGCCGGTCGAACTCGTCGCGGGAGCGGAGCGCCCAGCGCTGGGACAGGCGCATCGACTTGGCCGCTTCGTCCCGGCTGGCGGGGTAGGGCGTGCATTCGTCGAAGATCATCACCACGTCGGAATTCAGCGTGTGCTGGATCTGCATGGAGATTTCCGGCGTCAGGAACAGGCGGGCACCGTCTATCGGGCTGGCGAATTTCACGCCTTCCTCGTTGATCTTGCGCAGCGCGCCCAGGCTGAATACCTGGAAGCCGCCGGAGTCGGTGAGAATCGGCTTGTCCCAGCCCATGAAGCGATGCAGGCCGCCATGTGCGGCGACCACTTCCAGCCCCGGGCGCAGCCACAGGTGGAAGGTGTTGCCCAGGCAGATGCTGGCGCCGATGTCGTTCAGCGCGGCGGGCGTCATCGCCTTCACCGTGCCATAGGTACCCACCGGCATGAAAACCGGTGTTTCCACCGTGCCATGGGCGAGGGTGAGGCGGCCGCGGCGGGCGCTGCCGTCGCTGGCGAGGAGATCAAAGTTCATCGTTGCGGCTCAGGAACATGGCGTCGCCATAGCTGAAGAAGCGGTAGCGCTGGGCGACGGCGTGGGCGTAGGCGCGGCGGATGGGCGCCATGCCGGCAAAGGCCGAAACCAGCATCAGTAGGGTGGACTTCGGCAGGTGGAAATTGGTGATCAGCGCATCGGCAACCCGGAAGCGGAAGCCGGGCAGGATGAAGATCTCGGTTTCGGCCGCTCCCGCGCGCAACTCGCCGCCCTGCGCCGCGCCTTCCAGGGCGCGCAGCGAGGTGGTGCCCACTGCGATCACCCGTCCGCCAGCGGCGCGGGTGCGGGCGATGGCGTCGGCGGTTTCCTGCAGGATCAGGTAGTGCTCGCGGTGCATGCGGTGCTCGGAGAGGTCGTCCACCCGCACCGGCTGGAAGGTGCCGGCGCCCACATGCAGCGTCAGCCAGGCGAAGTCCGCCCCCTTGGCCTTCAATTCGGCCATCACCGCATCGTCGAAATGCAGGCCGGCGGTGGGGGCGGCGACCGAGCCGGGGTGGCGGGCGAAGACCGTCTGGTAGCGGGCCTCGTCGTCGCCCCCCGGCTTGCGCTCTATATAGGGCGGCAGCGGCAGGCTGCCATGCTGCTCCAGCAGGTCGAAGAGCGCCCGCTCCGCCGGGAAGCGCAGGTGGTAGAACTCGCCGCTGCGGCCGAGCACTTGGACATCGAAGGCCCCCGCCAGGCGCAGCCGGCTGCCGGGCTTGGGGGATTTGCTGGCGCGTACCTGCGCCAGCGCCTCATGCGGGCCCACTGCCCGTTCTATCAGGACTTCGACTTGCCCTCCGGTTGTCTTGACGCCGTGCAGGCGCGCATGGATGACGCGGGTGTCGTTGAACACGAAGAGGTCGCCGGGGCGGACCAGCGCAGGCAAGTCCGAGAAGCTGCGGTCCACCAGGTTCCCGCGCTGGACTTCCAGCAGACGGCTGGCGCTGCGCGTGGGCAGGGGCGCCTGTGCGATCAGGTCGGACGG
This sequence comes from Azoarcus sp. TTM-91, assembly GCF_012911025.1. Taxonomy (GTDB): domain Bacteria; phylum Pseudomonadota; class Gammaproteobacteria; order Burkholderiales; family Rhodocyclaceae; genus Azoarcus. The sequence continues at coordinate 59,539 of NZ_WUEI01000005.1, read as the reverse complement.
AAGGAAATAATCGAAGTCGTTGAGCGTCAGAGACATCTTGCTTGCTGCAGAAGGGGGGATTCGAGGATAATGCGCGCCTTCGCATCCGGCGGCACTTCCTGCGGCCACCCCGGGCGGAACCGGCAATTCTAGCATTGCCGGCTTTGCAGCGAAAACAAGGCCAGGGCGCGACAGCTCCGGCCTGCCTCCACGGCAAGCTTTCCGGCTTGTCGATCCCGTGCCGGGATGGCGGAATCGGTAGACGCAGCGGACTCAAAATCCGCCGCTGGCGACAGTGTGAGGGTTCGAGTCCCTCTCCCGGCACCATTTCCCTGCTTGTCCCTCGGCGTTGTTGTGCCCTCAGCCCGCGTTCCGCTTGGTCATGCGGTGCTGTTGTTCGCTGCTGGCCGGTTTTCCTTCCAGCTTTGGTGTGGCGGTGCCGATCGCGACAACTGCCGGATGCGTCAGCCGGCGCTCGACGGAGATCGCATAGAAGGATTCGGTGACCTCGTCTGCCTCCCCGAGGCGTTGCAGGCCATGCTTGCCGCAGATCTGCTCGGCGAGCAGCGAGGCGGTGGGGAAGAGACCGACGCCGGCTTCGCCGAAGGCCAGCATCAGAGCACTGTCGTCGAATTCACCGACGATGCGTGGCCTGACCCGCTGGGTTTCCAGCCAGCGCATCAGCGGGCCGCGCACCGCCGCCTCCATTCCGGGAAGCAGAATGGGCGCGCCCTCAAGGCAGGCGGGGAAGGCGCCGTTCAAGGTTGCGGCCAGTCCTGGCGCAGCGAAGAAGCTGAGGGAGGATTCGCCCAGGCGGTGGCTGTAGCCGCGCACGTCGGCATTGGTAGGCATCGGTGAGTCTGCCAGCACGACGTCCAGCTTGTGGACGGCGAGTTCACCCAGCAGTCCGTCCAGTTTGCCCTCCCGGCAGATGATGCGCAGCGGGTCGGCCAGCGCCATGGAAGGGGCCAGCAGGAGATAGGCGATGGCCTTGGGAACCACGTCCGCAATGCCGACACGAAAGGGAGTGGCGCGGCCGGTGGAGCGGTTGCTCAGCGCTTCCTCAAGTTCGCTGCCGAGCCTGAAAATCTCCTCTGCGTAGCCGAGCACCATCTGGCCGGTTTCGGTGAGTGCGAGCCGCCGGCCCTGGCGGCGGAAGAGCGTAATGCCCAGAGCGCTCTCAAGGGCTGCGATCTGGCCGGAAAGTGTTTGCGGCGCGAGGCCGGTACGTTCGCTCGCGCGCACGATGCCACCGGCCCGGGCCACATTCCAGAAATGGTGAAGCTGCTTGTAGTTGAGCAATTTCTTAAAGTTCGATAAAAACGGATAAAGATTCTGTTGAACCTGGGTTTTGCCGAACAGTCTGAGACCCTAGCATCCGACAGGTTTCTCGGCCTGTTGGCAACTGCATCAGACATATAGGAGCTTCCCATGCGAATCGATCTGCGCTGTGACGGTTTCGACGAAACCTCCGGAATGCGGGATTATGTGGCGCGGCGGATGCGTTTTGCCATCGGCCGCTTTCGCGATCACATCCAGTGGGCCCGCATCAAGGTGGCCGATGTGAACGGTCCGCGCGGCGGCGCAGACAAGCGTTGCGTGGTTCAATTGCGGCTGCGCAATCTGCCAGACGTGGTTTTTGCCATCACCCAGATCGACGTGCGTTCCGCTGTGGACGAGGCGGCCGACCGTGTGGCCCGGGTCCTGGCCCAGCGCTTGCGGCGGCATCAGCGCAGTGAGCGCCCACGGGCGCCGGCCTTGGCCTCCAGCGGCGCCTGAGTGTTTTTTTAATGTTTCCTGAATCATATTTCCCGACCGGGGCGTCTCAGCTAGACTGAGGGCCTCAAATTCGAACAGGAGGTATTCCCGCCATGGAAAACCGTATGGCAACTCCGATGACCCGCGGCGAAGCCGCCGTCGTTTCGACGAACAAGGTCATCCGCAACACCTATATGCTGCTGGCGGCGACGCTGGCGTTCTCGGCTGTGGTTGCCGGCGCCTCGCTGGCCCTGCAGTTGCCGCATCCGGGGTTGATCATCACGCTGGTCGGTTACTTCGGCCTGCTGTTCCTGACGACCAAGTTCCGCAACAGCAGCCTCGGCGTGCTGTGCGTGTTCGCGCTCACCGGCTTCATGGGTTACACCCTCGGGCCGATCCTGTCCGCCTATCTGTCCCTGCCCAACGGCAGCATGGTCGTGATGCAGGCGATGGGCGGCACCGCGGCGATCTTCCTGGGCCTGTCCGCCTATGCGCTGACCACCCGCAAGGATTTCTCCTTCATGGGCGGCTTCCTGATGGTGGGCATCCTGGTGGCCTTCCTGGCTGGCTTGGGCGCGGTGTTCTTCAACATGCCGGGTCTTTCCCTCGCGGTGTCGGCGATGTTCGTGCTGCTGATGTCCGGCCTGATCCTGTATGAGACCAGCAACATCATCCATGGCGGCGAAACCAACTACATCATGGCGACGGTGACGCTGTACGTCTCGATCTACAACCTCTTCACCAGCCTGCTGCACCTGCTCGGTGTGTTCAACAACGATTGATGCCGGCGTTCAGGTTTGCTGGATGAAAAAAGGCGGAGGCCCCAGGGCTTCCGCCTTTTTGTTTGACCGGGCGGAGAAGTTGCGCCGCCCGTTTGCAGCGCGGCGATATCTCATCCGCGCTGTCTGGTTCGCCTGAAGCAATTTTTGTGCGAACCATTTTCGGGGTGATATTGTCAGGAAACCATCGCCAGGATGCATGAGGCGCGTTGCCGTGGCCGGGGGAAGGCCGGTCAGGGCGGGCGGCTTGATCCACGTAGCGTCGATAGGCGATTCGAGCGGCATGAAGACGGGTATTCGGACTCGCTTCTCGTCAGGCTGGGCCGGGCTCTTTCCGTGCCGAGGTGCCGCGTTTGTTCTCCCCTGCCATCCGATATTCCGGCTTCCGGCAATGTCGCTGTGGCAGTGATGGGAACCCAGAATTTGGTCCTATGGGAGTTTGGCTCTCCCGCGGCATGGATGCCGATTTGGCATTCATGCTCTCGTCGTGTCCTGGCGTAGGTAATCACAACATTGGGGAAGCGACTGAATGGAACACAACATATCCCTGATCACCACGCTGGCTGCGGGTTTTGGCCTTGCGTTGATCCTTGGGTTCGTGGCCGAGAGGCTGAAACTTCCGGCCCTGGTCGGTTACTTGATGGCCGGCATCTGCATTGGACCGGCGACGCCGGGTTTCGTGGCCGATGTCGGTATCGCTTCGCAGTTGTCGGAAATCGGCGTGATGTTGCTGATGTTCGGCGTTGGCCTGCATTTTTCGCTGGACGACTTGCTGGCAGTGCGGCGTATCGCCTTGCCGGGCGCAGTGGTGCAGATGGCGGTGGCAACCGTGCTCGGCATGGGCATGGCCTGGTGGTGGGACTGGAGCCTTGGGGCCGGGCTGGTGTTCGGCCTCTCTCTGTCGGTGGCCAGTACGGTGGTGCTGCTGAAAGCGCTGGAGGCGCGTGGCGTGCTGGAGTCGATGAACGGGCGCATCGCCGTCGGTTGGCTGGTGGTCGAGGACTTGGCGATGGTGCTGGTGCTGGTGCTGCTGCCGCCGCTGGCTGGTGTGCTCGGCGGACACTCGACCGGGGCGGCGGATATTCCGCTGTGGCGCACCATCGGTCAGACGCTGCTGCAGGTGGCGGCCTTCATCGCCTTGATGCTGCTGGCGGGACGCCGCATCCTGCCATGGCTGTTGTGGCAGGTGGCGCGTACCGGGTCGCGCGAGCTATTCACGCTGTCGGTGGTGGCGGCGGCGGTCAGCATCGCTTTCGGTGCGGCCGAACTGTTCGGCGTGTCTTTTGCGCTGGGCGCCTTCTTCGCCGGCATGGTGATGCGGGAGTCGGAGTTCAGCCACCGGGCGGCGGAAGAGTCGCTGCCGCTGCGCGATGCTTTCGCGGTGCTGTTTTTCGTCTCGGTGGGGATGTTGTTCGACCCCAAGGTGCTGGTCGAGGAGCCGGTGCACGTGCTGGGCGTGGTGGCGATCATCATCGTCGGCAAGTCGATCGCGGCGGCGCTGCTGGTGCTGGCTTTCCGCTATCCGTTGAACACGGCTTTCACCGTGGCGGCCAGCCTGGCGCAGATCGGCGAGTTTTCCTTCATCCTGGCCGGCCTGGGAATGCACCTGGGGCTGCTGCCGGCGGAAGGACAGAGCCTGATCCTGGCCGGGGCGCTGATCTCGATTGCGGTCAATCCCTTCGTCTTCGCCGCGGTTTCGCCCCTGCGCAGTTGGGTGTTGAAGCGCTCGGAGCTGGCGCGCAAGCTGGAGCAGCGTCAGGACCCGCTGGCCGAGCTGCCTATGAGCACCGAGCGCAAGTACCTGGAAGGGCAGGTGGTGCTGGTCGGTTACGGCCGGGTGGGGCGACGCATTGCCCAGGCGCTGGACGCGCGCAGCATCCCGTATGTGATCGTCGAGCAGAACCGTGAGCGGGTGGAGGACTTGCGCAAGCAGGGTGCCATCGCGGTGTCGGGCGATGCGGCGGAGCCGGCGGTGTTGATCCAGGCGCACATCGCCCATGCGGCGATGCTGGTGGTGGCGACGCCGGACACGCTTAACGTCCGCCAGATGGCGGAAACCGCAAAGACGCTGAATCCCGGTATCGAGGTGGTGCTGCGCACCCACAACGAGGAAGAGGCGGTGCTGCTGGTGAAGGAGAAGATAGGCCAGGTGTTCTTCGGCGAAGAGGAACTCGCCAAAGGCATGACCGGCTACGTGCTGCAGCGTTTTGCGCCGCCGATTCCGGCGCATACCGGACGTTCCGGGCACAGCTGAGCAGGGGACTGGGTCAGCGATAGCAAAAAGGGAGGCTCAGCCTCCCTTTCTGTTTCCGGCCAGGCGTTATCGGCTCAGCTTTCCTTGGGCTCGCGCACGATCAGGGTGTCGCAGGGCAGCCATTCGAGCAGGCGTTCCGCGGCGCTGCCGAGCAGGAGTGCGGTGAGGCCGCTGCTGCCGTGGGTGCCGAGCACCACGAGGTCCGCCGATTGAGCGCGAACGTAGTGGGCGAGACCGGTTTCCAGCGGCTGGTGTTCTATGGTGACGTCCAGCCGTGCGCGGTCCTCGGTCGTCAGCCCGCAGCTGTCCAGGAACCGGGCGCAGGAACCGCCTTCAATCTCGCGGGCCAGCTCCCGGTAGTCGATGCGGTCGGCGATGGCGCTCATCGGCACCTGGAAGGCGTGGTAGAGCGTCAGCGGCGTGCCCGGGAACAGGCGCAGCGCGGCGAGCAGCGCGTGGCGGGAGGAGTTGGAGAAGTCGCTCGCCACGACAATGCGTTGATAGGCCACATGCGGCCGCTCCCGCACCACCAGCAGTGGCGGAGTGGTCTTGCGCGCCAGGCGCTGCACGGTGGAGCCGAGCAGGAAGCGGCCGAAGGTTTCGTTGCGGGCGAGTCCGGTGACGATGAGGCCGCAGCCTTCCTGTTCGGCGGTGGCATGGATGGCATCCAGCGCATCGCCGCGGGCAATGCGGATGCGCAGGCGCACGTTGCCTTGGCCGAGGTCCTGTTTGAGCTGGCGATAAGCCGCCTGCTCGCGCCCGGTGTCGCTCTCATCTTCCTGCGGCCGCAGCAGCAGGTCCGGCGCCTGCTGGGGTTCCAGCACGTTGAGGGCGATGAGTTCCGCGTCCCAGAGCCGGGAAAGGAGGGCGGCGCGGTCCAGCGCGCGGTCACAGCGGGCGCTGAGGTCGGTGCAGAGCAGCAGCCGCGTCGGCAGGCCGGTGGGCCGGTCTTGTTGTGGGTTCATGGTGTTCTCCTGGGTCCAGGTTGTCGGTGGTGAGAGAGGCGGGGGGCGAGGCCGTTTCTGCGTAGTATCAATTTTTCCAGCTCGGCAACGCAGAAGATCAGCATGCCGGCGGCGATGACCTTGCTCCATTCCTGCAGGCCGAGGCTGGCCGAGCCGAAGGTGGCCTGCATGGGTGCGGCATGCGTATAGAGTAGCTGCAGGGGGATGCAGGCGACGATGGCGAGCAGCACGTAGGGATTGCCGAAGAGGCCGTTGCGCGTCAGCACCGGGGCGAAGATGAAGCGGCTGTTGAGCAGGTAGAACATCTCGCTGACGACAATGGCGTTGACTGCCATGGTGCGGGCCGTCTCGATGCCGGTGCCGCTCTCCAGTTCCCACAGGAAGAGGCCCAGCGCGCCGAGCATCATCAGGGTGGAGACCAGCGCTACGCGCCAGATGAAGAAGCCGGACAGCAGGGCCTCCCCCGGCGGGCGGGGATGGCGGCGCATCAGGCCTTTCTCCCCTGGCTCGAAGGCGAGCGCCAGGCCAAGGCAGCTGGAGGTGACCATATTCACCCACAGCACCTGCGCCGGTGTCAGGGGCAAGGTGAGTTCGAACAGGATGGCGGCGATGACGACCAGGGTCTGGCCGCCATTGGGGCCGAGGGCGGTCAAGGGCCGCCACGGCTATCCCAGCCGCTCGCAGGCGCCGAAGACAAGGAGCGGGCGGATTCGGTGCGGAACAGGGCTGAATGGGCTGGGTCCGGTGTTGTCCTTGGGGGGGGGGCGGGCCCGCAGTGTAATTTGTTTGCCCAAAACTATACCGCGGGGATGACGGCTGCGTCATCCCTGTTTTAAGAAACCACTAAGGTTTTGGGCGCGTCAGCCCTAGTTTTCTCGCGCCGGACCGGGGTTTTCCGCGGAGGCCTCCAGATCCGGCAGGCGGGTGGCCAGGATCTTGTCGATGCGCTTGCCGTCCATGTCCACCACCTCTAGGCGCCATTGCTCCCAGATGGTGATGTCGCCGGTTCGTGGCAGGCGGCCGAGCAGCCACAGGACCATGCCCGACAGGGTGTGGTAGCGGCCCTTCTCCTCCTCCGGCACCGTCTTCAGTTCCAGCCGGTCCTTGAGTTCCGGTAGCGGAATCAAACCATCCAGTAGCCAGGAGCCGTCTTCGCGCTGCACCGCCCAGGCGTCTTCCAGGTTGTGCGGTCGGAATTCGCCGGTCACCGCCTCCAGCACGTCCTGCAGCGTCACCATGCCCAGCACCTCGCCGTATTCGTCGATGACGAACATCATGTGGGTACCAGAGGTGCGGAACTGGTCCAGCAACTCCATGCCGGTTAGCGATTCCGGCACGTATACCGCCGGCTGAAGCTGGGAGGACAGGTCGATGGAGCCGCCGCGCAGGGTCTGGTTGAACAGTTGCTTGGCGGCGACCACGCCGACGATGTTGTCCAGGCCGCCCCGGCAGACGGGGAAGCGGGAGTGCTCGGACTCGGCGACCCGCGCCAAGTTGGCATCCAGCGGATGGTTGAGGTCCAGCCACAGGATGTCGGCGCGCGGCACCATCAGCGAGCCGATCTGGCGGTCGTCCAGGCGGAACACATTGCGCACCATTTCATGCTCGTGCTTCTCGATCACGCCAGCCTCCGAGCCCTCTTCCAGCATGGCGTGGATCTCTTCCTCGGTCACGCTGGGGCCACCTAGGTCGCGCTTGCCGAGCAGGCGCAGCAGGGTGTCGGTGGAGATGGAGAGCAGGATCACGAAGGGCCGGGAGACGATGGCCAGCGCGTTCATCGGACGCGCCACCAGGCGGGCGATGCCTTCCGGCGAGATCTGGCCGATGCGCTTGGGCACCAGCTCGCCGACGACGATGGAGATGTAGGTGATTACCAGCACGACCAGGATGGTCGAGCCGATTTCGCTCGGGCGCTGGGGCAGCCCCAGCTCCTGCAGCCAGATCGCCAGCGGTTTGGCGAGCGCGGCCTCGCCGACGATGCCGTTGAGGATGCCGATGGAGGTGATGCCGATCTGGATGGTGGACAGGAAGCGGGTTGGGTCTTCGCCCAGCTTCATCGCGACAGCGGCGGCGGTATCCCCTTCCTCCGCCCGTTTTGCCAGCCGTGCCCGGCGCGCGGTGACCAGCGCGATCTCGGACATGGCGAAGACCCCATTCAGGATGACGAGGACGACGAGAAACACGATTTCCATCTGTGATTATCCGAAGAAAGGCTTCTGGGCATGGCTGGCCGCAGGCGCAGCAGGAGTGCGGCTGAGGGCTGGGGCGCGATGCGTGGCGGGAGCGCCGACGGCTAGAGGCGGCCGTGCACCGGCGGGCACTGGCCGGAGGCCGTCGCAGGAAAGAATCGCAGAGGACTTGCGGGGGCTACATCGCCCCGGCGTGTCGGAATCGGAGAATTCCGCAGAGGCCGCGATGGGGGCGGGAGGGACGTCGGAAACTGCCTTGACGCTGGCCACGGAGGGGGCCGGAGAGTATGCCGCCGAGGGCGAACTTCGACTACTCATGGGGCGGGATCGGTGTATCCCGCGGCTCCTTTGCGTTGTTAAAGGTGCAAGCATCATGCCGTATCCGCTTTTCTCTGTCACCGTTCGGGGAGGATAGTCCTTGACGGCGCCCAGGGCCGCGGCGCTACACTTCCGACCGTTCAAGGGGAGTAGCTTTTCGCTGCAGTATCGTCATCACGGTGGCGCCGCACCAGTTTCGCGGTCCCCCGGTACTGTGGGCAACGTGGTTGGTTGCGAGCAAGACCTTGCCGTAGGGCAAGGTGCGCGCGTCGATCCGTAACTCCTTCGACGAAAACGGCCTGTGTCCTCCGGACCCGGCCGTTTTTTCTTTCGTCGAGGTGTGTTGCATGGAATCGATAGGAACGTGGTGGATGTGGGCGGTGTTCGCCGCCGTGGTGCTGGTGATGCTGGCGGTGGATCTTTTCCTCTTCAAGGGTGGGCATCAGCACAAGGTGTCCTTGAAAGAAGCGGCGGGCTGGTCCATTGCCTGGGTGTGCGTAGCCCTGCTCTTCAATGCCGGACTGTGGTGGTATCTGGATGCCGAAGCCGGCCGCGCGCTGGCCAACCAGAAGGCGATGGAGTTCTTCACCGGCTATCTGCTGGAGAAGTCGCTGGCGGTGGACAACGTCTTCGTCTGGATGCTGATCTTCGGCTTCTTCTCGGTGCCGATCGAACTGCAGCGCCGGGTGCTGCTGTACGGCATCGTCGGCGCCATCGTGCTGCGCACCGGCATGATCTTCGCGGGCAGCTGGCTGATCAGCGAGTTCCACTGGATCCTTTACATCTTCGGTGCTTTCCTGGTGGTAACCGGGGCGAAGATGCTGTGGCTGGCCGACCACGATCCCGATCTGGCGAGCAATCCCGTCGTCCGCTTCATCCGCAACCACTATCCGGTGACGCCGACGCTGGAAGGCGAGCGCTTCTTCGTGATGCGCGACGGAGTGCGCTACGCCACGCCGCTGTTGCTGGCGCTGGTGCTGGTCGAGATCTCGGACGTGGTGTTCGCGGTGGACAGCATCCCGGCGATCTTCGCCATCACCGCCGACCCTTTCATCGTGCTGACGTCCAACATTTTCGCCATTCTCGGCCTGCGGGCGATGTACTTCCTGCTGGCTGACCTGGGCAACCGCTTCTCGCTGCTCAAGTACGGCCTGGCGGTGATCCTGATCTTCATCGGCGTGAAGATGCTGATCGTGGAGTGGTTCAAGATCCCGATCTTCGTCTCCCTGGGGGTGGTCGCGGCAATCCTTGCCGTGTCGGTCTGGCTCAGCCTTCGCCGCAGCGCGGACGAGGCGGCGCACTAAGGGCCAGGGCCGTCATGCCGCGCGCCAGGCGAGTTACACCGGTGCGCGGCAACGGCAGGTTACAATGGCCGACTTTCTTGCTGGGAAAGGTCAGATGAAGACCACCTTTCTGGATTTCGAACAACCGATCGCCGAGCTCGAGGGAAAGATCGAGCAGCTGCGTTTCGTGCAGGACGATTCCGCTGTCGATATCTCCGAAGAGATCGCGCGCCTGGAGGCCAAGAGCCAGGTGCTGACCAAGGAGCTGTACGCCAAGCTCACGCCGTGGCAGATCGCCCAGGTGGCGCGCCATCCGCAGCGTCCCTACACGCTGGACTACGTGCAGCACATCTTCACCGACTTCGAGGAACTGCATGGCGACCGCGCCTTCGCCGATGACAAAGCTATCGTCGGCGGTCTGGCGCGCTTCAACGGCCAGAGCTGCGTGGTGATCGGTCACCAGAAAGGCCGGGATACCAAGGAAAAGATCGCCCGCAATTTCGGCATGCCGCGCCCCGAGGGCTATCGCAAGGCGATGCGCCTGATGAAGCTGGCGGAGAAGTTCGGCCTGCCGGTGTTCACCTTCGTCGATACGCCGGGCGCCTATCCGGGGATCGGTGCCGAGGAGCGCGGCCAGTCGGAAGCGATCGGCCACAACCTCTACGTGATGGCCGAGCTCAAGGTGCCGCTGATCTGCACGGTGATCGGCGAAGGCGGTTCCGGCGGCGCGCTGGCGATCGCGGTGGGCGACCAGACGATGATGCTGCAGTACTCCACCTATTCGGTGATTTCACCGGAAGGTTGCGCGTCCATCCTGTGGAAGAGTGCGGAGAAGGCTTCCGAGGCGGCCGAAACCATGGGCATCACCGCGGCGCGGCTCAAGTCGCTGGGGCTGATCGACAAGATCATCAACGAGCCGGTGGGCGGTGCCCATCGCGATCATCGTGCCATGGCCCAAAGCCTGAAGCGGGCATTGGGCGAAGCGCTGCGCCAGGTCGACTCACTGTCGCCGGCCGAGCTGATCGAGCAGCGCCTGGAGCGCTTGATGGGTTACGGGCGCTTCAAGGAACAGCAGGCAGCCTGACCGCAGCCGGGACGATGGCTGTGGTTTCTCCTCTGCCTGCGCAGGTGCTGAGGGCGCTGGTGCAGGCGGATGTCACCGAAGGAAGCAGGCTGTGCTGCGCCTTGTCCGGCGGGGTGGATTCCCGCGTTCTGCTCCATATCCTGACGGGCCTGCGGGCCCGTTTGTCTTTCCGGCTGACCGCGGTGCATGTGCATCATGGCCTCAGCCCGCATGCCGATGCCTGGGCCGCGTTCTGCCGTGAACTATGCGCCGCTGCCGGGGTGCCGCTGACAGTGCATCGGGTCGATGTAGCGCGCGACGATCCGGCCGGGCTGGAGGCGGCGGCAAGGCGAGCCCGGCACCGGGTGCTGCTGGCCAGCGAGTGCGACTGGCTGGTCTTCGGCCATCATGCGGATGATCAGGCGGAAACCGTGCTGTTCCGCCTGCTGCGGGGTGCAGGGGTGCGCGGCGCCGCCGGCATGGCGGAGCGGGAAGCCCCCGCCGGGCAGCAGCCGGGCCGCCTGCGCCCGCTCCTGGACAGCCGCCGTGCGGAGATCGAGGCCTATGCTCGCGAGCATGGGCTGCAATGGGTCGAGGACGAGAGCAACGAGGATCGGCGCTACACGCGCAACGATCTGCGGCACCGTCTGCTTCCGGCGATGGAGGAGGGTTTTCCCGGTGCCGCCCGTACGCTGGCGCGCGCTGCTGCCAACTTTCGTGAAGCGAGCGCGCTGCTGGATGAGCTTGCCGCGATGGACGAGGCCGCATGTGGAGGCCAGTCCCTGGAGAGGGCGCAACTGCTCCGGCTCAGCGAAGCGCGCTGCGCCAATCTGCTGCGCTGGCAGGCGGGCCGCCTGGGCGCGGAGATGCCGGCGCGGGCGCGCTTGCTGGAGGTGATCCGCCAGTTGCACGGCGTTGAGGCTGCGCGGGGCTTCCGGGTGGCGCTGGGGGCGCTTGATTGTTGCTGCTACCGCGGCAAGGTCTGGCTGGAGCCGGCGGCTTCGCTGGCGGGTGCGGCAGCCAGAGCGTGGGCAGGCGAAGCCGAGGTGCCGTGGCTGGGCGGGGTGCTGCGGTTCTCGTCGGCCCGGGGCGAGGGGCTTTCCGCTGCGCGCTTGCAGGCTGCCCACGCTTTGCGACTGTTGCCTCGCTGGCCGGGGATGCGCCTGCGCCTGGTTGCCGGTCGGCCGAGCAGGAGTTTCAAGAACCTGTGCCAGGAGGCGGGTATTCCCGCCTGGCAGCGGGAGCGATTGCCGGTGTTGCAGGTGGACGGCTGTGCCGCCTGGGTGGGCGGCATCGGCACCGCGGCGGAATTCGCCGCGGCGGCGGACGAAGACGCCGTGGCCGTCGAATGGCTGCCGCTTGTTCCGCCTGCGGGGGAACCCTAAGCCTTAAGCCCTGGACCTCAGCGCAGGGCAGTCAGCATCTGCGCAAGCTCCACCGCCGAGCGCACCTTCATCTTGTCGAACACGCGGGAGCGGTGGGCTTCCACCGTGCGCATGGAAATCGCCAGTTCGTCGGCGATTACCTTGTTGAATTTGCCTTCCAGGATCAGATCCATCACTTCGCGCTCGCGTGCCGTCAGTGTGGCCAGTCGGGCTTCGACGGTGCCGCGGTCGGCGGCGGCCTGGCGGTTCTCGTCGTCATGCGCGATGGCCTGCTCGACCAGGTCGACCAGGTCGTTATCGTTGAAAGGCTTCTCGATGAAGTGATAGGCCCCCTTCTTCAAGGCGGCCACCGCCATCGGCACGTCGCCGTGACCGGTGACGAAGATGACCGGCAGGCGGTTGCCTCGCGTAAGCAATGCCTCGAAGCACTCCAGGCCGCTCATGCCGTCCATGCGGATGTCCAGCACGATGCAACCGGGCCAGTCTGTCTGCCAGGCTTCCAGGAAAGCCTCGGCGCTGGGCCACAGCCGGGTGGCGACGCCGCGGGTCTTGAACAGCCATTGCAGGGCATCGCGGATGGCTTCATCGTCATCGATGATGTGCGCGCAAGCTTGGGTCATGTGGGGTCTATGGGAAGCGACAGGGTGAAGATGGTACCGCCCTCCGGGTTAGGCTCAAAAGCCAGGCGGCCATGGTGGAGTTCGGCGATGGAGCGACAAATGTTCAGCCCCATGCCCATTCCTTCCTGCTTGGTGGTGAAAAAGGGCTGGAACAGGTGGCTGGCGGTTTCACTGTCGATGCCGCTACCGCGGTCGGACACCCGGACGCTGACCATGCCGTTGGCGGCATGAGTGGAGACGGTAACGACGCGTTTGCCGGCGGGTGTTTCCCGCATTGCATCCATGCCGTTGCGGACGAGATTGACGATGATCTGCTCGATCATCACCGGGTCGGCGGCGACCTGGGGCAGCCGTGGTGCCAGTTCGGTCGCGATGCGCATGCGCCGCTTGCGCGCGTCCGCTTCGATGAGGCCGACCGCATCGCGGATCACCGCATTGAGGTCCAGCTGCTCGCGTTTGGGCTCCGAGCGGCGGACGAAATCGTGCACCCGGCGGATGATCTCGCCCGCCCGCCGCGCCTGCCGGCCGAGCTTCTCGTGGATGTCGCGCAGCTCGCCTCGGTCCACCTCGCCGGCGGCGAGGCGGTTGATGCAGCCGCTGTTGTAGCTGGCGATGGCGGCCAGTGGCTGATTGAGCTCGTGGGCCAGCGTGGAGGCCATCTCGCCCATGGTGACCAGGCGGGAGGTGGCCTGCAGGCGCTCTTCCTGCTGGTGGGCGAGGGCGTGGGCGCGCTTCTGCTCGGTGATGTCCAGCACCGAGCCCATCCAGCCGGTGTGGCGGCCCTGGGCGTCGATCAGCGGCGCCTCGAACAGCAGCACGTCCAGGCGCTCGCCATTCTTGCGCCGGAACTTGATCTCGACGCCGTCCGGGGTCGAGCCCTTGTTCTGGATGCGCTCGTAGAGTTCGCGCCGTCGCTCGATGTGGTCTGGCTCCCAGTACGGCATCGGCGGTGGCCGGCCCAGCAGCTCGCCCGCGTCGTAGCCGGTCATGCGGCAGAAGGCGGAGTTGACATAGGTGAGGCGGCCTTCGAGGTCGCGGGCGCGCAGGCCGGTGATCAGCGAATCCTCCATCGCCTTGCGGTAGGCGGATTCCTCCAGCAGCGCCTGTTCCGCCGCCTGGCGTTTGGTGAGCTGGCGGCGTACCTGCCAGAAGCTCCAGACCACGATGCCGCCGAGCAGCGCAATGGACGCTGTCAGCAGCACCGGAATCCAGCGGGTCTCCGCCTTGTAGGGGGTGATCTGCAGTGTCAGCCCATGGCCGGGCGGGTCGAAGTTCATGCTGTAGCTGCGGCGGGCTTCCAGCGGCGCGATCTTGGACTTGGCGGCGATCTCGCGGCCGTCCGCATCCAGCACCGCTACCCGGTAGCGCTCGGAGAACCACCAGGGCAGTTCGCGTACCACCAGGTCGGAGAGCGAATACACGCCCACCACCATGCCGAGGAAGGCTTCGTCGGACCAGGCGGGCACATCCACCTCGAAATGCGTCTTGTCGCCCATCACCGTGTAGGCGGGGCCATATACCGGGCGACCGACCGCGCGGGCGAGGCGGAAGATGGTTTCGGAGGACATGGCGCCCGCGGCTTCGCCGACCAGGTGCTCGTCCGCCGCCGGCGGCAAGGCGCCGCGCACCTTGCCATCCTGGTCCAGCCACAGGATGCGTACGAGCCCGCGCTCCTGACTGAGCAACTGGCGCAGCTGCGCCTCGGTCTGCGCCGACATTCGTTCCTCGCGCAGCAGCTCCGGGCCCAGCTGCTGCAGCTGCGCCTCGTTGCGGTCGAGCTGGAAGCGCAGGTTCTGCTCCATCCACAGGGCGTCGTTGATGAGGATGGCCTGCTGCTCGTCCGCGTCATATTCCCGCGTCAGCCATACCAGCACGGCGAGCGCCGCGAGGAACAGGGCGAGGCTGAGGATGGGCAGGATGTGCAGCCATTTCCCCCGGACTGGCGGCAAGGGCTGCTGCGCGGCGTCGGGATGGTTCATTCGGGTGAGTGCCGGACGGGGGCGATCTTGCGGTATTCCACAATAGCGACGCTTACAAAGCTGAAAGGATACTCGAACGATGCCTGCGCGTTGTTCGTCCGCCCAGGTTGTCCGGCGCCCGCAGCCTACCGCGGTGCGGGGCCAAAAAAGTAGTCAATAGCAAAAAGCGAACATTTCATTAATTGGAGGAGAGTTCATGAGACTCCGTGCACTTCTGCTCGGACTGGTCGCTGTCGGCCTTTCCGCTGGCGCCCTGGCCGCCGACCCTGTCGTTATCAAGTTCAGCCACGTTGTCGCCCAGGACACCCCGAAGGGCAAGGCGGCAGAGCGATTCAAGGAACTTGCCGAGAAATACACCAGTGGTGCGGTGAAGGTCGAGGTCTATCCGAACAGCACGCTGTACAAGGACAAGGAAGAGATGGAGGCCCTGCAGCTGGGCGCCGTCCAGATGCTCGCCCCCTCGCTGGCCAAGTTCGGCCCCCTCGGCGTGCGCGAGTTCGAAGCCTTCGATCTGCCCTTCATCTTCGACAACTATGATGCGCTGCACAAGGTGACCTACGGTCCGGTCGGCCAGCAGCTGTTTGCCAAGCTCGAGCCCAAGGGCATCAAGGGTCTGGCTTACTGGGACAACGGCTTCAAGTCCTTCTCCGCCAACACCCCGATCAAGAAGCCGGACGACCTGCGCGGCAAGAAGATGCGCATCCAGTCCTCCAAGGTGCTGGAAGAGCAGATGCGTGAGTTGAAGTCGCTGCCGCAGGTGATGGCCTTCTCCGAGGTCTACCAGGCGCTGCAGACGGGCGTGGTGGACGGGACCGAGAACCCGATCTCCAACCTCTACACCCAGAAGATGCATGAGGTGCAGAAATACCTCACCATCACCGATCACGGTTACCTGGGTTACGCGGTCATCGTGAACAAGAAGTTCTGGGACGGCCTGCCGACCGAGCTGCGCACCCAGCTCGACAAGGCGATGAAGGAGTCCACCGAGTACGCCAACAAGATCGCCAAGGAAGAGAACGACCAGGCGCTTGAGATGGTGAAGAAGTCCGGCAAGACCGAGGTCTATGTGCCCACGACCGAAGAACGCCTGGCCTTCAAGAAGGTGCTGGTCCCGGTGCACAAGAAGATGGAGTCCCGCATCGGCGGCGATCTGATCAAGTCCATCTACGAAGCCACCAGCTTCGATCCGAACAAGCTCTGATCCGCCATCCCTTGAACGCCCGCCGGCCCTCAATCCGGCGGGCGTTTTCGTGACGGGAGAATTCCATGCTCAAAGTACTCGACCACCTCGAGGAGTGGCTCATCGCCTTCCTCATGGGGGCGGCGACGGTCATCATCTTCGTCTCCGTATTGCATCGCTATGGCACCGGCATCGACTACCCTGCGCTGCAGGATGTGCTGCTGTCCATCAACCTGGGCTGGGCCCAGGAACTGACGATCATCATGTTCGTGTGGATGGCGAAGTTCGGCGCCGCCTACGGTGTCCGCACCGGCATCCACGTCGGTGTCGACGTGCTCATCAATCGCCTGAGCACCGAAAACCGCGGCCGTTTCATCCTCCTTGGTCTTGGGGCTGGCGCCTTGTTCACCGCGATCGTCGGCACCCTGGGCGCGACCTTCGTCTGGGAGAACGGCGCTCATTACCAGATCTATCACTGGTTTGGCATCACCCAGGATGGCCTGTATGAGGGTCCGGTCACGCCTGACCTGGAATGGCCGACCTGGATGGTCTACGCCGCGGTGCCGCTGGGCTCTTATCTGATGTGCTTCCGCTTCCTGCAGGTCATGTGGAGCTTCTGGAAGACTGGCGAGCTGCCGCACCACGACCATGGTCATGTTGATGGCATCGACGAGGAGCACCTGCCGGCCGACGCCAATCCCTACGACATGGGCGACAACCTGCACCCGCACGACCTCAAGCACAAGCAGATCGGCGAAGACAAGGATGCCGGCAAGGGAGACAAGCAATGAGCGCCGCCATCATCTTCATCATCCTCCTGGTGCTGATGCTCACCGGGATGCCGATCTCGATCTCGCTCGGCCTCACGGTGCTGACCTTCCTCTTCACCATGACGCACGTGCCGATCGAGTCGGTGGCCCTGAAGCTTTTCACCGGCATCGAGAAGTTCGAGATCATGGCGATCCCGTTCTTCATCCTGGCGGGCAACTTCCTGACCCATGGCGGCGTGGCGCGGCGGATGATCAACTTCGCCACTTCAATGGTCGGCCACTGGCATGGTGGTCTCGGTCTGGGCGGCGTGCTGGCTTGCGCCTTGTTCGCGGCGGTGTCCGGTTCCAGTCCGGCAACCGTCGTGGCGATTGGCGCCATCATTCTGCCGGCCATGGTGAAGCAGGGTTTCCCGAACAAGTTCGGCGCGGGGGTGATTACCACCTCCGGCGCGTTGGGCATCCTGATTCCGCCGTCCATCGTCATGGTGATGTACTCGGTTTCCACCAACACCTCGGTGGGGGCCCTGTTCATGGCGGGCGTGATTCCGGGTCTGCTGCTGGCCGGTTTCCTCGGTTTCACCACCTGGAATCGGGCGCGCCGCTTCGGCTACCCGCGGCTGCCGAAGGCGAGTTGGGGCGAGCGGGCGAAGGCGTTCAAGGACTCCGCCTGGGGCCTCTTCCTCATCGTCGTGGTAATGGGCGGGATCTACACCGGCATCTTCACGCCGACCGAGGCGGCCGCGATGAGCGCGGTCTATGCCTTCATCGTCGCGGTGTTCATCTACAAGGACCTGAAGCTCTCGGATGTGCCCAAGGTCCTGCTGAACTCGGCGAACATGAGCGCGATGCTGCTGTACATCATCACCAACGCCACCCTGTTCTCCTTCCTGCTGACGCATGAGCAGATCCCGCAGGCGATGACGGACTTCATGATGAGTACCGGCGTGGGCGTGATCGGCTTCCTGATCATGGCCAACATCCTGATGCTGGTGATGGGCAACTTCATGGAGCCCTCGTCCATCGTGCTGATCCTGGCGCCTATCCTGTTCCCGATCGCGATCGCGCTGGGCATCGATCCGGTCCACTTCGGCATCATCATGGTGGTGAACATGGAAGTCGGTCTGTGCCATCCGCCGGTGGGTCTGAACCTGTACGTAGCGAGCGGCATCACCAAGATGGGGATTACCGAGCTGACCGTGGCGGTGTGGCCTTGGCTGCTCTCCATGCTGGTGTTCCTCGTACTGGTGACTTATGTGCCGGCAATCTCCCTCTGGCTGCCGAGGACTCTGGGGATGATTTCTTAAATAGGCCTGAATGCCTGAGCAAGCCCGGCCCTGTGCCGGGCTTTTTCTTTTCCGGGGCGATACGTTCGGAGAGACATGTGGTAGCAGGGCGTCGGGGCTGTTGGGATATGATCAGCCAAATTTTTCATCGGCCCCCTTCATGGAAATCGTCACTTTCTTCATCGATCTCCTGCTCCATCTGGACGATTATCTGGTCATGTTGCTGGAGCAGTATGGCGTCTGGCTCTACGGCATCCTGTTCCTGATCGTTTTCTGCGAAACCGGCCTGGTGGTGACTCCCTTCCTGCCGGGGGATTCCCTCTTGTTCATGGCAGGCGCACTGGCGGCCGGCGGCGGACTGGATCCGGCGCTGCTGATTCCCCTGCTGTTCGTTGCCGCGGTGCTGGGCGATACCCTCAACTACACGATAGGCAAGCACTTCGGTTCGCGGATGTCGAAGTGGGAGAACAGCCGCTTCTTCAACAGAAAGGCGCTTGAGCGCACCCAGGCCTTCTATGCGAGACACGGCGGCAAGACCATCGTGATCGCGCGCTTCATGCCCATCGTGCGCACTTTTGCGCCCTTCGTTGCCGGCATGGCGCGCATGCAGTACCGCCGCTTCGTCATGTTCAACGTGTTGGGCGCGGCGCTGTGGGTGGGGCCGCTGGTGATGATCGGCTATTGGTTCGGGAACATCCCGGTAATCAAGAACAACCTCTCCACCGTCGTGATCGGAATTGTCGTCCTATCCATCCTGCCGGTGGTGATTGCCTGGCTGAAGGAACGCAACGCCCCGGCTGAAGGGCGGGCCTGAGGGCGGGCCTGGCCCGGCCGGGCGCTGGCATCGGGCGGAAATCTGCTAAAATTCCGTGTTTTGTCAAACACCCCGGAGTTTTACATGGCCATCGAACGCACCCTCTCCATCATCAAGCCCGACGCCGTCGCCAAGAACGTCATCGGCAAGATCTATCAGCGCTTCGAAGACGCCGGGCTGAAGGTCGTGGCCGCCAAGCTGGTGCAGCTGTCCGAGCTGGAAGCCGGCCAGTTTTACGCTGTGCACAAGGAGCGCCCCTTCTTCAAGGACCTGGTGTCCTTCATGATCTCCGGTCCGGTGATGATCCAGGTGCTGGAAGGCGAAAACGCCATCGCCAAGAACCGTGAGTTGATGGGCGCCACTGATCCGAAGAAGGCTGCCCCGGGCACCATCCGCGCCGACTTCGCCGACTCTATCGACGCCAATGCGGTGCATGGCTCCGACGCCCCCGAAACCGCTGCTGTGGAAGTGTCCTTCTTCTTCCCCGGCATGAACGTCTATTCCCGCTAAGCGATCCATTCCGGCGGCCCGTCTCGGCTCCACCGTGGAGCGCGAACGGGCCGTTTGCGTTGGGGTCACAAGGTGCTGACGAAGATGAATACCCCGGTCAATCTCCTCGACTTCGACGTGGATGGTCTGATCGCCTGGTTCGCAGAACGGGGCGAGAAGCCCTTTCGTGCGCGCCAGGTGATGCGCTGGATGCACCGCGAGGGCTGCAATGACTTCGCTGCGATGACCGACGTCGCCAAGGCGCTGCGAGCCCGCCTCGCCGAAGAGGCCTGCATTCGCCCGCCGGTGCCGGTGCGCGACTCGGTTTCCGCCGACGGTACCCGCAAATGGCTGTTGGACGTCGGTAACAGCAATGCGGTGGAAACGGTCTTCATTCCGGAGACCAACCGCGGCACCCTGTGCATTTCCTCGCAGGCTGGCTGTGCGCTGGACTGCGCTTTCTGCTCTACCGGCAAGCAAGGTTTCAACCGCAATCTCTCGGCAGGTGAAATCATCGGTCAGCTGTGGCTTGCCAATCACCTCCTGGGCGCCGCTCGCGAGGCGGAGGCCGGCCTCGAGGCTGGTGATAAGGACAACGGCCGCATCATCAGCAATGTGGTGATGATGGGCATGGGCGAACCGCTGGCGAACTTCGACAACGTGGTGACCGCCCTGCGTTTGATGCTGGATGACCATGCCTACGGGCTGTCGCGCCGCCGTGTCACGGTTTCCACTTCCGGCATCGTCCCGGCAATGGACAGGCTGCGCGATGAATGCCCGGTCGCGCTCGCGGTGTCGCTGCACGCATCGAACGATGCGCTGCGCGACCGGCTGGTGCCGATCAACGTCAAGTACCCGCTGGTCGAACTGATGGCGGCCTGCCGACGTTATCTCGACAAGGCGCCCAGGGATTTCGTCACCTTCGAATACGTGATGCTCGACGGCGTGAACGACGACCCTGCCCATGCCAGGGAACTGATCGAGCTCGTGCGCGAGGTGCCGTGCAAATTCAATCTGATCCCTTTCAACCCTTTCCCGAACTCTGGCTTCCAGCGCTCTGCGCCGGAACGCATACGGCGCTTTGCGGGTATCCTGATTGACGCCGGCATCGTTACCACGACGCGCAAGACGCGGGGTGACGATGTCGATGCCGCCTGTGGCCAGCTGGCCGGCCAGGTTCAGGACAAAACCCGGCGCACCGTGCGCCTCAAACAGACGCTGGAGGTCCGTTCATGACGCGCTTTGCCGCGATCGTGTCAATCGCTGCTGCCGCCTTGCTGGCGGGGTGTGCCACTGCGCCCGGGCAACCGGGTGATTCTGCTGCGGCGCCCTCCCGGCCGATGGCCGATACTTCGCCGGCCAACCAAGCGGAGGCGCGCGCGCGGGCTCATGTGGAACTTGGGCTGGCCTATATCGAGATCGCGCGCTACGACGTCGCATTGGACGAGGCCAAGACCGCCCTCTCCGATAGCCCGGGCTATGGGCCGGCCTATCACCTGATGGGCCTGATCTACATGCTGCTGGATGAGCGTGCTCTGGCGCAGGACAACTTCGAACGGGCGCTGCGGGCAGCCCCGGGCGATCCGGATTTCAGCAACAGCTATGGCTGGTTTCTCTGCCAGTACGGCCGCGAGAGCGAGGGCTTGAGCTATTTCAATCGCGCCGCACGCAACCCCTATTACCGGTATCCTACCCGGCCCTATACCAACGCTGGCCTGTGCCTGCTGCGCGTGAAGAACGACAGTGCGGCCGAGGGTCAATTCGCGTCGGCGGTGGAGGCTGACCCCACGAATGGGCGGGCGATGTACGAGTTGGCGGGCATTGCCTATCGCCGGGGGGATTACGAGCAGGCGCGCAACCGGTTGATCCGGCTCCACCAGGCTCTGGAGCCGACGGCTGCGTCTGCCTGGCTGGGGCTGCGCACTGAACGCCGCCTCGGCCACCGCGATGCCGAGGCGAGCTACGCCGCGCAGCTGCGGAGCCGCTTTGCCGATTCACCCGAATATCAGTTGATGTTGCAAGGGAAGTACGAGTGAGTGCCATGCAGTCTCCGCCCGAGCCCTCGGGCGTTACGTCCGAGATGACGCCCGCCGAGTTTGCCGGAGCGCAGCTGCGGCAAGCGCGTGAAGCGCGCGGCGAAACCCTGTCCGACGTTGCTCAGGTGCTGAAGCTGTCCCGCAGGCAGGTGGAGGCGCTGGAGAGCGGCCGTCATGATGCGCTGCCCGGCCCGGCTTTCGCGCGGGGTTTCCTGCGCAATTACGCCCGTTACCTAGGCCTGGACCCGGCGCCCCTGCTGGGTGGCGTGGAGCAGCGCGGGGCGGCGGGTACGGTGGAGCTGGCGCCGGTCTCGAACGCGACCGGCGAAATGCCGGTTGGGATGGGGCGGCGCACCAGCAGCAAGCCGGTAACGGCGCTGTTCTTCATCTTGCTCGCCGGGGTGCTCGCGGGCTGGTATTTCGACTGGTTCCAGACGGAGCCACCGGCTGAAATGCCGGGGTCTGAATCGACCGAGACGGCGCCCATCGAAGGCGGTGTGGCGATCGAGCCACTGGAGGCGCCGGCCGCGGAGGCGCCGGCGGCAGCGGCTCCCGCGCCGCAGGCTCCGGGGGCGGCGGCTGTGCAGCCGGCCATGACGCCTTCGGCGGACCAGGGCGCGGGTGCGGTTGTTGCAACTCCGGCGCCCGCTACGCCGGTGCCTGCTCCGGCGACGGACGGCGCCAGCCTCGTTTTCAGTTTCACTGGCGAGTCCTGGATAGAGGTCAGGGATGCTGCTGGTGCGGTGGTCTATTCCGGCACCAATTCCGCGGGCGCCACTCGCACGGTACAGGGCAAGGCGCCTTTCACGCTGGTGGTGGGCAACGCCAAGGATGTCCGCCTCGAATATCAGGGCAAGGTGGTCGACCTCGCTCCCCATACCCGGGTCACGGTTGCCCGCCTGACGGTTCAATAAGATGACGCACCAGATTTTCCAGGCCGGCGCCGAGCCGCGCCGGGCTACCCGCCAGGTCCGCATCGGCCGTGTCATCGTCGGTTCGGACGCGCCGGTGGTGGTGCAGTCCATGACCAACACCGACACCGCCGACGTGTTGGGAACCGCGATACAGATCGCCGAACTGGCCCGAGCCGGTTCCGAGTTGGTACGCATCACGGTGAACAATGAAGCGGCCGCCAAGGCGGTGCCGCACATCCGCGACCGGCTGCTGGCGCTGAACATGGATGTTCCGCTGGTGGGCGACTTCCATTACAACGGCCACAAGCTGCTGTCCGACCACCCGGCCTGCGCCGAGGCGCTGGCCAAGCTGCGGATCAATCCGGGCAACGTGGGGGCGGGCAGCAAGCGCGATCCGCAGTTCGCCGCCATCGTCGACATCGCTTGCCGCTACGACAAGCCGGTGCGCATCGGCGTGAACTGGGGCAGCCTGGATCAGTCGGTGCTGGCCCGCATCATGGACGAGAACGCCACGCGCGCAGAGCCTCGCGACGCTGGCGCCGTCATGCGCGAAGCGCTGGTGGTGTCGGCGCTGGAGTCCGCAGCCAAGGCCGAGGAGTACGGCCTGGGGGGCGACCGCATCATCCTGTCCGCCAAGGTTTCCAGCGTGCAGGATTTGATCGCGGTTTACCGCGACCTCGCCCAGCGCTGTGATTACCCGCTGCATCTCGGCCTCACCGAGGCCGGCATGGGCAGCAAGGGCATCGTCGCCTCCACCGCGGCGCTGTCGGTGCTGCTGCAGGAGGGGATAGGCGACACCATCCGGATCTCGCTGACGCCGGAGCCGGACGGCAGCCGGACGCAAGAGGTAGTCGTTGCCCAGGAGATCCTGCAGACCATGGGCCTGCGGGCATTCACCCCGATGGTGACTGCCTGTCCCGGCTGTGGCCGCACTACCAGCACCTTCTTCCAGGAACTGGCCTCCGGCATCCAGACCTATGTGCGCGAGCAGATGCCGGTGTGGCGCGAACAGTACGACGGCGTCGAGAACATGACGCTTGCGGTGATGGGCTGCGTGGTGAATGGCCCGGGCGAGAGCAAGCATGCCAACATCGGTATCTCGCTGCCCGGCACCGGCGAAAGTCCGGCGGCACCGGTGTTCGTCGACGGCGAGAAGACGGTGACCTTGCGCGGCGACAACATCGCCGCCGAGTTCAAGGCCATCGTCGATGACTATGTGAGCACGCGATACGCGAAAAAGGCGGGCTGAGGCCCCCGGCAACGAACAGAGCGAAACGGATACAGATGAGCCAGACCTTGCAGGCGCTGCGCGGGATGAACGACATCCTGCCGGACGAGGCCGAAACCTGGGAACACTTCGAAGACATCGTGCGGGACTGGCTGAAGAGCTATGGCTACCGGCCCATCCGCATGCCCATCGTCGAGCCGACGCCGTTGTTCAAGCGCGCCATCGGTGAAGTGACCGACATCGTCGAAAAGGAGATGTATTCCTTCGAGGACGCGTTGAACGGCGAGCGTCTGACGCTGCGCCCGGAAGGCACCGCTTCCTGCGTGCGTGCCGCCATCCAGCACAACCTCATCGCCGGCTCCGGCCCGCAGCGGCTTTACTACCACGGCCCGATGTTCCGCCATGAGCGGCCGCAGAAAGGCCGCTATCGCCAGTTCCACCAGATCGGTGTCGAAGCACTGGGCTTTGCCGGCCCGGACATCGATGCCGAGCTCATCATCATGTGCGCCCGGCTGTGGGACGACCTCGGGCTGGAAGATGTGTCGCTGGAACTCAACTCCCTGGGCTCGGCGGAAGAGCGCGCCTTGCACCGGGCGGCGTTGATCGCCTACCTGGAACAGCATGTGGACCGCTTGGACGAGGACGGCAAGCGCCGCCTCTACTCCAATCCGCTGCGCATCCTGGACACCAAGAACCCCGAGCTGCAGCAGATCGTCGAACAGGCGCCCAAGCTGGCCGACTATCTCGGCGAAGAAAGCCTGTTGCATTTCACCGCGGTGCAGACTCTGGTCAAGGATGCTGGCATCCCCTACCGGGTGAACCATCGGCTGGTGCGCGGGCTGGACTACTACAACCGTACCGTCTTCGAATGGGTCACCACCCGCCTGGGCGCGCAGGGCACCGTCTGTGCGGGTGGGCGCTACGACGGGCTGGTCGCGCAACTGGGTGGCAAGCCACAGCCTGCCGCGGGGTTCGCGATGGGGGTCGAGCGCCTGCTTGCACTGTGGCAGGAGAGCGGCGGCGAGGCGGAGAAGGTGCGGCCGGACGTCTATCTGGTGCACCAGGGCGAAGCCGCGATGCGCCTGGCCTTCCGTGCGGCCGAGGCGCTGCGTGGCCATGGCTTTGCGGCATTGCTCCATTGCGGTGGCGGCAGCTTCAAGTCGCAGATGAAGAAGGCCGACGCCAGTGCGGCAGCGGTGGCGGTGGTCATCGGCGAGGACGAAGCGGCGGCGGGCGAAGTCGGCGTCAAGCCGCTGCGCGGCGCTGGCGCCCAGCAGCGGGTTTCCCTGGAAGGTCTGCCGGAAGCGGTTGCTGACCTGCTTTTTACCGACGAATCGACGAACGAAGAGGGTAACGATGGCGGTGTATGACCTCGAGGAGCAGGAGCAGATCTCCGCGCTCAAGGGTTGGTGGGAAGACTACGGCAACTGGGTGACTGGTCTCATCGCCGTGGCGGCGTTGGCGGCGGTCGGCTGGCAGGGTTGGCAGTGGTACCAGGGCAAGCAGGCGGGCGAAGCCGGCGTGCTCTACTTCGCGGTGCAGCAGGCGGTGGAGCAGGATGACGCGCAGAAGGCGCGCGACGCCGCCGGCCAGCTGATTGGCCAGTATCCCGGCACCACCCATGCCCAGATGGGCGCCTTGCTCTCCGCCGGCGTGCAGTTCCACAAGGGGGAACTGGACAACGCCAAGGCGCAGCTGGCGTGGGCGGCCGATAAGGGCGCTGATCCGTCGCTGCGCGATCTTGCGCGCCTGCGTCTGGCGACAGTGCTGCAGCAGCAGGGGGCGCTGGATGAGGCGCTGGCCCGGTTGCAGCCGGTACCCGCCGGCCAGTACAAGGCCCGCTTCGAAGATCTGAAGGGCGATGTGTTGGCTGCCCAAGGCAAGTCTGCCGATGCCCGCGCCGCCTATCAGGCCGCAATGGATGCCATCGGTCAGGATGACGAACGGGCCGCTACCCTGCGCGAAGTCGTGCGCGTGAAACTCGAATCGCTGGAAGGTTGATCGATGCTCCCCGTCTCTCTGCGTTCCCTTTCCCTGGCGGTGCCGGTGGCACTGCTGACCGCCTGCTCCTCGCTGAACCCATTTTCCAGCGATGGCCCCAAGCCTGCGCCGCTGGTGGATTTCACCCAGTCGGCCCAACTGGCGAAGACCTGGAGCGTGGACATCGGCAAGTCCAAGAACTATGTGTTCCAGCCCGCCGTGGTGGGCTTCGCGGTCTACGCCGCGGCCGAAGGCGGCGACCTTGCTCGTTATGAAGACGGGCGCGCGGTGTGGAAGGCGAGCACGAAGACGCCGCTGTCCGCTGGTGTGGGCAGCGACGGCAAGCTGGCCGTAGTAGTAACGGTCAACGGCACGGTCATTGCCTACGATGCCACCAACGGTTCGGAGCGCTGGCGTTCGCAGGTCGGGGCCGAAGTGCTGGCGCCGCCGGCGGTCAATGATGATGTCGTAGTGGTGCGCTCCTCGGACCACCGCTTGATTGCCCTGTCGGCCAAGGACGGCGTGCGGCGCTGGGTCTACCAACGCAACAATCCGCCGCTGGGTCTGCGGACCTACGCGGGGGTGTTGCTGGAGAGTGGCGTTGCGCTGGCTGGCTTTCCCGGCGGCAAGCTGGTCGCGATCAGCCTCGCGAACGGCGGTGCGTTGTGGGAGCTGACGGTGGCGACGCCCAAGGGTTCGACCGAGCTGGAGCGGGTTGCTGACATCGTCGGCCCGCCGGTTATCGGGCGCCGCGAGGTGTGCGCCGTGGCTTACCAGGGCCGTGCGGCTTGCTTCGACGCGTCCAATGGCAATTCGCTGTGGTCTCGCGAAATGTCGAGCAGCGTAGGCATGGACAGAGACACCCGCTTCGCTGTGATCACCGATGACAAGGACGCGGTGAACGCGCTGGATGTCTATAGTGGTGCGAGCATCTGGAAGCAGGACGCGCTGGCGCGTCGTACGGTGGGGCGCCCGCTGATCGTGGGTGACTATGTTGCGGTGGGCGATCTGGAAGGTTATGTCCACCTGTTGAAGCGCGAAGACGGCGCCTTCGCCGCGCGCGTGCGGGTTGACAGCAGCGCGGTGACCGCGGATCTGCGTCCCTACGGCAATGGGTTCATCGCCCAGAGCCGTGACGGTGAAATCGCCGCCTACGAGCTGCGCTGAGCGGAAACGGATACAAGAACGTGAAACCTACCATCGTCCTGGTCGGGCGCCCCAACGTCGGCAAGTCCACCCTCTTCAATCGGCTGACGAAAACGCGTGACGCCTTGGTCGCTGACCAACCCGGCCTTACCCGCGACCGCCACTATGGCGTCGGGCGTGTCGGTGACCGGGATTACCTGGTGGTAGACACCGCGGGTTTCGACCCGGTGGCCAAGGACGGCATCATGCACGAGATGGCTCGGCAGGCTGAGCAGGCCATCGCCGAGGCGGACGTCCTGCTGTTTCTCGTGGATGGCCGGGCGGGGAGGACGCCGCACGATGAACAGATCGCTGCTCGACTACGGCGCGCGGGGCGGCCCGTTCACCTGGTGGTGAACAAGGCGGAAGGGTTGGACCGGGCCATCGTCTCGGCGGATTTCCATGCGCTCGGCCTGGGCGCACCGCTGCCGGTCTCCGCGGCTCATGGCGACGGGATCAAGCAGGTGGTTGAACTCGTGCTGTCGCCCTTCCCGGAGGACGAAGACGCCGAAGACGACGCCGAGAAGGGGCCCAAGGTGGCCATCGTCGGCCGTCCGAATGTCGGCAAGTCCACGCTGGTCAATACCTTGCTGGGCGAGGAGCGGGTCATTGCCTTCGACATGCCTGGAACGACCCGTGACGCCATTGCGATTCCCTTCGAGCGTGGCGGACGGCCCTATACGCTGATCGACACCGCAGGCCTGCGCCGCCGTGGGAAGGTCTTCGAAGCCGTCGAGAAATTCTCGGTGATCAAGACCCTGCAGGCTATCCAGGAGTCCAACGTCGTCGTGCTCGTGCTGGATGCGGCGCAAGACATTTCCGACCAGGACGCGCACATCGCCGGTTTCGTGCTGGATACTGGCCGCGCGCTGGTGGTGGCAGTCAACAAGTGGGATGCGGTGGATGACTACCGGCGGGAGCGCTTGAAAGAGGACATGACGCGCAAGCTCGGTTTCCTGTCATTTGCGCGCTTCCATCAGATTTCCGCGCTCAAGGCCGAAGGCATCAATGGTCTTCTGAAGTCGGTGGACGGTGCTTATGCGGCAGCGATGGCCAACCTGTCCACGCCCCGGCTTACCCGCACCATGCAGGCTGCGGTGGCCAAACAGGCCCCGCCACGTCACGGCAGCGCTCGTCCAAAGCTGCGATACGCTCACCAGGGCGGCATGAACCCGCCAGTGATCGTCATCCACGGTAATGCTTTGGAGAATATTCCGAACTCGTATGTGCGTTTTCTGGAGCGCACCTTCATGGAGGCTTTCAAGCTCCAGGGTACGCCCTTGCGGATACAGTTCCGGACCGCGCACAATCCCTACGCGACCAAGAATTGATTGCGGAAAAACCCGATTCCCACACCGGGATTTCGATGCATACTGGCATGTGGCAGTGCAGCACGAAATCCGATACATTCATATAAACACAAAATAAAGAGGTTCAACGATGAGCAATAAAGGGCAACTTCTACAAGACCCCTTTCTGAACACCTTGCGCCGGGAGCATGTCCCGGTATCGATCTATCTGGTCAACGGAATCAAGCTGCAGGGTCAGATCGAATCCTTCGACCAGTACGTCGTGCTGCTCAAGAACACTGTGACGCAGATGGTCTACAAGCATGCCATCTCCACCGTCGTGCCTGCCCGCCCGGTAACGATCCAGCAGCAGGAGCCGGGCGAGGGCGGCAACTGATCTCCCGCTCCCAAGCTCGTGGCCGACCGCCAGCGTCGGCCGGGATTCTCTCCCATGTTTGAGCGCCCGGCATCCGGGGAGCGCGCGGTTCTCGTTCAACTGGACTTCGGTCAAGAGGCCGTCGACGAGCGTCTGTCCGAACTCAAATTGCTCGCTGCCAGCGCGGGGGCGAGCGTCGAGGCGGTGGTCCAGGGGCGGCGCTCCGCACCTGATCCGGCTTTGTTCGCCGGTCGCGGCAAGGTGGCAGAGGTGGGCGAAGTCCTGCGCGCCAATGCCGCGGACCTCGTCATCTTCAATCATGCTTTGTCGCCGGCGCAGCAGCGTAATCTTGAGCGTGAGCTGAACTGCCACGTCATTGACCGCACTGCGCTGATCTTGGACATCTTCGCGCTCCGCGCGCGCAGCCATGAAGGCAAGCTTCAGGTCGAACTGGCGCAGTTGGACCATCTTTCCACCCGCCTAGTAAGGGGCTGGACTCACTTGGAGCGGCAAAAAGGCGGTATCGGTCTGCGGGGGCCGGGCGAGACCCAGCTGGAGACGGACCGCCGCTTGCTGGGCAACCGGGTCAAATTACTGAAATCCCGTTTGCAGCAGATGGAGAAGCAGCGCAAGGTGCGTCGCCGAGCGCGGGAGCGGCGCGACGTCCTGTCTGTATCCCTCGTCGGCTATACCAACGCCGGCAAGTCCACGCTGTTCAACGCACTGACCAAGGCTGGCAGCTATGCAGCCGACCAGCTTTTCGCCACCCTCGATACAACATCGCGCCGACTTTATGTTGGCGGGGGGAACGTTGTGTTGTCGGACACGGTCGGATTCATCCGTGATCTGCCTCATGCCCTCGTGGCGGCTTTCCGCGCGACGTTGGAAGAAACCGCGCATGCTGATCTGCTGCTACATGTGGTGGATTCTGCCAGCGAGGACAGAGATGCACAGATCGCCGCGGTGAACCAGGTGCTGGCCGAAATCGGCGCGGCCGAGGTTCCGCAGATCATGGTGTGGAACAAGATAGACCTCACTCATGCCAGCGCGGCGGTCGAGAGGGGCGACTGTGATAGAATCAGGCGCGTTTTTTTAAGCGCAAGAACCGGCGAAGGGCTTGATCTGCTTCGAGAAGCGCTGGCCGAGACGGCTAGCCAGGCATCTGGTCCAAATGCGGGCGACATGCCGGGGACTGCGCCAGACATTCCATTACAACAGTGATAACAGGCATTCTCATGTCCCTAAACGACCCGCGTTGGGGGGGCCAGGGCAACAACGGCGATCGCGGAGAAGGCAATCGCGGTAACAATCAAGGCCCTCCGGATCTCGAAGAAGTGTGGCGTGATTTCAACCAGCGCCTCTCCAGTCTGTTTGGTGGCAAGCGGCAGGGGCGCGATGGTGGATCCGGTGGCGGCCGCGATGGCGGTGGCCCGCAGGGTCCCGGCTTCTCCTTCAGGCAGTTCGGCGGCGGCATCACTGCGCTGGTTGCCCTTGTACTGGTCGTTTGGCTGGCCAGCGGTTTCTACACGGTGGATGCCAACCAGCGGGGCGTTGTATTGCGTCTCGGCAAGTTCATCGAAGTGACAGAGCCTGGTCTGCGCTGGCGTTTGCCCTATCCCTTCGAGAGCCATGAGTTGGTGGACTTGACCGGCGTTCGTACCGTCGAAGTGGGCTATCGCGGCTCCGAGCGGAACAAGGTCCTGCGCGAGTCGCTGATGCTGACTGATGACGAGAACATCATCAACATCCAGTTCGCCGTGCAGTACGTGCTGAACAGCCCGGAGAGTTACATCTTCAATAACCGCTATCCGGATGAGTCCGTCGCCCAGGTGGCGGAGACCGCGATGCGCGAGATCGTGGGTAAAAGCCGGATGGACTTCGTGCTCTACGAAGGGCGTGAAGAAATAGCCGCCACGGCCCATGAACTGATGCAGCGCATCCTGGACCGCTACCAGACTGGTATCCAGATCAGCCGGGTGACCATGCAGAATGCGCAGCCGCCCGAGCAGGTTCAGGCCGCGTTCGACGACGCGGTGAAGGCGGGGCAGGACCGCGAGCGGCAGAAGAACGAAGGCGAGGCCTACGCCAATGACGTCATCCCGAGGGCGCGTGGTACGGCCTCCCGCCTGATCGAGGAAGCGCAGGCTTACCGTGACCGTGTAGTCGCGAACGCAGAGGGCGAGGCGAGCCGCTTCAATCAGATCTACACGGAATACCGGCGTGCCCCGGATGTGACGCGTGAGCGCCTGTATATCGAGACCATGCAGCAAGTGCTGTCCAATACGTCCAAGGTGATGATCGACGCGAAGGGCAATGGCAATCTGCTGTTCCTACCGTTGGATAAATTGATCCAGGCTGCAGGAAGCAGTCCCGGCTCCACGCCCACACCGCAGAATGAGGCGGCAACTCCGGCCTCGAGTTCGTCGTCGGCGCAGTCCGGCATGTTCGATCCGCGTAGCCGCGAGCTCATGCGTAACCGCGAACGGGGAGATCGTTAATGCGCGACAAGCTTTCCTTGATTGCCGGCGTTGTCCTGTTCCTGCTGGTGCTGGCCTCTATGTCGCTGTTTACCGTGGACCAGCGTCAGTACGCGGTGGTATTCCAGCTGGGGGAGGTAAAGGAGGTCATCGAGACCCCGGGCCTCAATGTCAAGCTGCCGCTGATCCAGAACGTGCGTTATTTCGACAAGCGTATTCTCACAATGGATACGCCGGAGCCGGAGCGTTTCATCACCTCCGAGAAGAAGAACGTGCTGGTCGATCATTTCGTGAAGTGGCGCATCGTCGATCCGCGCTTGTATTACGAGTCCGTCGCGGGTGATGAAGCCCGGGCTCGTACCCGCCTGAATCAGACGGTGAACGCGGGGCTGCGCGAAGAGTTCGGTCGCCGTACGGTGCACGATGTGGTTTCGGGCGCGCGAGACCAGATCATGGAGGATATGCGTACCAAGGCCGACCAGGATGCGCGCAAGATTGGCGTGCAGATTGTGGACGTTCGCCTGAAGCGCGTCGATCTGCCTACCGAGGTGTCCGAGTCGGTCTATCGCCGGATGGAAGCCGAGCGTAAGCGGGTGGCCAATGAACTGCGCTCCCAGGGTGGAGCTGAAGCCGAGAAGATCCGGGCGGACGCGGATCGCCAGCGGGAGGTTCTGATCGCCGAAGCCTATCGCTCTGCGCAAGAGGTCAAGGGTGAAGGCGACGCGAAGGCAACGGCGATTTATGCCCAGGCTTTTGGCCAGAACCCGGAGTTCTATTCTTTCTATCGCAGTCTCGAGGCCTATCGCTCGAGCTTCGACGGCAAGGATGATGTGCTCGTGGTCGATCCCAGTTCGGACTTCTTCAAGTTCATGAAGAGCTCCGGAGGCCCTCGCCGGAACTGAGTTTCTTCATGGGTAACACCCTGTTGACTGCCTTCGCGCTGATGTTGATCATCGAAGGCATTCTTCCCTTTGTCGCGCCA
Source organism: Azoarcus sp. TTM-91 (assembly GCF_012911025.1). GTDB lineage: Bacteria > Pseudomonadota > Gammaproteobacteria > Burkholderiales > Rhodocyclaceae > Azoarcus. The sequence continues at coordinate 27,964 of NZ_WUEI01000005.1, read as the reverse complement.
GCTGCCTGGCGCGAAACTTTTTTGCGTCTGGCAAGCATGGCGGATGGGCAGATCCGGTTTATCGGGCTGTCCTCCATGCTGCTGGGCGTTGCCCTTCTCCTGATTTTCAACTGAAGTCCCTCATGCGCTGGGTATTGCCCGACTACATACAGGACGCCTTGCCGTCCGAGGCTGAACAGCTGGAATCCCTGCGGCGCAAGCTGCTGGATGCCTTCCGGGTTCGGGGTTACCAGTTGGTTGCCCCGCCGATGCTTGAATACCTGGACTCGCTCATCACCGGGGCGGGACAGGATCTTGATCTGCGTACTTTCAAGCTGGTCGACCAACTGTCTGGCCGGACCATGGGGGTTCGGGCGGACATGACGCCGCAGGTAACGCGCATCGACGCCCATCTGCTCAACCGGACGGGGGTGTCGCGGCTTTGTTACTGCGGCAGCGTGCTTCACACCCTGCCTTCCTCGGTCACCGCAACCCGGGAGCCGTTGCAACTCGGCGCGGAGTTGTACGGCCACGGCGGAATCGAGGCGGATGTGGAGATCCTGCGCCTGCTGGCAGAGGTGTTGCGTCTTGCCGATGTGCCGGCGAGCCGGATCGATATCGGCCACATGGGGCTGTTCCATGCATTGGCGGCGCGCGCGGGGTTGGTACCGGGGCGCGAGGAAGAGCTGTTTGGCTTGCTCCAGGCCAAGGATGTGCCTGGCTTGCGGGCCTTGGTTGCCGATGTGCCTGAGCCGGTGAGGGCTGCGCTCTTGCTGCTGCCTGAGCTGTATGGTGGGGCAGAAGTCATCGAGAGGGCTGCGGCGCTGCTGCCGCAGGACGAAGAGATTGCCGCTGCGCTCAAGGATCTGCGGGCGCTGGCGAAAAGCTTGTCCGGTCTGCCGATCAGCTTCGACTTGGCGGACCTGCGCGGCTACCACTACCACAGTGGCGTGGTGTTCGCCGCCTATGGCGGCGGCTCGCCAGCAGCACTTGCGCTGGGCGGTCGCTACGATCGTGTCGGCGCTGCATTCGGGCGGGCGCGTCCGGCAACTGGCTTCAGCCTGGATCTCAGGGAACTGGTCTTGCATCTGCCCGGACAGCAGGTCAGCGGCGCGATCTTGGCGCCGATTTCCGGGGAGGCTGGCCTCGTTGCGGAAATAGACGCGCTGCGCGGGCGCGGCGAGATCGTCATGGATGCCTTGCCAGGGCATGAAGGAACATGGAACGAAGCCGGTTGCGACCGGCAACTGGTGCTGCGGGGCGGCCGTTGGACGGTTGAGCCGCTTCAGGGAGAGTAAGGAATGGCAAAGAATGTTGTGGTTGTCGGTACCCAGTGGGGCGACGAGGGCAAAGGCAAGATCGTCGACTGGCTGACCGACCACGCGCGAGGCGTAGTGCGTTTCCAAGGTGGGCACAACGCCGGTCACACCTTGGTGATCGGTCAGACCGAGTACAAGCTGAACCTGGTGCCGTCCGGTATCGTGCGCGAGGGCGTGGCCTGCTACATCGGCAACGGCGTTGTGCTGGATGCGCATCATCTACTGAGCGAAATCCGCAAGCTCGAAGAGGGTGGCCTGAAGGTGCGAGACCGCCTGCGGATCAGTCCGGGGTGTCCGCTAATTCTGGGCTATCACGCTGCGCTGGATCGTGCGCGGGAGGCGGCCAAGGCTGCCGGCGACAAGATCGGCACCACCGGCAAGGGTATCGGCCCGACCTACGAGGACAAGGTGGCGCGGCGTGCGTTGCGCGTCTATGACCTGTTCGACCGGGAGCGCTTTGCAGAGAAGCTCAAGGCCAACTTGGAGTATCACAATTTCGTCCTGACCCAGCACCTGGGTGCAGAAGCGATTGAATTCCAGGCGGTGTTCGACGAGGCCATGGCTGACGCCGCGGAGATTCTGCCGATGGTGGCAGATGTCTCGGCTGAGCTGTATGCCGTCAATAAGGCTGGCGGCAGCTTGTTGTTCGAGGGTGCCCAAGGCACGTTGCTCGACATCGATCACGGTACTTACCCGTTCGTGACTTCCAGCAACTGCGTTGCCGGGCAGGCGGCTGCGGGCTCGGGTGTTGGTCCGGGGCGCCTGCACTACGTGCTGGGGATTACCAAGGCCTACTGCACCCGCGTCGGGGGTGGGCCGTTCCCGACCGAGTTGGATATTGAGACGGCAGGTACGCCGGGTCAGCAGATGTCTTCCAAGGGGCGTGAGTTCGGCGTAGTGACCGGCCGCAAGCGGCGTTGTGGCTGGCTGGATCTGGCGGCGCTGAAGCGTTCCATCATCATCAACGGCGTGACTGGCCTGTGTATCACCAAGCTGGATGTGCTGGATGGTTTGAAGGAGCTCAAGCTCTGCACGGGTTATCAGCTCGATGGCAAGCGCATTGATCTGCTGCCGATGGGGGCTGAAGAGGTGACTCGGTGCGAACCGATCTACGAGACCATGCCGGGTTGGGGAGGCAGCACCTTCGGGGCGCAGACCTGGGATGCGTTACCCCAGGAGGCGAGGGCCTATCTGCACCGCATCGAGGAAATCTGCGAGATCCCCATTGATGTGATTTCCACTGGACCCGAGCGGGATGAAACCATCCTGCGGCGCCATCCTTTTGGCGCTTGATTGCTGCTTCGTTGGAGCCGGCCGCAAGGCCGGTTCCTTTGCCGGGCGCGTCCGGGTTGCGAACGTGGGTGGTGTGTGCTCGGGTGGAAAACGGCCGTCCAATGCAAAAAGCCGACTCAAGGTCGGCTTTTGCTTGAAACTGGTGCCCAGAAGAGGACTCGAACCTCCACGCCTCGCGGCGCTAGTACCTGAAACTAGTGCGTCTACCAATTCCGCCATCTGGGCAAGGACCGCGATTATAGGGGGCTTCCAGCTGGTTGGGAAGTCGCCGAGCAAAAAAAATGCGTCGTCGTATCTCGACTGCGCAGGCGCGATGCCGACGCTCGGTCGAGCGATGGTGTCTGCTGTCCGCGCCGCAGCATCGGTAATACCGAATGCGGCCGGAAAACAAAAAAGCCGCTCCGAAGAGCGGCTTTCCTGCGAAACTGGTGCCCAGAAGAGGACTCGAACCTCCACGCCTCGCGGCGCTAGTACCTGAAACTAGTGCGTCTACCAATTCCGCCATCTGGGCAAGAGCCGCGCATTATAAGCACGAAAAGAAGAATGTCAATGAGTCGAAACACGAAAAAGCGAAACGATAGAAATAAACCGCATGGTCAGGCTCCCACCCGTTCCAGGCACGCCGCAGAGCGGCGGCGGCCGGCCAAGAGCGCCCCCAAGAGCAATATCCAGATGAGCCCGGTTCGTCGGGCGGACCCTTTCTTCGAGCGGGAGTCGGCCAAGTACGACTATCCCTTGCCTAGCCGGGAGTATGTCGAACAGGTGCTGGCCGAACGCGGGGTGCCGCTTTCCTTCCTGGCGTTGGTCGACGCGCTGGATATCCACAGCTCCGAGATTGAGCATTTCGAGCGCCGTCTGCGGGCTATGGAACGGGATGGGCAGTTGCTGCGCAACCGGCGTGACGCCTATCTGCTGCCGGACAAGGCGGATCTCATCCGTGGCCGAGTGGAGGGGCATCCGGATGGCTATGGTTTCCTGGTGCGTGACGACGGCGGGCAGGACGTCTTCCTCGGCCCGAAGGAGATGCGGGAAGTGTTGCATGGCGACCGTGCCATTGTGCGCATCGCCGGGCAGGATCGCCGGGGCCGGCCGGAAGGCAAACTCGTCGAAGTGCTGGAGCGTGCCAACCGGCGTGTGGTGGGGCGGGTACTGAACGAACACGGCGTACTGCTGGTGGTGCCGGAGAATCGTCGCCTGGCGCAGGACATCCTCATCGCGCCCGGCGGCAAGAAGCCGGAACCCGGTCAGATCGTTACCGTGGAATTGGTGGAGCAGCCGACGCGCTATGCGCAACCGATAGGGCGTGTCGTGGAGGTGCTCGGCAACTATGCCGACCCCGGCATGGAGATCGAGATCGCGCTGCGCAAGCACGAATTGCCCTTCGATTTCAGCCCGGAGGCGCTGGCTGAGACCCGTAAGCTCCCGAGCTCTGTGCGCAAGAAGGATTGGGCTGGCCGGGAAGACCTTACCGCTCTGCCGCTGGTCACCATAGACGGCGAAACGGCGAAGGACTTCGACGATGCGGTGTATTGCGAGCGCCAGGGCAACGGGTATCGGCTGATCGTCGCCATCGCTGACGTATCTCACTACGTCATTGCGGGAAAGGGGCTGGACCAGGATGCCTACGAGCGGGGCAACTCGGTGTATTTCCCGCGGCGGGTGATCCCGATGCTGCCGGAGAAGCTCTCGAACGGACTATGTTCGCTCAACCCGCAGGTCGAGCGCCTGGCAATGGTCGCGGACATGAACATCTCCGGCAATGGCGCTGTTGCGAATTACCGCTTTTATCCAGCGGTAATCTTCTCGCATGCCCGTCTGACCTATACGAAGGTTGCGGCTGCGCTGTATGAGAAAGATCCGGCGGTGCGTGACGAACTCCAGGCCCTGCTGCCGCAGTTGGAGAACCTCGACCAGTTGTTCCGGGTGCTGCTCAAGGCGCGGGCTAAGCGCGGCGCGATCGATTTCGAGACTACCGAAACGCGGATGATCTTCGATGACAAGGGCAAGATCGAGCGCATCGTGCCGGAGGTCCGCAACGACGCCCACCGCCTGATCGAAGAGTGCATGCTGGCGGCCAACGTCTGCGCATCCGATTTTCTCGCCAAGAACGAGCATCCCGCGCTTTACCGCATCCACGAAGGGCCCACCCCCGAGAAACTGGAGAAACTGCGTGGTTTCCTCGCTGAGTTCGGCCTCGGCCTGGGGGGCGGCGACGAGCCGCGTGCCGCTGATTACGCCAAGCTGTTGGACAAGGTAAAAGACAGGCCGGACGCGCAACTGCTTCAGACGGTGATGCTGCGCTCCCTGCGCCAGGCGGTCTATAGCCCGGACAACGTGGGCCACTTCGGTCTCGCCTACGAGGCTTATACCCACTTCACTTCCCCGATCCGCCGGTATCCGGATCTGCTGGTCCATCGCGCGATCAAGGCGGTGCTGGCACGCTCCGAATACCGCCCGGGAGACTGGGAAGACATCGGCCTGCACTGCTCGATGACCGAGCGGCGGGCAGACGATGCTACCCGCGACGTTGTGGCATGGCTAAAGTGCTACTTCATGCAGGATCGCGTTGGCGAGGAATTCACCGGCAGCGTCTCGGCAGCAGTACCTTTCGGGCTCTTTGTGGCACTGGACGACATTTTCATCGAAGGTCTGGTGCATATCTCGGAGCTTGGCAGCGACTATTTCAATTACGACGAAACCCGGCACGCGCTGGTGGGGCAACGGACTGGCAAGCAATTCAGGCTTTCCGACCGGGTGCGGATACAGCTGATGCGTGTGGACATGCAAACGACGAAAATCGACTTCCGCCTTGTGGAAGGTCCCTTGCTCGTTCAGGAGAAAGCTGAAGTGGCACAGCAAGAAAAAGGAACGCAGAAAGCCGTCGCCGCCGTGGGCGGCAAGGCGGCCACCAAGCCCGCGGCCACCAAGCCCGCGGCCACCAAGCCCGCGGCCACCAAGCCCGCGGCCACCAAGCCCGCGGCCACCAAGCCCGCGGCCACCAAGCCCGCGGCCACCAAGCCCGCGGCCACCAAGCCCGCGGCCACCAAGCCCGCGGCCACCAAGCCCGCGGCCACCAAGCCCGCGGCCACTCCGAAGAGGACAGTAAAAACGTCCGCGGAGGCTGTCTCCGATAAGGAGTTTGTCAAGGAGATGGCCGCGGAAGTCGCGCGACTGCCGGAAGCGGTTAGCAGCGAGTTGGTAGTGGCCGAGGTCGTGCGCCAGCCTGCAGTGAAAGGCACCCGGAAGACGAAGGCGGCGGCCCGGGGGGCCGTGGCCGAGAAGGCTCCGGCCAAGGCCGAGAAGGCTCCGGCCAAGGCCGAGAAGGCTCCGGCCAAGGCCGAGAAGGCTCCGGCCAAGGCCGAGAAGGCTCCGGCCAAGGCCGAGAAGGCTCCGGCCAAGGCCGAGAAGGCTCCGGCCAAGGCCGAGAAGGCTCCGGCCAAGGCCGAGAAGGCTCCGGCCAAGGCCGAGAAGGCTCCGGCCAAGGCCGAGAAGGCTCCGGCCAAGGCTCCGGCCAAGGCTCCGGCCAAGGCTCCGGCCAAGGCTCCGGCCAAGGCTCCGGCCAAGGCTCCGGCCAAGGCTCCGGCCAAGGCAACAAAGGCTGCCAGCAAGCCGGCTGCGTCGGCACCCGCTGCGGCCAACAAGTCGAAGAAGGGACGCCGGGGTGGTTAACAAGAGTTCCGAAGGCGCAGCATCCCGTCTGATCTACGGTTTCCACGCGGTGTCCGCCAAGCTGCGGCACGCACCGGCGGCTGTTTTCGAGGTGTATCTGTCGGGCGACCGCAAGGACGCCCGAGTCAAGAAATTTATCGCGGCCGCGGAAGCGGCTGGGGTCAAGCTGGTTCCCAGCGAAGGGGAGCGGCTGGACGCAATGGTTGGAACCCGACGCCACCAGGGGGTGGTGGCGCGGATCGACGCTACCCGGCGCGAGTTGAAGCTGACCGACATCCTGGACGGGCTTGATGAGGATGCGCTCATCCTCGTTCTCGATGGTGTGCAGGATCCGCACAACCTCGGTGCCTGCCTGCGGGTGGCGGATGCCGCTGGCGCGCATGCGGTCGTCGCACCAAAGGACCGCGCGGTGGGGCTGAACGCCACTGCGGTGAAGGTTGCCAGCGGCGCGGCTGACACCGTGCCCTACATCACCGTGACCAACCTGGCCCGCAGCCTTCGCGAGATGCAGGAGGCGGGAGTCTGGGTGGTGGGCGCGGCCGGCGAGGCAGAGAAATCCGTCTACCAGGTCGAGCAGAAAGGCCCGCTGGCCTGGGTGTTGGGCGCGGAGGGTGACGGCTTGCGCCGGCTTACCCGCGAAACCTGCGATGAACTGGCGCAGATTCCGATGCACGGCAGCGTGGAGAGCCTGAACGTATCGGTGGCGAGCGGAATCTGCCTGTTCGAGGCTCGCCGCCAGCGCAGCCTCTGAGCGCTTGTTCTCCTATGTGCATGATGTTTGCTTCTCGGATGCCGGGTTCGCCCGGCCTCATGGGGAGAGCAAGAAGATGAAATCTGCGCTGGAATTCCTGGTCGCGGCCAAGCGCTGCGAAATCCACGGGCTGGACCAACTTGGAGTCACCAGCCAGCTGGTTGGCAGCATCGGCCAGCTGGTGCATTTACTGCAGAAGGAGCGGGGCGCTTCCAATATCTTCCTGGGCTCGGCTGGCGCACGCTTCGAAGAGCAGCGGCAGCGGCGCGCGGTGGAGAGCGCGGAGGTGGAGGCTGTAGTCCGGGCCCGTTTCGACGAGCTGGAGACCGACTCCGGTCGCTTGAGTGGTGGTGTGAGGCTGTTCAGCCGCATTGCCTACGTGCTGCATGGACTGGATGCGCTGCCTGAGTTGCGGGCGCGCATTGCCGAGTTGGCCTTGTCGCCTGCGCAGGCGACGGCCGCGTTCACCGAGTTGATCGCAGGCTTGCTGGCGGTTGTGTTCGAAGCGGCCGACACCGCCAGCGATCCGGTGATTTCCCGCGCCCTGGTGGCCTTGTTCAACTTCATGCAGGGCAAGGAACTGGCCGGGCAGGAGCGCGCCACTGGCGCCACTGCCTTTGCCGCCGGTCGCGCCGATGTTGCGCTGCAGCAGCGGCAACTGCACCTCATCGAAGCGCAGGACCGCTGCTTCCAGATCTTTTCCGACTTTACCGAGGGCGACATCCTGGCCTATTGGCGCACGGTGGAAGCCTGTGGCGAGCTGGCGGAGCTGGAGCGGCTGCGGCGGGTGCTCTGCACGGCGCCGGCGGGCGGGCGGCTGGACCCGGAATTGAGCGACGTCTGGTACGACTGCAGCACCCGGCGCATAGATGGCATGAAGGCGGTGGAGGACAAGCTGGCTGCCAGCCTGCAGTTTCTATGTGCGACCAAGTCTGCCGAAGCGCTCGCCGACCTGAACGATCAGAGAGCTTTCCTTAATTCGCTGGCCTCCGGTGTGCCCACGCCGGCGGCTTCAATCGCCGTGTTCTTCGATAAACCCATCAACGGTGATGCTTCCCAGGCTCTGATTGCCGCCGATGGCTTTGGGCCACAGCTGGAGCGCTCCATCCTCGACATGGTGCAAGCCCAATCCCGCCGGCTGCAGGCGGTGAGCGACGAGCTCAACGCGGTGCGTGGTGCGCTCAATGAGCGCAAGGTCATCGAGCGGGCGAAGGGCTTGCTCATGGCGCACAAGGGGCTCACGGAAGACCAGGCCTACAAGCTGCTGCGGCAGACTGCGATGAGTCAGAACCGGCGTCTGGTCGAAGTGGCGGAGGCCACCTTGGCGCTGGCGGACTTCCTGCCAGGGAGTCGCAGCGGACGTGCGAGCTGAGCTTTGACTGGAGGTGTTGAACCGCTGCCCGCATGGGAGTTGCTGCCGCTATCAAGGCAAGCTTGTTCCTGAACGCCCAAAACGAATGGCCACCTGAAATCCGGGTGGCCTTTTGCTTTCTGCAGCAAGAGTCGTCCTCGAAATCCGCACCGCGCACGTGCGCCTATCTCGCATGTTGCACTGCGGCAGTGCGCTGCGCGGAACACCGCTAATTCCCTGAAAACGCTGATCTCCAGCGCTGGCAAGGCATCTTGCTCGATGGAGGGTGTTGGCACGGCTCATGCTAAACAGAAGCCGAGGCTGAACCAACGGCGGTTCGGCGTTCGCTGAAGCATTACCCCGAACACTGGACAACGGCGTCCATTTCCCACCCGCGCGGAGGCGCGGAGCGGAGATGGGCGCCGTTTTCGTTTTCCGGACCGCATTCAAGGAGTTGAGCATGTCGAGCGAAAGCAAGTTGGTATCGGCTGTATCCCGCCGCGATTTCATCAAGGCCAGCGCCGCCCTGGGCGGCAACGCCCTGTTTGGCGGTGCCTGGGCAGCCGGTTCCGATGCGCCGGAGAAGAAGGAGATCCGCGTCGGCTTCATTCCCCTGACCGACTGTGCCTCGGTGGTGATGGCCTCGGTGCAGAAGTTCGACGAGAAGTACGGCATCAAGATCATCCCCAGCAAGGAAGCGAGCTGGGCCGCGGTGCGGGACAAGCTGGTATCCGGCGAGTTGGACGCCGCCCATGTGCTCTACGGCCTGGTGTATGGCGTGCATATGGGCATAGGCGGCAGCCAGAAGGACATGGCGGTGCTGATGACGCTGAACAACAACGGCCAGGGCATCTCGCTGGCGAAGCAGATGAAGGACAAGGGCGCGGTGGACGGCCCCTCGCTGAAGAAGGTGGTGGCCGCCAGCGCGCCCGGCACCTATACCTTCGCCCAGACCTTCCCCACCGGCACCCACGCCATGTGGCTGTACTACTGGCTGGCGACGCACGACATCCACCCCTTCAACGACGTCAAGACCATCGTCGTGCCGCCGCCGCAGATGGTGGCCAACGTGCGGGTGGGCAATATGCATGGCTTCTCGGTGGGCGAACCGTGGAACCAGCGCGCCATCATCGACAAGGTCGGCTTCTCGGTGGCGACCAGCCAGGACGTGTGGCCGGATCACCCGGAGAAGGTACTCGGCACCACGTCGGACTGGGTGGCGAAGAACCCCAACAGCGCCCGCGCGCTGACCGCCGCCGTCCTCGAAGCCTCGCGCTGGATCGATGCCTCCCAGTCCAACCGCCGTACCACCGCCGAGACCATCGCCGCGCGTTCCTATGTGAATACCGACATGGACGTGATCCTCGGTCGCATGCTGGGTCGCTACGAGAACGGCCTGGGCAAGAGCTGGGACGACGCCCACCCGATGCAGTTCTTCAACGATGGCGCGGTGAACTTCCCCTACCTCTCCGACGGCATGTGGTTCCTCACCCAGCACCGCCGTTGGAAGCTGCTGGACAAGGAGCCGGACTACCTCGGCGTGGCCAGGGCAATCAACCGCATCGACATCTACAAGCAGGCGGCGACGGCTGTGGGCGTGTCCCTGCCCAAGAGCGAAATGCGCACGTCCAGGCTGATCGACGGCGCGGTTTGGGATGGCAAGGAGCCGGCCAAATACGCAGGCGCCTTCAAGGTCCGCGCCTGAGCGGCCGGTGGTAGTGATTAGGAGAACGACATCATGAGCGCAGCAGCGATGACGAATCAGGCCGGCGATGCCGGGAAGGTGACGGACGCCGCCCGGCCGGTGGGTGCCAAGCCCGCCGCCGCCGGCACACCGGTAATGACGGCCGCGCCCGCGCCGACGGGTTCGGGAGGCGGCGAGCGCCTGCTGGCTGCACTGCAGGCCGTGTTGCGGGCGGTGATGCCGCCGGTGGCGGGCCTGGCCCTGCTGATCGGCCTGTGGCATCTGGCGACGCTCAATGGCGGCGGCATTCCCAGCCCGGCCAAGACCTGGGATGCGGCGGTGGTGCTGTTTTCCGACCCCTTCTACCGTGAAGGCCCCAACGACCAAGGCATAGGCTGGAATGTGCTCGCCTCGCTGCAGCGGGTGGGCATCGGTTTCAGCATCGCCGCGCTGGTCGGCATTCCGGCGGGCTTCCTGCTCGGCCGTTTCGCCATCCTGTCGCGCATGCTCAATCCCATCATCAGCCTGCTGCGGCCGGTGAGCCCGCTGGCCTGGCTGCCCATCGGCCTGCTGGTGTTCCAGCGCGCCGACCCGGCCGCCACCTGGACCATCTTCATCTGCTCCATCTGGCCGATGGTGCTCAACACCGCCCAAGGCGTCACCCGCGTGCCGCAGGACTACCTCAACGTCGCCCGCGTGCTCAAGCTGTCCGAATGGAAGGTATTCACCAGGATCCTGTTCCCGGCGGTGCTGCCCTACATGCTCACCGGCATCCGGCTCTCCATCGGCACCGCCTGGCTGGTCATCGTCGCAGCGGAGATGCTCACCGGCGGCGTCGGCATCGGCTTCTGGGTGTGGGACGAATGGAACAACCTGAAGGTGGAGCACATCATCATCGCCATCTTCGTCATCGGCACTGTCGGCCTGGCGCTGGAGCAGGCGCTGATGCTGCTGGCCCGCCGCTTCAATTACGAAGGCCGCTGAGGAGCAGAATCATGAGCAAGAAGATCGTCCAGATCGAAAACGTCGGCCAGACCTTCGCCACCAAGAAGGGCAAGTTCACTGCGCTGCGCGATATCAACCTCGATATCCACGAGGGCGAGAGCGTGAGCCTGATCGGCCACTCAGGCTGCGGCAAATCCACGCTGCTCAACCTCATCGCCGGCCTCACGCTGCCCAGCAGCGGCGTGATGCTGTGCGATGGCCGCGAGATTGCCGGCCCCGGTCCGGAACGGGCAGTGGTGTTCCAGAACCACTCCCTGTTGCCCTGGCTGACCTGTTTCGACAACGTCTACCTGGCGGTGGAGCGGGTGTTCTCGGCCAAGGAAGGCAAGGCGAAGCTTAAGGCGCGCACCCGCGAGGCGTTGGCGCTGGTCGGCCTCAGCCATGCGGAGAGCAAGTACCCGCACGAGATCTCCGGCGGCATGAAACAGCGCGTCGGCATCGCCCGGGCGCTGTCTATGCAGCCGCGCATCCTGCTGATGGACGAGCCCTTCGGTGCGCTGGACGCGTTGACCCGCGCCAACCTGCAGGACGAGCTGATGAAGATCCTTGCCGCCACCCGCGCCACCATGGTGATGGTGACCCACGACGTGGACGAGGCGGTGCTGCTGTCCGACCGGGTGGTGATGCTGACCAACGGCCCGGCGGCCACGATAGGCGAGGTCCTGGAGGTGAAGCTGGCGCGGCCGCGCGATCGCCTGGCGCTGGCGCATGAGCCGATGTTTGGCGACTGCCGCGCCGCCATCATGGAGTTCCTGTATCAGAAGCAACTGCGCGTGGCAGCCTGACGAAGCCGAGCATGTCTTGTCTCGCCGGGGATGGGTGCCGGCGGGAGCATGGCCCAAATGGAAAACGCCGGACCGCCTGGCAGGCGATCCGGCGTTTCTCATCCGGCAAGCCCGAGTTCTCAGCCCTTGCGACGACGGGCGCGCAGCGCGCCCAGGCCGGCGAGGCCGACGCCCAACAGACCGAGGATGGAGGGCTCGGGAACCGGATTGATGATGCCGCCGCCGCTGCCGGTGCCGGCACGCAGGCCGCCGATGAACACCCCGCTGTCGTAGATGTCATCGCTGGTGTCGGCGATGGCGATGGTCAGCGTGTGGGTGGTCAGCGTGGGGTCGAGCAGGCCCTGGACGAGCAAGCTGGTGGTGAGGCCGTTGTACTCGATCGGGTAGCCGTCGGCGCCGATCGGGTTGTTCTGGAAGTTGGCTTGGGGAATGTTGGAGACCAGCGCACCACCGGGGAAGAAGGCGTAGTTAATGCCGTCGACGAAGAAACCGAAGATGTCGGTCACCGTCTGGGTGGGGAACTCATCGCTGGCGAACACAAAGTTGGCCAGAACGGCGTTGAAGCCGGCTTCAACGGTGAACTGGAAAGTCAGGTAGTTCTGGTCGCGGGTGGTCTGGCCGGACAGCGCGCTGAGTTGGGCATTGGAGCCGGTGCCCGGCTGGCTCAGCGCATTGGAGTAGCTGTTGGTGGTGTTGCTGGTGGGCAGATTGGCGTTCCCGGTGGTCAACAGGATGCCGTTGGGGTTGGTGATGGTGGCGCCGGGACCGGAGTTGGGCGACAGATTGAAGTTGGTATAAGTCGCGGACTGCTCGGAGCCAGCGGTGGTGCGGCCGACGAAGCTGGCGCTGCCGGCAACCACGTTGATGCCGCTGTTCGCGCCGAACAGCGCGGATACCAGGGTATCGGCGGGATCAGGATCGTTCACCACGTTGATGAACAAGGCGTGAGCCGGAGCGGTGGAGAGCATGGCGGCGGCGCCGATGCTGAGGGATGCGAGAAGCTTGGTCTTCATGAATGTGCCTCGATGCAGAACTGACGGTTTGTACGCTGGGGTAGAACGGCATGCCTTTTTGTATCGAACGTGATGCATTTCACGGCGGGTATAAGCATTAACCGTGCTAGGGGCTGGGTGTTTGAAAAATTTTCTTTTTAATCAATTGCTTGATTTATTTCTTCGGCAGAATTAGGCGTCACTGAGCGCTTTTTCAGGTCACTTCGTAAAAATTCCCGACAGTTACCCCGTTGGAATGATGTGGCGAGCCGGGTGGGAGGGTTTTTTTCTGCTTTCGTGGCAGCCAAGAGCAGCAGATGTTTGAGGATTCTTGGTGCATGGGGCGCCTTGGATGCACCGCTGCAGTGCTGTTTCCTTCCGCAGTTGCTTAGTTTTTTGGGTAGAAAGTTATTAAAAATCAGATGATTGATTGATTTTGGCGAAGCTGGCGTCCAACTTGCTATCAAGTCAAATGCAGCACCAGGGCTGGCGCAACGAGGCGGCGGTTTCTGCTGTAAAGAATACGGACAACGGCGTCCGTCTCATTCCGGATGGATATCCGGGGTGCGACGTGGCGCCGTTTTTCATTGCTGGTCGGAGTTCAGTTGCAGGAGGCAAGCATGCCCAAGGTGTCGTTGGTCGGAGCCGGTCCGGGAGCCGTGGACCTGTTGACAGTGCGCGCGGCACGGATTGTCGCCACCGCCGACGTGCTGCTGGCGGATGCGCTGGTGGCGGAGGAGGTGCTGGCGCTGGGGCGGCCGGGCGTGCGCATCCTGCGGGTGGGCAAGCGTGGCGGCATGCGCTCCACGCCGCAGGATTTCATCCACCGCGCGATGGCGCGCTACGCCCGGCTGGGGCTGAAGGTGGTGCGGGTGAAAGGTGGAGATCCCTTCGTCTTCGGCCGCGGCGGCGAGGAGCAGGCTTACCTGGAAGCGCTGGGCATGGAAGTGGAGGTGGTGCCGGGGCTCACCGCCGGGCTCACCGCGGCGGCAGCGGCCGGCATTCCGGTGACCCACCGCGCCTACACCCACGGCGTCACGCTGGTCACCGGTACTGCTGGCGATGGCTGTGGCGAGCCGGACTGGGCGGCGCTGGCCAAGGGTGGCACCACGCTGGTGATCTACATGGGCCTCAACCGGGTGTTGAACATCAGCGCGCGGCTGATAGCCGGCGGCCTGACGCCGGACACGCCGGCCGCCGCCATCGCCTCCGGTACGCTACCCGGCCAACGCCATATCAAGACCACGCTGGCGGAGTTGCCGGCGCGGGTGCAGGCGGGAGGGCTGGCCTCGCCGGCCATCATCGTTGTCGGCGCGGTGGCCGCGCTGGCTTTGCCGGAAACCCAGGCGCTGGCTGAAGCACAGCCCGAGCTGGGTGCCGCGCTGCGCGTGCTGGCGGCCTGAGCGCGACGCGAACGGAAGCAGGGGACGCGCGATGCGCAGGCAGAGACTGGTCATGGTGGGCAACGGTATGGCGGGGGTGAAGACCCTGGAGGAATTGCTCAAGCACGCCCCGGAGCGCTACGACATCACGGTGTTCGGCGCCGAACCCCACGGCAATTACAACCGCATCATGCTGTCGCCGGTGCTGGCCGGAGAGATGAGCCTGCCGGACATCATGCTCAACGACCTGGCCTGGTACGGCCGGCATGGCGTCATGCTGCATGCCGGCTACACGGTGACGGCGATAGATCGTGCGCGCCGTCGGGTGCGGGCGGAGAGCAAGGATGGCGAGGTGGTCGAGGCCGCCTACGACCGCCTGCTGCTGGCCACCGGCTCCACACCTTTCGTGCTGCCGGTGCCGGGCAAGGACCTGCCGGGCGTGATCGCCTACCGCGACATCGGCGACACCGAGGCGATGATTGCCGCCGCCCGCCACCATCGCCATGCGGTGGTCATCGGCGGCGGCCTGCTTGGCCTGGAGGCGGCTAACGGACTGGCGCTGCGCGGCATGGACGTCAGCGTGGTGCACATCGGCGGCTGGATCATGGAGCGCCAGCTCGACCAGCCGGCGGCTGATTTATTGCAGGCCACGCTGGAGGCCAGGGGGCTGAAGTTCCGCCTGGGCGCCCACACCGGCGAACTGCTTGCCGGCGCCGATGGCCGCGTCGCCCGCCTGCGGCTGAAGGATGGCGACGAGCTGCCGGCCGACCTGGTGGTGATGGCCGCCGGCATCCGCCCCAACACTGCACTGGCAGAGGCCGCGCGGCTGCGCTGCGAGCGCGGCATCGTCGTCAGCGACACTCTGCAGACGGTGACCGACCCGCGCATCTATGCGGTGGGCGAATGCGCCAGCCACCGCGGCGTCGCCTACGGTTTGGTGGCGCCGCTGTTCGAGCAGGCCAGGGTCTGCGCCAACCATCTGGCCGGCTTCGGCATCGGCCGCTACCAGGGTTCGGTGACCTCCACCAAGCTCAAGGTGACCGGCGTGGACGTGTTCTCCGCTGGCGATTTCATGGGGGGCGAGGGCTGCGAGGAAGTGGTGCTGCACGACCGCGCCGGCGGCATCTACAAGAAGCTGGTGCTGAAGAACGGCAGGCTGGCCGGCGCGGTGATGGTGGGCGATACCGCCGACGGCGCCTGGTATTTCCAGCTGGTGCGCGAGGGCGGCAGCGTTGCCGCGATGCGCGACCACCTGATGTTCGGCCAGCAGTGCGCCGAATCGCAGCGCGGTCCATCCCCGGCCGATGCCACCACGGCGCTGTGCGCCTGAGCGCCTCCGACATGCAAAGGAAACCCCAGCGATGGACATGAGCGAAGCAGGGCGGGCCGCGCCGGCGGGTGGTGAGGACCGGAAGGGCAGGGACGGGCGCAGCGAGCAGGCCACCGTGTGCTGCTACTGTGGCACCGGTTGCGGCGTGCTGGCGAGCGCCGAGGGCGGGCGCATCACCGCGGTGCGGGGCGATCCGGCGCATCCGGCCAACTTCGGCCGGCTGTGCACCAAGGGCTCGACGCTGCACCTCGCGGCGGCACCCGGCGGCCGGGCGCTGTACCCGGAACTGCGCGGCGCGCGCGCCACCGCGGGTGTTACCGCAGTTACCGCTGCAGTTTCCACCGCAGTTTCCACCGCAGTTACCACCACTCGCCGCCGCGTCGGCTGGGATGTGGCGCTGGACACCGCCGCAGAGCGTTTCGCCGCCATCATCCGCCGCCACGGCCCGGACGCCGTCGCCTTCTACATCTCCGGCCAGCTGCTCACCGAGGACTACTACGTCTTCAACAAGCTCGCCCGCGCCCTGGTCGGCACCAACAACATCGACTCCAACTCGCGGCTGTGCATGTCCAGCGCGGTGTCCGGCTACAAGGCCACGCTGGGGGCGGACAGCGTGCCCACCTGCTACGAGGACATCGCCCTCGCCGACCATCTGCTGATCGCCGGCGCCAATCCCGCCTGGGCACATCCCATCGTGTTCCGCCGCATCGAGGATGCCCGCCGCGCCAACCCGGACTTCAGCCTCACCGTGGTCGACCCGCGGCGCACCGAGACCGCCGAGCTGGCCGACCTGCACCTGCAGATCGCCCCCGGCAGCGACGTGCTGCTCTACAACGCCATGCTGCACGTGCTGCTGGCCGAAGGGCTGGCAGACCAGGATTTCATCCGCGACCACACCAGCGGCTTCGAGGCGCTGCAGGCGCAGCTCGGCAGCTACGCCCCGGGCGAAGTCGCCGCCGCCTGCGGCCTGCCGGCGGCGCAGATCGTGGAAGCCGCCCGCCGCTTCGGCCGCGCCCGCGCCGCGCTGTCCATGTGGTGCCAGGGGCTCAACCAGTCGCACCACGGCACCGCCAACAACGCCGCGCTGATCCACCTGCATCTGGCCAGCGGCCAGATCGCCCGCCCCGGCGCCGGCCCCTTCTCCCTCACCGGCCAGCCCAACGCCATGGGCGGGCGCGAGGTGGGCGCGCTGGCCACCATCCTGCCTGGCCACCGTAACATCGACGATGCCGCCGACCGCGCCGAACTCGCCCGCCTGTGGAACATCCCGGCGCTGCCGGGCGCGTCCGGACTGGCGGCGGTGCAGCTGTTCGAGGCGCTGGCCGCAGGCCGCGTCAAGGCGGTGTGGATCGCCTGCACCAACCCCGCCCAGTCACTGCCCGACCAGGCGCGGGTGCGCGCCGCGCTGGCCAAGGCGGAGTTCGTGGTGCTGCAGGAAGCCTTCGCCGACACCGAGACCGCCGCCTACGCCGACCTGCTGCTGCCGGCGGCGAGCTGGGGCGAGAAATCCGGCACGGTGACCAACTCCGAGCGCCGGGTGAGCCGGGTGCGCGCGCTGGTGCCGCCGCCGGGCGAGGCGCGGACGGACTGGGCCATCGTGGCCGACTTCGCCCGCCGCCTCGCCACCCGCCTGGAGCGGGACGCCGCCGCCTTCGACTGGCGCGATGAAGCGGCGGTGTTCGCCGAGCACGCCAGCCTCAGCGCCGGCCGCGACTGCGACATGAGTGGCCTCTCCCACGCCCTGCTGGAGCGCGACGGCCCGCAGCAGTGGCCTTTCCCCGCCGGCGCGCAGCAGGGAACGGCACGGTTGTTCCAGGACAAGCGCTTCGCCACCGCCGACGGCCGCGCCCGCTTCGCCCCCATCGGCTTCCCGGCGGCGCATGCGCTGCTGCCGGAGCCAGTCGACGCGCGCCACCCCTTCGTGCTCACCACCGGCCGCCTGCGCGACCACTGGCACGGCATGAGCCGCACCGGCAAGGTCGCCGCGCTGTGGGGGCACGCGCCGCGCGCCGAGGTGGCGCTGAACCCGGCGGACATCGCCGGCCGCGGCCTGCGCGCCGGTGAGCTGGTGCGCATCGCCAACCGGCGCGGCGAGCTGGTGCTCCCGCTGGCGGCAGACGCCGGCGTTGTCGCCGGCCAGGCCTGGATTCCGATGCACTGGGGCAGCGCCAGCCTCGCCCAGCCGGGCGCCAACGCGCTGACCTCGGCGGCGGTCGATCCCGCCTCGCGCCAGCCGGCGCTGAAGCAGGCCGCGGTCGCCATCACGCCGGCCCGGCTGCCGTGGCGGGCGGCCTGGGCGAGGCTGGCGGACAGCCCGGCCGCAGCCTGCACGCTGCAGGAAAGCCTGCGGCCGCGGCTTGCCGGCTTCGCCTATGCGGCGCTGTCGCTCACCGGCCGGGAGCGCAACGTGGTGCTGCTGGAGATCGCCGCCGGGGCGGCGGTGGACGCCGAGGTGATCGCCGGACTGGATGCCGCCTTCGACTGCCGCGCCGACGATGCCCAGGTGATGACTTTCGACGACGCCGCCCGCGGCATCGCCAAGCGCGCCCGCGTCGCCGGCGACGCCTTGGTCGCATTGCGGCTGGCGGGCGAAGTGCAGGCCTTCGGCTGGCTGGCCGCCGCCATCGCCCAGGCGGAGTCGCTGGCGCCGCTGCGGCGCTGGCTGTTCGCACCGCTGGCGCAGCCGCCCTTGGGGCTGGCGGCGGCCGAGCGCACGGTGTGCAACTGCTTCGGTGTCGGCGAAGGCCGCATCCGCGCCTGCTTGGCCGATGGCGCCGGCCTTGAAGGGCTGCAGCAGGAATTGAAGTGCGGCACCGCCTGCGGCTCCTGTCTGCCGGAGCTGCGGCGCATGGTGGCCGAGGCGGGGAGCGGGCTTGCGGCTGCGGCGGCCTGAGGCTGGCGGGGGCGGCTTGCCCCCGACCGCGCAGGCTGCGGCAGCCCTCAGCCCTGCCGCGACTTGAGCAGCTGTGCCGTGCCCGCCGGCGGCGCCGTCTCCAGCGAGGCCAGCTCCTGCCGCGCCTGCCGCACCACTACCACCGCGGCGGTGAGCGCCAGCCCGGCCATGATGGCGGCGACCAGCAGGTCCGGCCAGGCCTGGCTGGTGCCGAACACGCCCAGCGCGGCGGCGGCCACCGCCAGGTTGCTGATGGCGTCGTTACGGCTGCACAGCCACACCGAGCGCATGTTGGCGTCGCCCTCGCGCCAGGCGTAGAGCATCACCGCCACCGCCAGGTTCACCGCCAGCGCCAGGATGGCTACCGCGCCCATCGTGTAGGGCTCCGGAACGTCGCCGGCGGCCAGGTTCCAGGCCGTCTTGCCCAGCACCAGCACGCCGTAGGCGCCCATGGTCAGACCCTTCACCAGCGCGGCGCGGGCGCGCCACATCAGCCCCATGCCCAGCACTGCCAGCGAGAGGCCGTAGTTGGCGGCGTCGCCGGCGAAGTCCACCGCGTCCGCCAGCAGCGAGACCGAGCCGGAGCGCATGCCGCCGGCGATTTCGACGAAGAACATCGCCGCGTTCAATATCAGGGCGATCCATAGCACCCGGCGATAGCGCGGGTTGGCGGGCGGAGAGGAGGAAGAAGCGCAGTTGCCGCTGCAGCAGGCCATGGCAGGCTCCGAGAGGAAAGGCGATGGGGCCATTGCAAACCTTGTAGCCACTCCAGGGTCAAGCACCTATAGTCGGAACATCGATCTGTCCGGATTCTGGAGACCGCAATGCGCATCGGCGAACTCTCTCGCGCCACCGGCGTGGAGGTGGAAACCATCCGCTACTACGAGAAGGCCGGCCTGCTGCCGCCGCCCTCGCGTGCCGACAACGGCTACCGCGCCTACGGCTCCGGCCACCTGGAGAGGCTGGCCTTCGTGCGCCACTGCCGGGCGCTGGACATCTCGCTGGCCGACATCGGCCGCCTGCTCGATTTCCTCGACCATCCAGAAGCCGCCTGCGGCGACATCAACCGCCTGGTGGATGCGCAGCTGGACCGGGTGCGTGCCCGCATCATCAGCCTGCAGGCGCTGGAGCGGCAGCTGAGCGCGCTGCGCCGGCATTGCGACGAGGATCTGCAGGTGCGCGATTGCGGCATCCTGCAGGAGCTGGTCGGCGCCGCCCGCGGCGAGGCCTGCACCTGCCATGAACGCGGAGCGCCGGCATGAAGACGGCCTACGCCGGCTGCCCGCCCTACATCACCAAGGACGGCTCGGAGATCCGCGAGCTGATGCACCCCGCCCGCCACGGCAACCGGGCGCAGAGCCTGGCCGAGGCGCGGGTGCCGCCGGGCGGCCGCACGCTGCTGCACCGCCACTCGCGTACCGAGGAGCTGTACCACGTCACCGCCGGCGCCGGCCTGATGACGCTGGGCGAGGCGGTTTTCCCCATCGCCGTCGGCGACACCGTGCTGATTCCGCCGGGCACGCCGCACCGGGTGGAGGCCGGGCCGGACGCGGTGCTGAGCATCCTGTGCTGTTGCAGCCCGGCCTATGCGCATGAGGACACGGAGCTGCTGGAGCGCGCGGAGGCATGAGCCGGGGGCGCGATCATCCCGCCGCCCGGCGTCGCCTCACCGCGGATGCCTGGCCGGGCTGAACCATTCCCGCCCTGCGGGAACAGGAGTTTTCGCCATGACACAGAAACCGCAGCGCACGGCTTTCGGCCGCCTTCCCATGCTGGCGCTCCTTGCCGCCTGCACCCTGCTCGGCGCCTGCGCCGGCATGGGCGAGGACATTGCACCGGAGCCGCTGGACAAGCGCCTGCTCAAGCTCGGCTATCGCCAGGGCGAGGCGGTGAACACCGTGCCGGGCTTCGGTCTGTCCGGCTGGAACTACGTCGACGAGTACCACATCCAGGTGGAAGACGGCCCCGGCCGGGAATACCTGCTGGGCTTCGCCATCTCCTGCCGCGAGCTGGCCTATGTGGAGCGCATCGGCTACACCACCACCGCTGGCATCTTCGGCCGCATGGAGCGCATCCGCGCCCATTCGACCGGGATGCCGGTGGATTGCCCGGTGAGCCAGATCCACAAGCTGGAGCGGGTGGCGCGCAGCAGCAGGTAGAAGCGCTGCGGTGGGCGCCGCCAGTGCGGAGAAGAGCGGGGCAGCACCGGCTGCGCTGTTTTTTCGTGACGGCGGAAGCGGAGCCCCCCGTGTGGCTTACTCGCTGTCGAAGCCCAGCAGCCGGCGTTCGCGGATCAGGCGGGCGACTTCCTCCGGCACTTCCTGCTCCCATTCGCCCAGGCCGTGGCGCAGGGCGGCGAGCACTTCGCCGGCGTCGATCTCCAGATGGGCGAGGTCCAGCGGCTGGATCTCGATCAGCTTGCCGTTCTCGATCAGGTGGGCGAGCAGGTGTCGCAGGTGCGGCGGCACCGGTACGTTGGAGAGCGTCTTCAGTTCGCTCTCGCCGCGCCGGCGCGAGGGATAGACGTAGACGTGGGTGTTGTCCGGGAACAGCTTGCCGAAGGCTTCGAGGATGCCGCCTTCCAGGCCGTCGTAATACTTCTCGTCGAACAGGGCGAGCAGGTCGCGCACGCTGAGCACGATGCCGATGGGCTTCTGCGAGTAGCGCCGCAGGTAGGCGCGCAGGCGGAAGAAGCGGACGTAATCCGAGATCATCACCGTGTAGCCCTGGGAGGCGAGCAGGTCCATGCGGGCGAGGAAGTCGGCGCCGTCCAGGGTGTCGCCATTCACCAGCGTGTTCATGGTGATCTCGGCCAGGGACACGATCTCCTGCTCGTCCACCGCGGCGATCTGGCTGAACTGGCGGCGGCCGGCCAGCATCATGTCCATGTTCACCCGGGTGACCGGCTTGAAGGTGCCGCGGATGACCATGACCGGCTTGCGGTAGAACAGCTCGCCCGGCACCACCACCTCGCCGGCGGGGTTGAAGATCACCGCCCGCGTCAGCCAGCTGCGGATCAGGTGCAGGTTCATCAGCCGGTTCTCCACTTCCTCGAAGTAGGGGCCGGAGAAGTGGATGAGGTCGACCTCGATGCGGTCGGAGCCGAGGTTGTCGCCCAGGCCCTCGACGATCCATTCCGGATAGTCGTGGTTGAAGAAGGCGCCGTAGATGAGGTTCACGCCGAGGATGCCGAGCGCTTCCGACTGCAGGGCGTTGTCGTCGTCCTGCATGCGCACGTGCATCACGATGTCGCTGGGCGCCGCGCCCGGATGCAATTGCAGGCGGATGCCGACCCAGCCGTGGCATTCGTTCTTCTGCTTGAAGCTGCGCGCGGTGACGGTGGCGGCGTAGGCGAAGAAGGTGGTGTTGCGCGGGCGGATGGCGCTCAGGCGATCCACCACCTGGGTGAACTCCTTGTCCAGCATCTGCATCAGCCGGGCGCGGCTGACGTAGCGGTCCACATGGCCGTAGATATCGTCGCTGACCGCCATGTCGTAGGCGGACATGGTCTTGGCGATGGTGCCGGCGGCGGCGCCGACCTGGAAAAAACGGCGGGCGACCTCCTGGCCGGCGCCGATCTCTACGATGGAGCCGTACTTGAACTTGTCGAGATTGACGGCGAGGGCTTTCTGATCGGTGGTCAGCGTGTTGTCGCGTTTGCGCATGGCGGTGTCGGGCCGGCTGTCGGAAGTGGGAGGGATGCAGGGGCGCCGGGCGGTGCCCGCGGCGGCTCAGTTCACACGGCTCATTTCAGCGGGAAGCCGCGATTGTGCAGGGCTTCGACCAGGCGGTCGCGGCCGGAAAGGCTCTCCGGGCCGGCCACGCGTTTGGCCGAGTGCACCGCCCAGGTGCCGCGCACATCCATCTGCTGCTGGGTGTAGAAAGCGGCCATGGCTTCGTTGTAGGCGGCGATGCCGGCATCCTGCTCGGCCAGCGGCGTGTAGCTTTCCTGGTGGAGCACCACCGATTGCGGCGGGCGCGGCTTGATTTCTGCCGGCTTGGCTGGATCGGGCGTGCCCACGCACATGCCGAACACGGCAATGACCTTGGGCGGCAGCTTGAGCAACTCGGCGACCTTCTCCGGCTGGTTGCGCATGCCGCCGATATAGACGGTGGCTAGCCCCAGCGATTCGGCGGCGGCTGCGGCGTTCTGTGCTGCCAGTGCGGCGTCGATGACGCCTACCAGCAGCATCTCCAGGTAGTCCAGGCCGGCCGCCGGCCGCTGGTTGGACTGGGCGAGGTGGTCCAGCCGGGCAAGGTCGGCCAGCCAGACCAGCTGCAGCGGCGCATCCTTGACGTGGGTCTGGCCGCCGGCGCACTCGGCGAGTGCCGCGCGGGTGGCCGGATTACGCACCGCGACCACGCTCCAGGCCTGGAGGTTGGAGGAGCTGGCGGCGGACTGGGCGGCGGCGATGATGGCGCTGAGCTGGTCGTCGCTCACCGCGTCGGGCAGATAGCTGCGCACCGAGCGGTGGCCGAGGAGGTGTTCGATGATGGGGGACCATGCCTGCGGCGCGGCGTAGGCCGGGTCGCCGTAGCGGGCCTGGTAGAGGTCTTGGGCGTTCATGGAGGCTCCGTCTGGATGCGGCCCAGGGCAAGGGCGCGGTAGCCCGCAAGTATACGCCCGGCCGTTTTGCCGGACCGCAGGCGGGGCTGCGGAAATGAAAACGGGAGCCGGCCGGTTTCCCGGCGCGGCTCCCGCTTGTGGTGGCGGTTGGCCGTCAGGCGTGCTCAGGCCTCTTCCGCTTCCGGCAGCACCGCTTGCAAGCTGGCGACCCAGCGCTCCAGCCGCTCGGCGGTCTTGTCGGCTTCGTTCACATCGTCGAAGGGCAGGCCCACGAACTGGCCGTCGCGCTCGGCAAAAGAATATTTGTAGGTGTAGCCCTCGGTGGGGAAGGTGCCGACCAGGGTGGCGCCGCGGGCCTTGAACTTGTCGTGCAGGATGCCCAGCGCGCTGACGAATTGCTCGCCGTGGGAGACGTAGTCGCCGGCGCCGAATACCGCGATGGTCTTGCCGGAGAAGTCGGGCTTGTCGTTGTCCAGGTCCAGCAGCGGATCGCGCCAGTCGTTCTGGACTTCGCCGGAGCCCCAGGTGGAGCAGCCGAACAACAGGAAGTCGTAGTCGAGCATTTCGTCGAAATCGACGAAGTCTTCTTCCATGCTGTAGAGGTCGCAGCGATCTTCGCCCAGAAGTTCCGCCAGTTTTTCCGCCGCCGACTTGGTGACGCCGGAACTGCTGCCGTAGAAGATGCCGATTCGGGACATGATGTTTCCTTTCGAGGTGGATGACGACAAATCCGCGTCGGAAGACAGGGGCGACGCGTTCTTGTGGCCCTCGAAGCAAGCCCCTTGCCATTGCGGAGGGGGGCGCAAACGGCGCCAGAGCGTGGCCCTGGCGGGCACGATGTGTTCCGCCTGTCATCTTTGCGACAGCATTGGAGGAAACCGGACGAGGCGATAGCGCGGGCATGCGATGCCTGCGGCGGGCGATAGCTGCTACAATCCGCCGCGTGGCGGGTCTCCCCGCATTGCAGCGCGGTGAACCTGGTCAGGGCCGGAAGGCAGCAGCCACAGCCGTTCCCTGCAAGTGCCGGGGGTTGGGCTCGCCACCCCGAACATGAAAAACGGGCGTCCTTGTCGAAGGACGCCCGTTTTGCTTTTGTGGCCCCTGGCGCAGCGGCGACGCTAGCCGGGTGTTCAGCCGAGCAGCGTGTCCATCATCAACATGGCGGCGAAGCCGGCAATGAGTCCGCTGGTGGCCAGCGTTTCGTGGCCGCGGCGGTGGGACTCGGGGATGATCTCGTGGCTGACCACGAAGAGCATTGCACCGGCCGCGCCTGCCAATCCCCAGGGCAGCAGGGCGGAGGACAGCGACACCATGGTCGAACCAGCGACGGCGGCAACAGGCTCTATCAGCCCGGACAGCGCGGCGATGGCGAAGGCGAACAGCCGCTTGTAGCCGGCGCTGGCCAGGGCGATGGCGACGATCAGCCCTTCCGGCACGTTCTGCAGCGAGATGCCGGTAGCCACCGCGTTGCCGCTGCCGGCGGTACCCGCTGCCACCCCGATGGCCAGGCCTTCGGGGATGTTGTGGACCGCGATGGCGAACACGAACAGCCACACCGCGGTGGCGGAGCGCCCGGCGTCTGGCGCATGGGTATGCGGCAGGGCGCGGTCCATGGCCAGCAGCAGGGCGGCGCCGATCATCATCGCGAGGGCCACCAGCATGGTTGCGCCGGTGTCGCTGTAGCCTTGCGCCAGCGCGGTCTGGTGGCCCGGCAGCAGCAGGGAGAACACGCTGGCGGCGAGCATGATGCCGGCGCTGAAGCCGAGCAGGCCGCTCTCCACGCCGTCGCCTATGCGGCGCATCACCAGCAGCGGCGTGGCACCCAGGGCGGTTGCGCCTGCCGCCATGGCGCCACCGAGCAGGGCGTCATGCAGCGGAGAGCCGGCGTCGCCTAGCCGGCCAAGCACGGCATCGAACAACAGGGCGCTGCCGGCGAGGGCGATGGCCCAACCACCGAGCACTCGCAGCATGCCGCCAAGATTGGCGGGAACCCGATGCAGCTTCGCAACTTGAGCAACCATGCTCCGACTCCTTTCAAATGCCCCGGGTGTTGGGGGCGGTCCATGAAGCCCAGTATGGGATCCGGGCTTTCATAGTTCAAATTGAAAGAAAGAAAGAACGTGATTTGCTGGATTAATGATGAGGCACTCAGCCCGGGCGCCGATAGCCCCCAGGAATGCCTAGCGGCGAGAGCATGACCTGCCACAGTTGCGTGGTACGTGCGCGGAACGTGCCGGCGCAGGCCTGCAGGTAGTAGGACCACATGCGGCGGAAGCGCTCGCCGTACTGGCTGGCGAAGCGAGGCCAGGCAGCTTCGAAGTTGCCGTGCCATGCCATCAGTGTGCGGTCGTAGTCGGCGCCAAAGTTGTGCACATCCTCGACGATGAAGATGTCTTCCGCTGCGTCGGTGATCTGGCCCAGGGCGGGCAAGTCGCCGTTGGGAAAGATGTAGCGGTCTATCCAGGGATCGGTGTGGGTGCGGCGGAGGTTCTTGCCTATGGTGTGGAGCAGGAACAGGCCGTCGTCCGGCAGGCAGCGGCGGGCAACCTCGAAGTAGGTGCGGTGGTTCTTGCGGCCCACATGTTCGAACATGCCCACCGAGGCGACGCGGTCGAAGCGGTCGTTCTTGTCCTTGCCCAGGTCGCGGTAGTCCATCAGCCGGAACTCCACCGGCAGGCCTTCGCAGCGGGCGCGGCCGCGTTCGGCTTGTTCGCGCGAGATGGTGACACCGACGCAGGAGACGCCGTAGCGCTCGGCGGCGTATTTCATCAGGCTGCCCCAGCCGCAGCCGATGTCCAGCAGGCGCATGCCGGGCTCCAGGCCGAGCTTGCGGCAGATGAGATCCAGCTTGGCGGTCTGGGCTTCCTCCAGGTTTCTTGCCTGCGCCCAGTAGCCGCAGGTATAGGCCATGTGGCTGCCCAGCATGGCCTCGAAGAAATCGTTGCCGGTGTCGTAGTGCACCTGGCCGACCTGCCAGGCGCGGCGGAGGCTCTGCAGGTTGAGCAGGCGGGCGCGCAGGCTCTGCAGCGCCATGCCGGCGGTGACCTTTTCATCCAGCCGGGCGTAGAGGATGCGGCTGAAGAATTCGTCCAGGCGCGGGCTGTCCCACCAGCCGTCCATATAGCTTTCGCCGAGGCCGATGCTGCCTTGGGCGAGGATGCGATCCGCCGTGCGCGGGTCGTGGATGACCATGTCCCAGGGTCTGCCTCCGCCTATCCTCACATCCGCTTCTGCCAGCAACTTGGCGATCGCGCGCTGGGCGCCGCTGCTGTCGCGCCGGGGGCTGGCGCTGTTCTCTGTGGTGCTGTCGGAGTGGGGGAAATCCGTGTGAGCCTGGTTCATCGTGTCCTCATGCCTTGTGATCGGTTGAGGCCGCTAGTCGGGCGGCCGACAGGCGGGCGGCGGCGAAGCCGCCCGCCTACTGTCAGCGGGTAGGTGGTCCTACCACTATAGTTTTACGCTCCCGTTTTCCAGTCTAGCGCTTTAGTGCATTGCGAACTCCGGCGCCGTATCCGGAATGGACTTTGTCGAAGTGCGCAAGTTGCCGCTCGACGATGAAATCCGGTACGCCCTGCATGGCGGCAGCGATGTTGGCATGCAGGCGGCCGCGTTCCTCCTCGGTGAAGAGACTCCACAGCGCCCGGGGCTGGCCGTAGTCATCGTTGCCCTCGCGGTGGTCGTAGCGATCGGCGTCGCCGGAAATGCGCAGCGGCGGCTCCTTGACTTCCGGATTGGCCACCGGGCCGCCGAAGGAGTTCGGCTCGTAGTAAGCGTCCGGATTCGGGTTGTTGGCGAAGAAACGCATCGCGCCGTCCTTGTGGTAGTGATGCACCGGGCACTTGGGTGCGTTCACCGGCAAGGCTTCGTAGTGGGTGCCGAGGCGGTAGCGGTGGGCGTCCGCGTAGCTGAAGATGCGCGCCTGCAGCATCTTGTCCGGCGAGAAGCCGATGCCGGGGACGATGTTGGAGGGCGACATCGCCACCTGTTCGATCTCGGCGAAGTAGTTTTCCGGGTTGCGGTTGAGCTCGAGTACGCCCACTTCGATCAACGGATAGTCCTTGTGCGGCCACACTTTGGTGAGGTCGAACGGGTTGTAGGGCGTTTTCTCCGCATCCAACTCCGGCATTACCTGCACGAACAGTGTCCAGCGCGGGTAGTCGCCGCTCTCGATGGCGCCGTAGAGGTCTTCCTGGGTGGATTCGCGGGTTGCGCCGACCACCTGTGCTGCCTCGGCATTGGTCCAGTGGCGGTGGCCCTGCTGGGTCTTGAAGTGGAACTTGACCCAGAAGCGTTCGCCGCTCGCATTCCAGAAGGAGTAGGTGTGGGAGCCGTAGCCGTTGATGTGGCGCACATCGGTGGGCAGGCCGCGGTCGGAGAACAGGATGGTGACCTGGTGCAGCGATTCCGGCGACTGCGACCAGAAGTCCCACATCGCCGTCGGCGAGCGCAGGTTGGTGCGCGGATGGCGCTTCTGGGTGTGGATGAAGTCGGGGAACTTGAGCGGGTCGCGAACGAAGAACACCGGCGTGTTGTTGCCGACAACGTCCCAGTTGCCTTCCTCGGTGTAGAACTTGAGGGCGAAGCCGCGCACGTCGCGCTCGGCATCGGCCGCGCCGAGCTCCCCCGCGACGGTGGAGAAGCGGGCGATGAGTTCGGTGGTCTTGCCTACCTGCTCGAAGATGCGGGCACGGGTAAAGCGGGTGATGTCATGAGTGACGGTGAAGGTGCCATGGGCGCCCCAGCCTTTTGCATGGACGACCCGTTCGGGGATGCGCTCGCGGTTCTGGTGGGCGAGCTTCTCGATGAGCTGCCAGTCCTGCATCAGCACCGGGCCGCGCGGGCCGGCGGTGAGACTGTTCTGGTTGTCGGCGATGGGCGCGCCGGCGGTGGTGGTGTGGTACGGGCAGTTGCTCATGGCGGTCTCCGTGGTTTTGGCGCAAGAGGGGTGAGGGGCGGGGTCAGTG
>NZ_WUEI01000059.1 GCF_012911025.1 Azoarcus sp. TTM-91 | reverse complement strand
GGCGACACCGCGCGGGTTGCCCGGCCCCGTGCGGCTTCTATCATCGGCCGGGAGAGATCGATGCCAGTGCTGCGCCCGGGTGCGGCCAGGCGTCTCGCCAGCGCCAGCGTCAGCGCCCCGGTGCCGCCATAGAGCGCCACGAACCACAGGCTCCACAGCGTGAGGCCGAGCGGAATCTGCGCCGGGTGGAAGGCCGGCGGCCTCATACGCCACCCCAGGCGCCACCCCAGGCCGGCGGGAACAGCACCAGCGCCGCATAGCTGCTCCACAGCACGCCGCCGTTGTAGTGCCACAGCCGGGCCACCACCAGCGGTTCGTAGGGCGCTTCCAGGCCGACGTAACCGCGGCGCACCCGCAGCGCCTGCAGCAGCGTGACGGCGGTGGCCATGCCGAGGTGGGCCAGGGAATAGCCCAGCACCACCGCGATCACCGCGTCATGGGCGGTGGCCGTCACCACCAGCGCGGCCGCCTGCAGCGCGGCGTAGACCAGCCCCAGCGCCAACGCACCGCCGGCCGCCACCGCGGCAAAGGCGGCAGCGCCGTGCCGCAGCGCCCCGCCCCGCGCCATCCGGCGCATGCCGAACTGCGCCAGGGTATGCACCACCGCCGCCGCCAGCAGCAGGCGGCCGGCGCTGCCGGCCATGCCGCCGCCCTCCGGCACCTGCCAGGTGGGCCCCACCGTCCACAGGTAGAACCAGCCGAACAGCAGCGCCAGGTAAAGGGCGCCATCCGCCAGCAGGGTGAGCGCCATGCCCCACAGGCCGGGGCCATCGGCGGTACGGGAATGCAGCGGCGGGTCGCCGGGCGCGGTACGGGCGTCCGGCGCGGCGGCCGGGTGGGCGCCGTTTTCCCACGACCAGCGCAGCAGCAGCCCGGCCACCACGACCGCCGCCGCCAGCGCCACGCCGTAGGCCTTGGCCAGCAGCGCGATGCACAGCGCCGCCAGCGACAGCGCGGCGAGGAAGGGCAGCGCGGTATTGCCCGGCAGGTGGATGATCTCCCTCACCTCGCCGCTGGCCGGATCGGTGCCCCAGGTTTCGCGCCGGCCGTGGTCTATCACCGCCAGGCCACCACGGCCGGCGGCCAGCTCGCGGCCGATGCCGGGCTGGTCCCACAGCGGGTGGCGGCCCTCCACCCGAGGCAGGCTGATGAAGTTGTAGGGACTGGGCGGCAGCGCGGTGGCCCACTCCAGCGTATCCGCCTGCCACGGGTTGTCCGGCGCCGGCCGGCCGAAGCGGAAGTGCAGCAGGATGTCCGCCAGCACGGTGACCACGCCGGCCGCCATGATGAAGCCGCCGATGGAAGAGACGAGGTTGGGCAGGTCCCAGCCCAGCCCGGCCTCGTAAGTGTTCACCCGCCGCGGCATGCCCAGCAGCCCGGTCCAGTGCATCACCAGGAAGTTGAGGTTGAAGCCGCCGAACACCAGCCAGAAACCCCAGCGCCCCAGCGCCGGCGAGGCCATGCGGCCGGAAAAGTGCGGCAGCCAGTAGTACAGCCCGGCGATCAGCGGGAAGAACATGCCGCCCACCAGCACGTAATGCATGTGGGCGACGACGAAGTGGGTGTCATGCACCTGCCAGTCGAAAGGCACCAGCGCCAGCATCACCCCGGTGAGGCCGCCGGCGACGAAGATGACGAGGAAGCCGGTGAGCCACAACATCGGCAGGTGGAACACCGGCCGCCCCAGCCATAGGGTGGCGATCCAGGAGAACACCTGGATGGCGGTGGGGATGGCCACCAGCATGCTGGCGGCGGAGAAGAAGGCCTGCGCCAGCATCGGAATGCCGACGGTGAACATGTGGTGCACCCACAGGCCGAAGCTGATGAAACCGGTGGTGAGCACCGCCACCACCACCCAGGCGTAGCCGACGATGGGCCGGCGGGCGAACACCGGCAGCAGGGTGGACACGATGCCGGCCGCCGGCAGGAAGATGATGTACACCTCCGGATGGCCGAACAGCCAGAACAGGTGCTGCCACAGGATGGGATCGCCGCCGCGGGTGGGGTCGAAGAAGGGCATGCCGGCCGCGCGCTCCAGTTCCAGCAGGATGCTGCCGAGGATGAGCGGCGGAAAGCCGATGATGATCATCATCGCCATGGTCAGGATGTACCAGGCATACAGCGGCATCTTGTCCAGCGACATGCCGGGCGCGCGGGCGCGCAGGATGGACACCGCCAGCTCGACGCCGGCGGACACCGCCGAGATCTCGACGAAGGTGATGCCGATGAGCCAGAAATCCGAGTTCGGCCCCGGCGTATAGGTGGCGCTGGCCAGCGGGGTGTACATGAACCAGCCGGCGTCCGGCGCGATGCCGAGGAAGAGGCTTGCGCACAGGATCAGCCCGCCGAACAGGTAGCACCAGTAGCCCAGCGCCGACAGCCGCGGGAACACCAGGTCTCGCGCGCCCAGCATCTTGGGCAGCAGGTACACCGCCAGCCCTTCCATCATCGGCACCGCGAACAGGAACATCATCACCGTGCCATGCATGGTGAAGACCTGGGCATACACCTCCGGCGTCATGATGGTGTGGCCCGGCAGCGCCAGCTGGGTGCGGATCAGCATCGCCAGCAGGCCGCCGAACAGGAAGAAGCCCAGGCCGGTGAGCATGAAGCGCAGGCCGATGGCGGTGTGATTGACGATGGTCACCGAGCGCCAGCCGCGCGGGTTGCCCCAGACGGCGTTGAAGTCCTCGTGCAGGCGGGCGGGGTCGGGATCGCCGTCGCTGGACTGCGGAACCTTGTCGGCCGCGCCGGTGCCCGCGCCACCTCCCTCGCCCTTTCCGCCGCCCCGGGGCCGCGGCCAGTCGCTCGCCTCGCCGCTCATCCGCCGCGCTCCTGCTGCCAGGCGGCGTAGGCCGCCGGTTCGTGGGCCACCACCCGCAGCACCATGAAGGCGTGGCTGACGCCGCAGTACTCGGCGCACTGGCCGCGGTACTCGCCCGCCTCGTCCGCCTGCAGGCGGATCAGGTTGCTGCGCCCGGGCACCATGTCGATCTTGCCGGCCAGGCGGGGAATCCAGAACGAGTGGATGACGTCCGCGCTGCGCACCACCACATCCACCGGCTGGCCGGCCGGCAGATGCAACTCGTCCGCCAGCACCACGCCGCTGTCCGGGTAGTGCACCTCCCACCACCATTGGTGGCCGATGACCTCGATGCGCAGCGGCGCCTCGCCGCCGGCGAGCGGCAGGGGCAGCATCCGATGGCCGGCCGGAATGCCGAAGGCCAGCAGAGCGATGAGGGTGAAGCCCGGCAGCAGCAGGCCGCCACCCACCAACCACAGCAGGGTGATGCGCTTCGCCTCCGCGGGCCCGACCATGGCCGAGGGCCGCCGCAGCGCATGCAGCCACAGCGCCACCACGCCGATCAGCACGATCACGCCCACCGTCAGCATGCCCCACCACAGCTGCGCTGCCTCCCGCGCCGCCGGGCCCGCCGGTTGCAGGGTGGAGACCGGCCCGGCGCAGCCAGCCAGCACGCAAGCCAACACGCCGGCCAGCAGGCCGGCAAGACCGCCCCCGGCGGGGGAATGGCCCAATGCCGCAGCCCGTCGCCCCGGCCCCTGGCCGCCGGCAGGCGCACACCCTGAAGCAGCGACCACCGCCACTGCCCCTCCCGCGCGGATGGCCGCGCCGCCGCCCTCGAACCCGGACTTGAGGAGAGCTCCATGCCCCACCGCCCCCATCTGCCCGACCTGCCTCTGGCGCCGCCACTGCCGGACGAAGTGCCCGAGCCGATACGCAGCCGCGCCGCCATCGGCGGCCATCCGCTGCATCCCATGCTGATCCACTTCCCGGTGGCGGCGCTGATCGGGCTGGTGGCGGTGGATGCCGGCTGGTGGCTCACCGCCGACCCCTTCTGGGCGCGCGCCGGCCTGTGGCTGGCCGGCGTCGGCGCCGGCGGCGGCTGGCTGGCGAGCGCCATGGGGCTGGTCGATCTGCTCAGCGTGCGGCGTATCCGGGAAAAGATCACCGCCTGGTGCCATGCGCTGATCGCGGTGATGATGCTCTCCGCCGCCTCGCTCAACTGGCTGGTCCGGCTGCGCGCGGAAGACGGCGTGGCGCTGGCCGGCCCCTGGCTCTCCCTGCTCACCGCGGTGCTGATCGCCCTCGCCGGCTACCTCGGCGGCCGCCTGGTCTACGAGCATGCGGTGGGCGTGCATCACAAGAGCCGGCCGGTGGAAGCGCATGCGCCGCCGGGCGCCGCGGCGGCCGAAGCGGAGGGCCGCAGCGGCGCCTGAGGGCAAGGCGGCGCCGCTCACTGGAAAGGCTTGGCCAGCACCAGCCACAGCGTCAGGCCGATGGAAAGCGCCGCGCCCAGGCCGCAAGCGCCCGCCCGCGCGCGCAAGCGCAGCGGCGGCGGCGGATCGCGCTCCACCTTCAGGATCAGCGCGCCGCAGCCGGCGTGGCAGCACACCATGCCGGCCACCGCGGTGAGCTTGGCCACCAGCCACAGCTGGACCACGTCCTCGCGCAGGAACAGCACCGTGCCGGAGGCGATGGCGAGCAAGGCAGCCGGTGTGGCGAAGCCGATGAAGAGCAGGCGCGCCAGCCGCGCGTGCAGCCGGTCTTCGGCTGCGTCCTGCGGCGCCCAGGCGGCGCGCACCAGCACCGGCAGGTAGAGCAACAGGCCGCACCAGACGATGAGCGCGGCGAAGTGGAAGACTTTCAGCCAAGGCATGGGCGCCCCCGGATTGTGCGGATGATGGACGGCCCCCGCCTGCCAGCGCCTTCACAGGAAGTATTCCCAGCGCCGGGCCAGCCACTCCAGGAAGCGCTCGCCGACATCGCGGCGCTTCCACTCCTGCGCCAGGATCTCGTGGGAGGCGGCCTCGTCGCGGGCGAACAAGGCCTCCATCTCGCGGGCGAAGCCGGCGTCCAGCACCAGCACGTCGGCCTCGTAGTTGTGGACGAAGCTGCGCCAGTCCAGGTTGGTGGAGCCGACGCTGGACCACACGCCGTCTATCACCGCCGTTTTGGCGTGCAGCAGCGCATCGCGGCGCTCGAACACCCGTATGCCCGCCTCCAGCAAGGTGTCGTAATGGGAACGGCCGGCGTGGAAAGGCGCCCAGAAATCGCTGAAGCCGGGCAGCGCCAGGCGCACGTCCACCCCGCGCCGGGAGGCAGCGACCAGCGATTCCAGCGTGCGCTCGTCCGGCACGAAGTAACCGTAGGTAAGCCAGACCCGCTTGCTGGCGTGGTCGATGGCGGACAGCAGGGCAACGTAGAGTTCGCTGCGCTGGCTGGCCGGGTCGGCGGCCACCGCCCGCATCGCCATCGCGCCGGCACGGCCGGGCGCCTTGGCCTGCACCGCTTCGCGCGGCGGGGTTTCCGGCTGGCAGCGCTGGTTCTGCCAGCCCTCGTCGAACAGGTTCTGGAACTGCGATACCACCGGGCCACGGACGATGACGTGGGTGTCGCGCCAGCCGGATTTCGGGTCCGGCGTCTTCACCTTGCGGCCGAAGGAGCCCGAGCTGTAGACGGCGCTGATGTTGATGCCGCCGGTGAACGCCACCTGGCGGTCCACCACCAGGATCTTGCGATGGTCGCGGTTGTTGATGTTGAGCCGGGTGTCGCGCGCCAGCCGCAGCGGATTCACCGGGTTGAACTCGCACACCGCCACGCCGGCGGCGCGCAGCCGTTCGAAGTAGGCGGCCGGGGTAGCGATGGAGCCGACGCTGTCGTACAGCACCCGCACTTCAACGCCTTTCGCCCGCCGCTCCTCCAGCAGCTCGGCCAGGCGCTCGCCGGCACCGTCGGCTTCGAGGATGTAGGTTTCGAGATCGATGTGATGCTGTGCCTGGGCGATGGCCTGGAACATGGCGTCCTGCGTCTTCGGGCCATCCACCAGCAGGTGGGCATCGTTGCCCAACACCAGCGGCGTGCTGACCACGCCCTCCACCTGGGCGAGGTGGTGCGCCAGCAGGCTGTGCTCGCTGGCATCGCGGCCGAGACGGCGCAGCGCCGCTTCGGCGCGGCGGGCGCTGAGCGGGCCGCGTTCGTCCTCCACCCGCAGTTCGGCGAGGCGCGGCTTGCCGGCCGCCTCCGGCAGCGGGGCCGCCGGGCCGGACACGCAGGCGCCAAGCAAGGCGCACAGCAGGAGCAGCAGCCCCCACTGCGGCCAGCGCCTGCCCGCGGGGGCTGGCGGCTCGGGATGCGGGCCCGTCGGCTCTGGGCGCGAGCCTGCAGGCTCAGGGTGCGGGCTTGATGAGGATGTCATTCTTGACCGACTGCACCCCCGGGACGCCGCGCGCCAGTTCCACCGCCTGGCGCGCTTCCGCCGCGGTGGCGACGAAGCCGCTCAGTTGCACCACGCCGCGATAGGTTTCCACCTTCACTTCGCGGGCCTTCACCGCCGGATCGTCCACCAGCCTGGCCTTCACCCGGGCGGTGATGGTGGCGTCATCTACGTATTCGCCGGTGGACTGGCGGGTGGCGGTGGGCGCGCAGGCCGCAAGCAGCGGCAGCGCGAGCGCCGCGGCAGCAGCGCCTAACATGGATCGTCTGTTCATCATCGCCGGGTTCCTCCGGTGGTTGGAAAGCCTGGATTCGGAATCGCGCGCCGACGCGGCCGCAGGGTCGGCGGCGTGCGGATGGCCGCCACCGCGCGCCGCGGCGCCGGCCGGATCGCGGTGCTCGCGCCGGCCCCAGCGCGCGATGGCGCGGCGGGCGCTGCGTGCGGCGGCGCGGCTCACGACGCCGCCATCACCGGGCGGAGGGCGTTGATCACTTCCTCCACGCCGGTGACTTCGCGGGCGATGGCGTCCGCCCGGGTGATCTGGTCGGCCGGCACCAGACCGTTCAGGGTGACCTGGCCGCGGCTGACGGTGACGGTGATCGCGCTGGCCTGCACCCGGCTGTCTGCGCCCAGCGCAGCGTTCACCCGCGCCCTCAGCACGTCGTCGTTCATCGGCTCCGGCGCGCGGCGGGAGGTTTCGCTGACCGAGGTCGGGCCTTCCTCCGTCTGTATCTTGTCGCCGCAGCCGGCCAACGCCAGGCTGCAGAGGGCGAACAAGGCGACGAACAGGCGGGCCGGGCGTGGCCGCCGTGCCGTCGCGGCGCCGGCGGGCAGGTCGCCGCGCACGACGGCAAACAGGGGCGGCAGCGCGCCGGCACCGTGGAAACCGGCGAGGCTGGCGGCGGCTGCGGCGCCCAGGGAAATCGGCGGGCTCATGCTGTTCATGCTCATCGGCCTCCCCGGCTAGCGTTGCAGGACACCGAGCACCAGGGACACCACGAAGACCACCAGGAAGATGTAGAACAGGATCTTCGCAATGCCGGCGGCGCCGGCAGCGATGCCACCGAAGCCGAACAGGGCGGCGATGATGGCGATGACAAGGAAAACCGCGGCGTAATAGAGCATGGCTGACCTCCTCGGTCCGGAAGCGGCTGTTTACGACCGTCGCGGCAGCAATCGGCGTGCCTCCCCCGGCGGCTGACCGCCACTGCACCGGCCGCGTGGAGGCCGCAGCCACCGGGGAGCCAGAGCGGCATTCAGATTCCCGCTGCCCGGCAACCCACCCGAAACGCAGTCTTTGCGCCCACTCCCGCGCCCGGCGCACTCATCCCGCCACCAGCCTTTCTTCCGGCGTTCGGCAGCCACTTTCACCGGCCAGGGCCGTGAAACCCCGTGTTGAAGAGGATTTCTGCCGCTTTCACCCGTCTTGCTCCCGCTTCCCCCTGGCTTTGGCGGGGTTTTTCGGCTCTTTCCGCTTGCCGAGGCCCGCCGCCGCGTCTCCGCCCGCGCGAATCCCTGAAAAAACGCCATCCGTCCGGTAACTATTACAGGCCGCCGCCCCTGGCCGCGCCCCCGGCGGGCCGGGCATGAAAGCTGCGCCTTTGCCGGCACCGCGGCCCCCCGCCGCCACAATAAGGAGGACATGCCATGACCGTATCGACCATCCTGCTGGTCATCCTCATCCTGCTCCTGATCGGCGCCCTGCCTACCTGGCCCCACAGCGCCGGCTGGGGCTACCGGCCCAGCGGCCTCATCGGCCTGGTCCTGGTGGTCGTCCTCGTCCTGCTGTTGATGGGTGCGATATAGCGGCGGGCGCGGCGGCCTGCCCCGCGCCGCGCCAGCAGCAAGACCCCTTGCGGGGCCGCCGCTCCTTCGGCTTGAAAGGCGGCCCCGCAAGGGGCGTTTCCTCGTGCAGCCCAGCCCACGGCCGGCCACGGTTCAGGACAGGCTCAGGACATCTGGCTGCTGGAACCCGGCCCGCCGCTATTGTGGATTGCGGACGGGGTAGCGGAGCTGCCCGGGCTGCGCGCCGGCTGCGAGATGCCGCATACCGCCTGCCCTGCTGGCCGCTCGCCCTGGCGGTTGGCCAGGTCGGCGAGCGAGATGATGCCCACCATCTGCTTGTCGTGATCCAGCACCACCAGCCTGTGCAACTGGATGTCGCCCATGTTGCGGGCGACGCCGTCGAGGTCGTCGTCGTCGAAGCAATACTTCACCCGCTCGCTCATCACCTCGCGCACCGCCGTCTCCCCCGGCATGCCGGCGGCCACGCCACGGATGGCGATGTCGCGGTCGGTGACCATGCCGACCAGGCGGCCGTTCTCACCCACCGGCAAGGAGCCGACGTCGCAGTCGGCCATCATCCGCGCGGCTTCGTGCAGGGATTGGCCGGGCTTGACCAGCTTCACCTCCCTGCTCATCGCATCTCGTACCAGCATGGTGCACCTCCTTGAAATAACGGAAAAAACGCAGCATGGAGCCATACGCCTGAGGACTGCTCCAGGCGGGTCTATGCTGCAGCTGAGGGCTGCAAGCCCCGTACCCGCCCGCCGGGGGCGAGGCACGCCGTTTGCGACATCCCCAGCCACGATGATCCGGAGGCCGATATGCACATCCCGATGGAGACGGTTCTTCCTCTGCCCGCGGCAAGTTGCCCGCTGCGGGCCCACCGGCCGGAACCGGTGCCCAACCCCGCGCCCGATCCGGTTCCCGAGCATGTGCCCAACCGCGACCCGCTGCGCGATCCCGAGCCGGAGCCCGGGCCGCCAATGGAAGAACCCGTGAACATGGAGATTCCGCCGCCCACGCGCCATTGAAAGGGGGAGCCCGACATGCTGCCCAGTTCCCTGCATCTGCCGCTGAACATGATGCCGCAGCCGACGGAGACCACTTGCGGCCCCACCTGCCTGCAGTCCATCTACCGCTATTGGGGCGAGGAAGCGCCACTGGAAGAGGTGATAGGCCGCACCCGCACGCTGACGCATGGCGGCACCTTCGCCGTCTTCCTCGCCTGCGACGCGCTGGCCCGGGGCTACTCGGCCACCATCTACACCTACAACGTCACCGTGTTCGACCCCACCTGGTTCCGCCAGCGCATGGACATCGCCGAACGCCTGCGCATGCAGCGCGAGTTCAAGACCGATCCGCGCCTGCTGCACGCCACCGAGGGCTACCTGGAATTCCTGCGCCTGGGCGGCAGGCTGCGCTTCAGCGACCTCTCGCCGCCGCTGGTGCGCGGCCTGCTGCGGCGCGGCTGGCCCATCATCACCGGCCTCAGCTCCACCTTCCTCTACCGCAGCGCGCGGGAGTACGGCCCCACCGACATCCCGGACGACGTGCGTGGCAAGCCCGCCGGCCACTTCGTCGTCATCGCCGGCTACGACAGGCCGGCGCGCAAGCTGCTGGTGGCCGACCCCTACGGCCCCCACCCCTACGGCGGCACCCGCGACTACTGGATACGCATGGACCGCGTGTTCAACGCGGTGCTGCTCGGCATCGTCACCCACGACGCCAACCTGCTGGTGATCGCACCGCGCCGGCAGCACGACCCCACCGGAGACAGCCTATGAGCACCTTGATCGTTGTGGACGACGCCGGAGACTGGCCGGCGGGCGGGGCCGGCATCACCGTGGTTCCCGCCCGGCGCTACCTCACCGACCCCGCCTACGGCGAAGACCGCGCGGCGCGGGTGTTCAACCTGTGCCGCTCCTACCGCTACCAGAGCCTGGGCTACTACGTCTCCCTGCTGGCCGAGGCGCGCGGCCACCGGCCCTGGCCGCGCGCCGGCACCATAGAGGACCTGCAGTCGCAGAACCTGGTGCAAGTACTCACCGCGCGGCTGTCGCAGTTGGTGGAGCAAACGCTGGCGCCGCTGAAGGCGGACCGCTTCGAGCTCAGCGTGTACTTCGGCCGCAACCTCGCCCAGCGCTACAACGTGCTCGCCCAGCAACTGTTCGCGCTGCTGCAGGCGCCGCTGCTGCGGGTGCGCTTCGAGCGCGCCGGCGGCCACTGGCACACCCGCAGCGTGCGGCTGGTGGGCATCAACGAGCTCTCCGACACCCACCGCAACTTCCTCTACGAAGCCGCCGCCAGCCATTTCTCCACCCGTGGCCGGCTGGACGACGGCCGCCCGGCGCGCGACTACGCGCTCGCCATCCTGCACAACCCGGACGGCGGCGAACAACCCTCCAACCCGGCCGCACTGGACAAGTTCGCCAGCGCCGCCGCCGCGCTGGGCATGCGGCCGGAGTTCATCACCCCGGCGGATTTCGGCCGCCTGCCCGAGTTCGACGCCCTCTTCATCCGCGACACCACCTTCGTGCACCACTACACCTACCGCTTCGCCCGCCGCGCCGAAGGCGAAGGGCTGGTGGTGATCGACGATCCCGACTCCATCCTGAAGTGCAACAACAAGGTCTACCTGGCCGAGCTGCTGGCCCACCACAAGCTGCCGGCGCCGCGCACCCTGCTGATCCACCGCGGCAACATCGACCAGGTGGTGCCCATGCTCGCCCTGCCCTGCGTGCTCAAGCAGCCGGACAGCTCCTTCTCCTCCGGCGTGGACAAGGTGGAAACCGAGCAGGAACTGCGCGAGCAGGTGACCACCCTGCTGGAGAAGTCCGACCTGGTGGTGGCGCAGGAATGGCTGCCCACCGACTTCGACTGGCGGGTGGGCGTGCTCGACCGCCGCGTCATCTTCGTCTGCAAGTACTACATGGCCGAAGGCCACTGGCAGATCATCGACCACAAGGCCGCCGGCGGCCCGCGCGAGGGCGCCACCGAGGCACTGGCGGTGGGCGAAGCGCCGGAGGAAGTGGTGGACATCGCCCTGCGCGCCGCCAACCTCATCGGCGACGGCTTCTACGGCGTGGACATCAAGCAGTCGGGCAACCGCTACTGCATCATCGAGATCAACGACAACCCCAACGTGGACGCGGGCAACGAGGACGGCATCCTGAAGGACGCCCTCTACCGCGAAGTCATGGGGGTCTTCCTGCGCCGGCTGGAACGCCGCCGCGACGGAGGCGAAGCATGAGCGACACGCATCTCCAGCCGGCACCGGCCACCCGGCCCCTCCCCGCCTTCGCCGGCTACGGGGTGGAGCTGGAATACATGATCGTCGACCAGGCCCACCTCGACGTGAAGCCCATCGCCGACCAGCTGCTGTGCGCCGCCGCCGGCCACCCGGCCGCGGACGTGCCGCGCGGCGCCATGGCCTGGTCCAACGAACTGGCGCTGCACGTCATCGAGATCAAGAACCCGGCGCCGGTCGCCCGCCTGGAAGGGTTGGCGGAGGCCTTCCACGCCGAGGTGCGCGCCGCCAACGAGCTGCTGGCCGGCATGGGCGCCCGGCTGCTGCCCGGCGGCATGCATCCGTGGATGGACCCCACCACCGAAACCCGGCTGTGGACCTGGGACCGCGCCGCCCTCTACAGCTGCTACGACCGCATCTTCAACTGCCGCCGCCACGGCTGGGGCAACCTGCAGAGCATGCACCTCAACCTGCCCTTCGCCGGCGACGAGGAATTCGCCCGCCTGCACGCCGCCATCCGCCTCGCCCTGCCCATCCTGCCCGCACTGGCCGCCAGCTCGCCCTGGGCCGACAGCCGCCCCACCGGCTGCATGGACTACCGCCTGGCGGTGTACCGCCAGCACCAGCGCGAAGTGCCCACCTCCATGGGCGAGTGCATCCCCGACCCCAGTTACTCCGAAGCCGAGTACCGCGCACAGGTACTCGCGCCGATGTACCGCGAGGTGGCGGAGTACGGCGCCGTGCCCTGCAAGGGCGACGCCAGCGCGCTGCGCCACGAATGGCTGAACGTGCGCGGCGCCGCACCCCGCTTCGAACGCAGCGCCATCGAGATCCGCGTGCTGGATACCCAGGAATGCCCGCGCGCCGACCTCGCCATCGCCGCCGCCACCGTTGCCCTGGTGCGCCACCTCTACGACGGCGCCTGCGCCCAGGCCGACGCCGGCCTGGACACCCCGGCACTGGTCGCCCTCTTCGAGCGCTGCATACGCGAGGCCGAGCGCGCCGAGATAGACAACGCCCGCTACCTCGAACTGCTG
This sequence comes from Azoarcus sp. TTM-91, assembly GCF_012911025.1. Taxonomy (GTDB): domain Bacteria; phylum Pseudomonadota; class Gammaproteobacteria; order Burkholderiales; family Rhodocyclaceae; genus Azoarcus. Next base: position 15,863 of record NZ_WUEI01000059.1, on the reverse strand, counting down.
GACTGCGGCATCGGACCGTGCCGCGCCGGCGAGCTGTGGTCCGCCCTGCTGGCCCGCTTCGAATCCAGCGGATTGCTGCCGGCGGAGGCACGCCCGCCGCTGCGCTTCATCCAGGAGCACGGGCCGCTGGCCCGCCGCCTCGCCATCGCGCTGGACGACGCCCCCGGCCGCCTGCGCGACGTCTACCGGGAGTTGAGCGCATGCCTGCAAGACAACCGCCAGTACGGCGCCCGCCGCTGAGAGCCCACGGCGCCACCGCCGCACCGGCCGCGCCCAGCAGCGGCCTCTTCGTCCTCGTCAGCTGCGAGCACGGCGGCAAGCACATCCCGCCCGAGTACCGGGAACACTTCGCCGGCTACGCCCCGCTGCTGGACAGCCACCGCGGCCACGACCCCGGCGCCCTCGTGCTCGCCCAGGAAATGGCCGCCGCGCTGGACGCCCCGCTGGTCGCCGCCACCACCAGCCGGCTGCTGGTGGACCTCAACCGCTCGCCCGGCCACCCCAGGCGCTACTCGGAAATCACCCGGCCGCTGCCGCAAGAACTGCGCGCCCGCATCCATGCCGAGCATTACCAGCCCTACCGGGACGAAGTGGAGAAGCTCATCGCCACCGCCATAGCCCGCGGCGCCACCGTGGTGCACCTCTCCAGCCACAGCTTCACTCCCATGCTGGACGGCCGGCTGCGCAATGCCGACGCCGGCTTCCTCTACGACCCCGGCCGCCCCGGTGAAGTCGCCCTCTGCCAGCGCTGGCTCGCCGCCCTGCACAGCCGCGCGCCCAGACTCCGCCTGCGCCGCAACTATCCCTACACCGGCCGCTCCGACGGTTTCTGCACCTGGCTGCGCCGCCGCTACCCCGCCGCGCACTACATCGGCGTGGAACTGGAACTCAACCAGCGCCACGCCACCGCCGGCGGCCCCGCCTGGACCGCGCTGCGCGCCGACGTGGTGGCCGCGCTGCAGGCGGCGCTGCACGATCACCCGCCGCTGCAGGTGCATCGCACCGGGCTGCCGGGCGCGGAGTCGGCGCCGGCGGGGGAAAGGACCTGCATGGGCAGGCGGGCGCGGGAGGATGGCGCGGGGGAAGGAGGCGCCAGCGCGGGCAGCAAAGGCCGCTGAGCGAGCAGGAAAAAGCGATTCTGGCTCGCCCTTCCGGGCCGCAGCCGTTCTAGCAACTTGATGCAAAAGCGGTTTTGACGAGAACGACGAAAAACTCGACCACTCAAAACAGCCTGCAAGCCGTTTTTGGTACCGAGGGAAGGGTCGGAATACCCTCAAAAATCGTCACATTCACATCAGCCGAAAGTTTTGCATCGCCTTGCTAACTATCGTTCGGGCGTGCAGCGCCTGCCCGGAAGTGCAAGCCGGGCGTTTCCTGAAAACCTTGCGAACGCCATCAACCAATGGAGAGCTGGCCCGGCTTCAGGCTCCGTCAGCCTCAGCCGACCATTGCGGATTCCAGACCACCTCCCAGAGATGCCCATCCGGGTCCTGGAAGTAGCCGGCATAACCGCCGTAGAAAGTGTCCTGCGCGGGCTTGACGATGCGTGCTCCCGCCGCGCCCGCCTGCGCCATGGCCGCATCGACCTCCGCCTTCGAGGACACGTTGTGGCCCAGCGTCATCCCTGTCGGGCTGGCCGGGCCAGTCACAAGCCCGCTGTCATGAGCGATGCTCTTGCGCGGCCACAAGGCCAGCCGCAGGCCGGGCTGCAAGTCGATGAACACCACCGCGCCGTACTCGAACTCCTCGCCGATGATGCCCTCGGTCGGAAATCCCAGACCGTCGCGATAAAAGCGCAAGGATAGTTCCAGATCCTCGACGCCCAGGGTGATGACGGTAATTCTTGGCTTCATGGCGCGGCTCCTTTCAGGTTCGGTATCCGGCATTCAAGCTTGCCATCCAGCAAAGGACACTCCCTGGCACGCGGTGCTCAAGCCGGAAGTCCAGCTTGAACACTGCAGCATCAAGGCAGACTCCCCACACGTATGCAAACCACCTGCCAAGCACACCTTCAAGCTCTACCGCATCAACGGCGAGCCCCACACCCTTGTTTTATTCGAACACTGGACCAGCGTCGCCGCCCATGAAACCCACCTCACCCCGGGCCACTCCAGACGGCTGGATGCAGTGCTGCCAGCGGCCTTGGCGAACCCGACGCCCAATCAGAAGCACTTCCTGGTCAAAGCCTTGGCTGCCAGGCCGATAAGGCATGACAGGCCATTCACGCCGGCTTTCCCCTGACAGACGAGGCGATCAAGCAACCGCCCGTTCTGGAAGAGATAACTTATTTGGCCCGTACGACTGGAGACCCCCAGCCGTCGTACTCTCCACCGTGGCGTGCAGCCAGCGACTCGAATGTGGCACGCAAGCTGACGAGGTCCTTTTCTATCGGCTTCATTTGCCTGCTCAGCAGCAACAGCCACTCCGGCCCCTCGTCCGCCGGACTGACCTCCTTGGACGCAAAGCCTTTAAGTTCCCTCGCGGCAGCTTTGGCCGCTTTTTCGCTGGGGAAGTAAAGGAAGAACTCAATGCTGTGGGGTTGCGAGAGGTCGGACCCCGCCTGCTGAAGCTGTTGAATCACCAGTCCATCGAGCGATGCTTCTGCCGCTGCAACAGAGGGCCGAAAAAGGAAGACCGCCGCAACTGCAGCGATCGCGAGTATCGAGAGCCTTGTCGTTTTCATGAAATTCACATTGGTTTTGTGAGGATGGCCGCAAGGATATGCATATGCGCTACAGCTTAGGCTGGCGCAACTTCCGAATACCCGCCCAAATGAGAATCCCGGATACCGAGGTGGCGATGAGATCCCCAAGCAGTATTTCAGGCAGAGGGTCTCTCCATTTGTCCATGTTGGTGGTTTGTGAGTAGTACGGCGGGCCAGCCCCATAGGCCTCTGTCAAGGCTTCGTAGCTAACAAATGCCGCAGCAAACAAGATCAGAGCGGCGACCACAATCATCAATAACCCGACGCCTCGGCCGTTCATTTCGTTCCTTGTGAATAGCTGACCGTCAAATGGATTTGGCACTTTCGCATCTCGCCTTCTCTTTCCATGGCAATCGCACCTTCACTCATAACCCCGAGCAGTTCAGCACGGAAGGTGTCGGACGTGGCGGGCAGCATGCGCTTGGTCTTGATGCTGCCTTTGCGCGGAGTGTTCAGCCGAAGGAGGTTCATCACGATGTGGCGGACGATGGCGAAATTGTTGGCGGCGAAGCCGGTGCGAACGGTGCTCCGGTCTTCGTTGAACTGGACGTCGAGGCGCCAGTGAAGACGGTTCTCCACCTCCCAGTGGCTGCGTACTGCGTGAGCGATGCGCGTTGAGTCGGACGGCAGGGAGCTAATGTAGTAGCGGCGCTCGCGGGTAGGCTTTCCAGCGACAATGCGCTCGCGCTCGACGATCGCGAAACTCTTCAGGTCCGCCCACTGCTCGGCTTTGTAGAGCCGCTCGACGGCATCGAAGGCCCAGCAGCGCCGAATTTCGCTGCGGCCATGGCCGTCGTCACTGGTTTCGCTGATGGAGGTCGGGACGAGTTCGCCACCCACGCCGGCCTGCGCAAGCAGGAAGGATTCGACCAATTTGGAATGATTGTCCTTGACGCACAGCACGTAGTCGGCGCCACGCTTCGGATCATGTGCGCAATGCAGGTCTGGGTGCCCATCGCGTCGATGGTGACGATACAGCTTTCGAGCTCAAGCGTGGCTAGCAACGCCGGAATGGCGGTGATCTCGTTGGACTTCTCGGCGCTGGCCGTCTGCCCGAGCACCAGCCCGATATCGACGGCGAATGCCCTGAGCAGATGCAAGGGTTTCGCCTCGGCCTTGGTTGTGCTGCGTCGCCTAGTCTTGCCGTCGATCGCCACCACGGTGTCGCCCTTGAGCGCAGGAATCAGCTGACCCAGCGCCGGAATGCCGCCTCGAGTTCGTGCGGATCCTGCGCCGCGAATACGCGGCCGAAGGTGTCGTGCGATGGACAGTAGGCGGGATAACCACCTGACGTGTGATCAAGAACATGACAGAGTCAGGTGGCCGCATTCAGCCTGCCGATTTATGCTATTCGCTTATCCGCAGAAGACCAGTAATTACCCCCATCCTGCCCAAGAGCAACTTTCAACTCACCGTTGCGTTTGAGCCCACCGCATGATAGAGCATCACCGGCTCACTGAAACTCAGCCGCCTACGTCGACAACACGAAAGACCGCTTTACGCCTGGTGGCAACCTCCTCAGTCTGGATAGCGATCCCGTAATTCTGGAGGAAAACCCACTTTCCACGAGAATCCAGCAAGTTCTCCACAAACATCTGACACTCCATTTCGAGCGCTTTTCCCTCGAGCTTCTTATGAATGTCCGCCGCTGCCAGCAGGCGCGTCGCTTTGCACGACCTCCTAGCCTCGATGAAATTGGCAAGCCGAATCTCGTTTCCGGATAAAAATTCGACTGTGAATTCCTGGTTCTCGGCTGACGGCAATGCATCGAAACGCTTGATGTCCTTTACCTCAACCAGCGGATCAGTCATTCCCCTGACGAGTGGCACATTCTGCCATCGCAAATCAATGAGCCCCCTGTAATTCAGACCGTAATTGACCTTGAATGGAATGTCGTTACTAGACGCCTCCGCGACATACTGAAAGATCCCTTGACCAAGATCCGTAAATGTCACTTTGTTCTGCCAGGTTTCCTTTTTACCATCAACGCCCTCGTAATCGACCTCTGCCAGCAGTACGAGCGGCTTTTGAGCTGGCTGGATGCTGTCGGCCGGGAGCTTTTTCAGCAGATTGGGTGACAGCGTCGCGATGGTGAAATGCTTGGACAGATAGGCGGGCTGATCACTCATCACCTCCTTTACCGTACTGACGCTCATGCAGCCGCCAAGCAGTCCGACACAAACAGCCACTGAGAAAACCCGGGCGACGCACTTCGTTTCACGCATAAACAACACGCCTCTCCTAAAAATATTCATAAAGCATAAAATTAACAAAAACCGCAAGCCATCGTCAAAATGATAAACCAATTCCCCAATACCCCTCATTGAATAGCGGGACTTACGGTAATGATGATCGACGGGGGCCTTGTCACTGCAGGGCAATCACACCTTCACGTCATAACACCGATCAGTTCAGCACGGAAGGTGTCGGACGTGGCGGCCAGCATGCGCTTGGTCTTGATGCTGCCTTTGCGCGAAGTGTTCAGCCGAAGGAGGTTCATCACGATGTGGCGCGCAGGCAACGCGATCGATTGCCGCACGGCGCGCGGTAAGGGCTACGCAATGCGCCCGTGTCGAGGAAAGATGATCGCAGACACGTCGGCTGACTCAAGACCGTCGGTGGCTTGTGCAAGACCCACCATGAGGGATTGGCGAAACTGCCGGGGCAACCGGTGTTTACCTTCGCCGCTTACAACCTGACCCCGCGGCTCAACCTAATGTGGCCGAAGGCCGCGTAAAGACAAATCTGCCTGTCGTGCCCCCAATGCCCCCAACGTCAGGGGAAACGGAGCAGAAACGCCTCGCAGTACGGGCACAACGCACTTCCTTACGGCGGAAAAACGAGCGGAAGGGCAAATCCGAGGAAATCACGAGTTTCTCATCGCCCTGCTAGGGCGTGGCTTGACCGCGAATATGCTTCAGTTGCTCGGGAGACCAACAAAATGACGGACCTGGAAACAGCTTCTTCAACTCTTCATCTGAAACATAAAAGCCCGTTTCCTTCGCATAGTCGTCGTAGATTTTTCTGAGATCCGCGAAGGTGGGAACAGCGGGGTTGTCCGCATTACTGCTTTCCACCACCTGCTGCAGTCGGCCTTCCTCAAGGTGGAGCACGGTTGTGAACTCGCTGATTCCCGGCCCATATTGCTGGTGGCACAGCAGCTTTCCCCGCTCACCGACCAATTCGCCTGTTACCCAACTTCCCTTTATCGGCTGTCCATCGTCATAGACGGCTTCCAGCGGCACCTCCCCTCTGCATGTGAACAGACCGATCAACCAAAGCTGCTGATTCTCCAGCCGCCACCTGCCCCTCGGGCCACCCAGAGCGGAACATCCCGCTTCCCGCAAACGGATTTCCTGCAACTTCGGGGTCCATGGCAGCTCAAGCCATGGCTTTCCCTTAAGCCATACTGCCATCCTCTCGCCCTTGTACTCGACGGTATCAAAGAGCGGTTTGGTGGCATGGGAGACTGAGGAAACCAGCAAAAGCGCAAAGGCAATCAGCAGGCGCCGGGGCGATACCCAGCCGTGACCTCTCAACCCATCTTTTTCCCTGCTGATCACGGCAAGCTTCCAAGGCAAAATATGAAGGCGGCGATTAGCGCATATGGCTTATGCGGCAGTCAAAATGAATCTCCCTTCACCCTGCGTGACTGCGTCTGACTGCTGGAGCCCGCCTATCGGCCCTGGGCCGGTTTTCCGCCGCTCAGCCCCTCCACCATCGCCTTCAGCGCCTGGATCTGCACGCCGTTGCGGGTGGCGTAGCCGGCGCCGCTGTAGCCCCACCAGTCCCAGCAGCCCATGGGGTTGGCGGCGTAGAAGTACGGCAGGGGCGACAGGGCTTTGGCCTGGGGGAAGAGCAGCACGATGCGGTTGGTTTCCGCCCAGCCGGCAAGGCCGGTGGATCTGGCGTAGAGCATGCCGAAGCGGCCGTGGGTGCCGCCATCCTCATTCCTGAGTTCGTAGTTCTGGCCCTGGCGGCAGCCGTGCAGGGCGATGTGCACACGGCAGCGTTCGCCGGCGCGGCAGGCGTCGGGAAGGTAGAGCCAGCCGCTGTCGTCCAGGCCGGACGGGAAAAAGTGCACGCCGGTGATGCCGAGCACGCTGCGTTGGCGGCGGGGGTCGTAGGGGCGCTGGTCGAAGGCGATCCAGTTGCTTTGCTTCTCCGCAGCCGGTGGGCGCAGCTCGCCGTAGATGCCTTGCAGGATGGCCCCGGCGCTGTCGAAGCCGCAGCGGCCGATGTAGGGCGGTGCCTGCTTGCCGCAGTCGCTGCCCGCGGCCAGGGTGGGAAGCTGGTGGGCGGTGGCCGGCGGCAAGGCTGGCCGTTGCAGGTTCTCCGGCGGCACGCCCAGGGCGCGGTAGAAGTCGGCGAGTTGGCGGTCAGCAATGGCAGCGGGCACCACGCTGTCGGCCGCGCCGGAGAGGATCACCACCCGGTGGCTGGCGATGGCGGCCGGGTTTGCCACCAGCCGCGAGGCGGCCATCTTCTGCAGTTGCTGCACCGCGCCCGGCACATCCGCATCGTGCGATTCGGCGGCGCACTTTGCCGGGTCGGGATCAGCGCACATGCATTCCTTCAGCGCCCGTCTCAATTCGCCCTTGGCGCAGTAATACGGGCCGCCGGCGATGATGCCGACGCCCTTCACCATGTCGGCATGGGCAACCTGGAACTGCACCGCGAGAAAGCCGCCGGAGGACAAACCGGACAGCGATGTGTCCGCCACATCAATGTTGAGCGCCGGCAACACGTCCGGCGCATCGGCCCTGGCAACGCCGGTCCAGGGCAGCAGCACGATGAACGCGGCGGCCCATGCCAGGGCTGCGCTGCGTTTCATCGCTTGCACGCCCAGCCGCCGGCTTGGCTGCCGCCAACCTGTCCGGCCGGCTCCGGCCTCAGTACCCGGCTGCATGGCAGCAGCGGCCTTGGCTGCGGCTCGCAGGGCCGCTGCGGCCCTCCACAACGAGGAGAGAGGACGCGCAGACAGCCTGCGGGCCATCGCTGCGGGTTGGTGAATCTGCTTGTCCATCTCTCTCTTCTCCCTGGCGACGGACGCCTTCGATGCGCGAAAGGCGTAGCAAACCACGCGCCGGAGGCTGCCGCCAGGGGAACACGCACCGGCGCGTGCGCCTTCGGGCTGCCCCTGCCGGGTTCCGGCTCGACCGGGATCCCGGCTGGAGTCTCAGCCAGCAGCCGGCGTACCCGACGGGCAGCCGGTGCGCGCCGCCCGCTCGCCGCTGGCCTTCATGCGCTTGCCGTAGGCATTGAGGCCGACCACGAAGACCATGCCGGCGACGAAGGCGACCAGATTCGTAGCGAGGTACTGCATGGGCGAGGGAATCATGCTCCGCCCTGCCCCAGCGCCTGACCGCAATCGCCGCAGAAGCGCGCCGAGCGGTCGTTGGCGGCACCGCAGCCGCCGCAGGTGGCGGTGTAGGCCTGGGCCAGCGCCTTCTGCCGCATGTAGGCGAGCTGGATCACGCAGGGCACGGTGACGCGGTAGGCCGGGCTGGCCATGTCCGCCGCCGCCCACAGGCCGGTGAGCGCCCAGCCGATGGGGCCGAGCATGATCTTGATGGAGCGCATCAGCATGCCGGTGGCGCCGAAGGAGAGGCCGCGCCCGAGCAGTGCCTTGGCCACCGCGTTGGCAACGATGGCGGCCAGCTTGTAGGTGGCGAAGCCGGCGTACTTGCCCGCCGCCAGCAGCGCGGCGGTGGTGGCCGGCTTGAGCAGGGAGAGGTCGGCCACGTTCAGTTCTTCCAGCAGCGCGCGGCGTTCCTCGTCCGACATCTTCTCGAAGGAGTCGCGCAGGATCTTGCGCAGGATGCCGTCTTCCAGCACCAGCAGATCGCTGTCCTTGTTGTGCGGCACCTTGAGGTGGGTCGCCACATCCTTGACGATTTCGTCATAGGCCACGGTGCCGCGGGCATCCGGCAGCAGGCGGTCCAGCACCGAGCCGAAGCTGATGGCGTTGCGGGCGTCGCGGTAGAAGTTGCTCAGGGTGTTGCCGCCGAAACGGCAGATTTCGTAGCCGATGAGGCCGCGGTCCAGCCCGTTGTACTCGCCCTGTTCCTTGGCGCGCAGGAAGCGGGCGCAGGTGTCGTCATCCAGCGAGATGCGGCCGGCGCCCTTGTCGGTGAGGTAGTCGACCAGGATGTCGAGATCGGCCACTTCGGCCACGTTCAGCAGCGCGGTAAGGTTGTCGGGTTTGGCGAGAAAGGCGTCCTTCGGGGTGTTATCCAAGATCAGTTCTCCGGATGGTGATGGCTGGTGGTACCGATGACGGCGCAGAGCGCCAGCAAGGCGGGGATGTGAACCTTGTTCATTTCTCCGAAGGGCGGCAGCGCGCAGGTGGCGGCGATGCCGGACTGCACTTCGCTTTCAAAGGCGGCGAGTTCGCGGGTAAGGCGGCCAGGGTCGGCGCTGAGCAGGCCGAACAGGCGGCCCATGCGCTCCCCCGCTTCGGCGCCGGCCACCGGGCTGAGGCTGGCGGCGCCCAGCAGCTCCTGCGCCAGATCGATGAAGCGCGGCTGGCTGGAGGCCTGCACGAAGGTGATCGCCGCCACCGCCAGCGCCGCCCAGTCCTGCTGGCGCATCAGCAGGAAGGCCGGCGGCACGCCCAGGGTGGCGGCCAGGCGGCAGATGATGTCCAGGTTGGGATTGGCTGCGCTGTCGGCGTTCTGGTCGGAGGCCAGGTACTTGGCCAGCGTGGAGCGGCTGACGTCGGCCCGGTTGGCCAGTTCGCCCTGGGTGAGCGGCACCCGTTCGCCTTCTTCGTTCTCGGCCGAAACGCGTAGCGCACGGCGCAGGGCATCGACGAAGGCTTGTGACACGGCCCGGAAGACCGGGGCGCCGGCATTGCTGTTCTGCATGGACTCCCTTCTGTGTTGCTCAGCGATGGAGCGGAAGTCTAGGCAGCATGCGGGTTTACGGCCAGCGAGCTTGTCCGCGCAGGCGGACATCGCGCTCTGGCAGGAGGCGGATCGATGTGATACCCGCGCGCGCCGCGGCAACACCCGCAAACGCCATCCAGCGGCGTTTCAGGCGTATATCCAAGGGCTTATCCAGCCAGAGATTGAACAGTGCGGCGGCTAGTGCGGCGGCCAGTGTGGTGGCTGGTGCGGCAGCCAGGCGGGGCGAAGACCGCTCAGGCGTCCTCGCCCTCCCCGCTTGCCGCCGGCTTCAGCCCCAGCCGGCGGGCCATGGCGCGGGTGAGCATCTGGCGGCAGGCGTAGCTCTCCCAGGGGTCTCGCTTGAGCCTGGCGAGACGGGCTTCGACGCTGTGTACCGTCCATGCGGCGGCGCCGTCTATGCGCTCCAGTTCCTCCCGGGCGATGGGCACAGACACGCCCAGGCCGGGCCGGGCGCGCACCGAGTAGGCGCTGACGGTGCTGGCGCCACGCTGGTTGCGCAGGTGGTCGACGAAGATCTTGCCGACGCGGTTTTTCGGCCCCATGCGGTCGGCGAAGCGCTGCGGCAAGGTGCGGGCGAGGTGCAGCGACACCGCGCGGGCGAAGGCCTTGACCTCGTCCCAGCCGTGCCGGCGCGCCAGCGGCACCACCACATGCATGCCCTTGCCGCCACTGGTCTTGAGGAAGGCCTCCAGGCCGAGTTCGTCCAGCAGGGTGAGCACCAGCCGTGTGGCTTCGACCATGCGCGCCCACGGCAGCGCGGGGTCGGGGTCGAGGTCGAAGACCATGCGGTCCGGCCGTTCTATGCGGGCGGACGCGGCGTTCCAGGTATGGAACTCGATCGTGCCCATCTGTACCGCGCCCACCACCGCCTCCAGGTCGTCGGCCTGCATCAGGCGGTCGTGGCCTGGGTCCAGCCCGGCCGGCAGCAGGCGCATGCCGGGCATGCTCATCTTCTCGGCGTGGCGCTGGAAGAACTGCTCGCCGGCAACGCCGGTGGGCGCGCGCAGCAACGACAGCGGCCGGCCCTTGAGATGGGGCAGCAAATGATCGGCAATGCGGCAGTAGAAGGCGGCCAGCTCGCCCTTGGTGTAGCCGCTGGCTTGGTCGATGACGCGGGAGGCATGGCTGATGCCGATGTCGGCGACGCGCTCCGGGCCAGGCGGGGCGGACTTGCGTCGCGACGTCCGGGCCGCCGCTTCGGTGGAAGCGATGCCGGCCGGATTCCCTGCCTCCTTTCCGTCCTTCCTTGGCGGGGTCGCCGCAGCGCCGGCTTCCGCTTCGGTGGCCTTGGACGCCCTGCCCGCCGTCGCGGCGCTCGCGCTGCGGGCCGCCGTGCCGCGCGAGGCCGGCCTGTCGCCGTGGCTGCCCGCCGGCGGAGGGTCGTCGGGCGCGTCGCCCGGCGACACCAGCGGCGAGGATTTCACCGCCCGCTTGCCGGCGCCCTGGCCGGTGCCCTGGCCGGTGCCCTGGCCGGTGCCCTGGCCGGTGCCCTGGCCGGTGCCCTGGCCGGCGCCCTCTCCTGCGCCCTTGGCGGTGGAGCTGCGGCCCGCCCTGCCCTTGGCTGCTTTCCGTTCCATTTTCCCGTCTCCCGCTTCGACCGCCAGCGCGGCGGCGGCCAACCGTGGCTCGCGCTGGATGGCGGTGGCCGGCTTGTCGTCGCGCAGGCCGTGGAACACGCCCTGGCGGACCACGCCTTCGCGCGTCCACGCGGCGAACTCCACTTCGCACAGCAGCGCCGGCGCCAGCCAGGTGACGCCCCGGCTGCGCACACCGCTGTCCGGCGCGCCTTCCACCGCCGCCGCGTCGCGGCGCAGCGGCTGCAGCCGGGCGTGCAGCGCCTTCAGGCTCTCGCTGGTGAAGCCAGTGCCGACGCGGCCGGCATAGCGCAGCACGCCACGCTCGTCATGCACGCCCAGCAGCAGCGCGCCAAAACCCTGGCGGCTGCCCTGCGGCGCGGTGTAACCGACGATGACGAACTCCTGGCGCAGCTTGCATTTGAGCTTGATCCAGTCGGTGCTGCGGGTGGAGCGGTAGTGGCTGCCGACGCGCTTGCCGATCACGCCTTCCATGTGCAGCTCGCAGGCGCCGGCGAGGATGTCCTCCACCGGCACGGCAAAGTCTTCCGAGTAGTGGATGTGCTCATGCCCCTCCGGCCCCAGCAGATGTCGCAGGCGGGCGCGGCGGTTGTCCAGCGGCAGGCTGCGCAGGTCTTCGCCCTCCAGGTGCAGCAGATCGAAGAGGTAGTAGCGGATGTCGCTGTTGCGGCCTTCGTCCAGCGCGTTCTGCAGGGCCTGGAAATCCGGCACGCCGCGCGCGTCGGGCACCACGATTTCGCCGTCCAGCCAGGCATTGCCCAGCCCCAGGGCCTCCACCGCCCGCTGCAACGGGCGCAGCCTGGCGGTCCAGTCGTGGCCATTGCGGGTCAGCAGCCGCGCCTTGCCGTTCTCCAGCCGGGCGAGCAGGCGGTAGCCATCGAACTTGAGTTCGTAGCGCCACTGGCCCGGCGGCGGCTGGTCAACCGCCACCGCAAGCTGCGGCGCGATCCAGGCGGGCAGGCCGGCCTTGCGCCCGCGGCGCAGCGGCTTGTCCGCCCCGGCGGCGACACTGCCGCTGCGGCCAGCAGGCTTGCCGGCGGTGTTGCCGGCGGTGTTGCCGGCGGTGTTGCCGGCGGTGTTGCCGGCGGTGTTGCCGGCGGCTCCCCCGCCCTGGATGGACGAAATGGCCCCGGCCGCCGGGCCGGCGCCCGCGGTCTCCGCCGCCACCTTCCCCCCTCCCTTCGCCTCCCGGGCGGATAAGGCCGCCGTCTTGCCGCCGCCCTGCTCGCGTGGCAGCAGCGCCTTGCTCAGCACGCTCTCCGGGCGCTCCGCCAGGATGTCGTACTCGCCCTCGGCGCGGGCGGCCTCGTCCGCTTCCTTGATCAGCAGCCACTGCGCCTTGTCCTTGGCGGCGTCGCCGTAGCGGGTGCGCACCAGCGTCCAGCCGCCGGAGAGCTTCTCGCCCAGCAGGTGGAACTTGAGCTTGCCGGCACGATAGGCGGCGGCGGGATCGGCCTCGGCCGGCTGCCAGGCGCCCTGGTCCCAGACGATGACGTCGCCGCCGCCGTAGTGGCCTTCGGGGATGTGGCCCTCGAAGCCGGCATACTCCAGCGGGTGGTCCTCCACCTGCACCGCCAGGCGCTTGACGCCGGGGTCCAGGCTGGGGCCCTTGGGTACCGCCCAGCTCTTGAGCGTGCCGTCCATCTCGAGGCGGAAGTCGTAATGCAGATGGCTGGCGTCGTGCTTTTGCACGACGAAGCGCAGGCCGGCGGCGGCGCGCTTGCGCTCCCGGCGGCGCTGCGCGGCGCGCGGCTCCGCGGTGGCGGTGAAATCCCGCTTGCGTTCGTACTCGGCAAGGGTGGCAGCACCGGTGGCGGCGTCAGGCTCGCCCTCGGCGTCGGCCTTGCGCCCCAAGCTCTCCCCTCTTCCCAGTTCCTCCATGCCCTTCTCCCTCCAGCCCGGGTTCTCCGGGCGTGCGCCAGCGGCGCCGTGTCGTCCATCCGCGGGGCGAGGCAGCCATCCTGGCCGCCGCGCTCCACCTGCCTGTCCGCCTCCGTCCGGAAGCGGGCCTGGATCCGGTCTCTCTGCCGGGGCTCTCTGTCGTTCTGGCCTCTGCCTGCTCTCGTTATCGGGGTTGGAGGCGTCTCCCTGTCGGGGCGCTGCCGGTCTGTTCAGCCGGCTTTTCTGCGGGTGCTGCGGCGGCTGCGGGTTTCGCCTTCCGTAGCCCGCGCCGGGCTCTTCGCCGAGGCCGGCTTGCCTTTGCCGGCCAGGCTGCGTTTGAGCAGTTCGGCAAGATCGATGACGTCGGCACCGCCGCCGCCCTCTTTGCTTTCCACCCGGCCGCTCTCCACCGTCTCCAGCTTGCCGGCGCGGGCCTTGCGCTCGACCAGCTCCATGATCCGGGCCTCGAAGCTGTCGCTGTACTGCGCAGGCGCCCAGTCCTCGCTCATGCCTTCGATCAGTTGGGTGGCCATGTCCAGCTCCTTCTTCGCCACGCTGGCCTCCAGGGTCTCGGCCTTGAGACCGATTTCGTCGATGCCGCGCACTTCGGCTGCCCAGCGCAAGGTGTTGAGCACCAGCGCCGGCCCCACCGGCAGCAGCACCGCCAGCCGCTGGCGGCTATGCAGCACCACCCGGGCGAGGCCGGCCCGGCCGGTCTTGCGCAGCGCCTCGCGCAACAGCGCATAAACCTTCTCGCCGCGGCGCTCGGGCGCGAGGTAGTAGGGTGTGTCGATGAACATCGGCGGGATGTCGCGGCTGTCCACGAAGGAGACGATGTCCACCGTCTGCGTGGCTTCCGGGTAGGCGGCGCGGATCTCTTCATCTTCCAGCACCACGTAGCGGTGCTTCTCGTACTGCACGCCGCGCACGATGTTCTCGCTGCTGATTTCCTTGCCGGTGGTCTTGTTGATGCGCTTGTAGCCCACCGGGTCCATGCTGCGGCGGTCCAGCCAGTCGAAATCCACCCCGCCGCGATTGGTGGCCGGCAGCAGGGAGACCGGGATGTGCACCAGTCCGAAGCTCACCGCGCCCTTCCAGATCACCCTCGCCATGCTGGCTCTCCCGCATCGCCCGGCGGCGGAACCGCCCGCTGCCACAGCTTCTCCGCCAGCAGCCTGCAAGCGACGTTCCCGGGCCGCTCCGGCCATCGCCGCAGGAGAAATCAGCGGCGGTCGGCAACCCAGTACGGCATGCAGTCGAAGAAGAAGTAGAGCTGCTCCAGCCAGTCCGGATCGGCGAAGGACGGCCAGCTGTCCGCGGCGAAGCCCGGCGCCTGCCGCAACTCCTCGGCGCCGTGGGGCAGCGACAGCCTGTCCTCCTTGCGCCGGAAGGCAGGCCAGGGCACCGCGCACAGCCAGTCGCCGCCGCGGCCATCGAGTTCCAGCACCAGGAAGGCGATGCGGCCGCCGGTGAGATCCGCCAGCACATGGCGGACGCGGCCGAGCAGCACACCGGCCGCCCCGCTCACTTCCTGGCCCTGCAGCCGGTCCACCGCGATGACGTCGCCATCGCCGCGGCCGGAGGGCGGCCTGGCGCGCGCCGGGTCCTGGATCTCGCCGCTGGCGGCGGCATCCGGCGGCACCTCGGCCGAACCCACGAAGGGGTCCACCTCGCCGGCGCGGCCGGTCTCGCTGCCTACGGAAGTGGCCGGCTCCTCGCCGGCCTGGGCCGGACCGAGGCCGGCCAGACCATTGCGGAAGGGCGTGCTTGCAGTCATGTGCCAGGTCTCCTTCTATCGGATCGTGCGCGAGCGTCGCCGGATTCATCCGGCGGCCGGGCTCAGGTCGCGGTGGGCAGGCGGTGGGCGGTGCTGCGGGTGCGCACCACCCGGCGTTCGCCATAGCGGCCCGGCATCGCGCGCATGCGGGCGCTGCGGGCGCCCACGGTGCCGCCGGCGGCGCCGGCCATCAGCGACAGCAGAATGGCGACGCTGAGCCAGGTGCTGGCAATGGAAGCGGCCTGGGCGGCGTCGTTGACCGTGCCCGGCTGCGTGCCGGCGCTGGCGCGGCCCATCATCGCCAGCGCCTGGTCCGCCGCCCGCCCGGCCTGTTCCTCGCTCAGACCAAGGCGGTCGCGCAGCAAGCTCACCGCGCTGGCGCGGTCGCCCCGCTCCAGGCTGGCGAACAGCTCGCCCATGGTGGATTCATCCGCCTGCGCCACCGCCGCGGTAGGCGTGGAAGCGGCCAGGCCGAACATGCCGGTGACCGCGTTGCCGGTGAGCGAACCGGTGATGACGGCGAAGAACAGCATGGTCGCCCCCCAGGACACCACGCCGTGCAGCATGCCGTCCGAACTGCGGCGCAAACCGGAACTGCGCGCCGCCACATAACCGCCGACGAAGGCGGAAACCAGCATGCTCACCGTATTCCATACCGCCGCAGCGACGGACACGCTCCCTCCGTCCGGCCGCGCGCCGGCGCCGTAGACGGCGAAGCCGGCGGCAATGCCGACCAGCATCAGCAGCAGATGCACGCCCAGCCCTACCGCCAGGCCGGCGAAGATGGCGCTCCAGTGGATGCCGTTGATCAGCGGGGAGCTTTCGACTGTCGTAGCTTCTATGGTCCGGGTTTCCATGGCTAGACCTCACAAGGCTTGACGGAGGGATACTCGCGGCAGCAAACCGCTTGTGCGGACTGAGCAAGCACCATTCCACACCCGCGCCCCCGCCGACGGACACATGGCAAGAACCGGCCCGCCCGGGCGCCCTCTTCC
>NZ_WUEI01000058.1 GCF_012911025.1 Azoarcus sp. TTM-91 | reverse complement strand
CACCCGAACCCGCCCTCATCCCGGTAGAACAGCACGGCATTCGCCGCGACCAGTTATCCCCGGCAGCGCGCAAGGTCTGTGCGGTATTGCAGGAACATGGCCACAAGGCCTTCGTCGTCGGCGGCGCCGTGCGCGATCTGCTGATCGGCCATCCGCCCAAGGATTACGACGTCGCCACCAGCGCCACGCCAGAGGAAGTGCGCGGCCTGTTCCGGCGCTCCCGCATCATCGGCCGGCGCTTCAAGATCGTGCATGTGATGAGCGGGCCGGAGACGATAGAAGTCTCCACCTTCCGCGCCAGCCAGGACGCGGTCACCGACGAGCACGGCCGGGTGCTGCAGGACAATGTGTTCGGCACCCAGCCGGAAGATGCCACCCGGCGCGACTT
Organism: Azoarcus sp. TTM-91; assembly: GCF_012911025.1. Lineage (GTDB taxonomy): Bacteria > Pseudomonadota > Gammaproteobacteria > Burkholderiales > Rhodocyclaceae > Azoarcus. The sequence continues at coordinate 27,787 of NZ_WUEI01000058.1, read as the reverse complement.
CACGGTGAACGCGCTGTATTACGACCCCGGCACCGAAACCATCGTGGACTACCACCACGGCGTGGCCGACATCCAGCAGAAAACCCTGCGCATGATCGGCGACCCGCCGACCCGCTACCGCGAAGACCCGGTGCGCATGCTCCGCGCGGTACGCCTGGGCGCCAAGCTGGGCCTGACGCTGGACCCCGCCGCCCGCGGCCCCATCCGCGAAATGTCGGTGCTGCTGGAAAACGTGCCGGCGGCCCGACTGTTCGACGAGATGCTGAAGCTCCTGCTGTCCGGCCACGCGGTGAAATGCCTGCAGCAGCTGCGCGAGCAGGGCCTGCACCACGGCCTGCTGCCGCTGCTGGATGTGATCCTCGAACAACCGATGGGCGAGCGCTTCGTCTGGCTGTCGCTGGAGAACACCGACGAGCGCGTCCGCCAGGACAAGCCGGTTTCCCCCGGCTTCCTCTTCGCCACCCTGCTATGGCACGAGGTGCTCGCCGCCTGGGAGGCCAAGAAGCGTGCTGGCGAACATCCGCAGCCAGCCCTCTTCGCCGCCATGGACGAGGTACTGGACGCCCAGGCAGGCAAGTTGGCCATCACCCGCCGCATCGTCGGCGACATCAAGGAAATCTGGGCGCTGCAGCCACGCTTCGACAAGCGTTCCGGCAAGACACCCTACCGCCTGCTGGAACAGCCGCGCTACCGCGCCGCCTGGGACTTCCTGCGCCTGCGCGCGCAGTCCGGCGAGATCCCGATGGCGGTGCCGGACTGGTGGGATCGCTTTGCCCATGCCGGCCAGGACGACCGCGAAGCACTGCTGACCGAAGCCCCAGCCAGCGAAGCCCCCGCGCGCAAGCGGCGCCGGCGCCGGCGCAAGCCGGGCAGCGGCGAAAGCGCCACCGCCCCCGCCGAAGCTTCGTGAGCCAGGCCGCCTGCGGCGGCGGCGCCTCTCGAGCGGTCCGTGCCTATATCGCCTTCGGCGCCAACCTCGGTGATCCGGCAGCCGCCTTCGACCACACCCTGACGCAGCTGAACGCCCTGCCGGCCACCCGCCTCGCCGGCCGCTCCCGGCTCTACCGCAGCGCGCCGGTGGACGCGCCCGGCCAGCCGGATTACTTCAACGCCGTCATCGCGGTGGATACCGGCCTGGCGCCGCTGCAACTACTGCACGCCCTGCAGGACCTGGAACGAGCCGCCGGCCGCACCCGGACCTACCGCAACGCGCCCCGCCCGCTGGACCTGGACCTCCTTCTATATGGCGAGACCGTGTGGCAAGACGGTGAGCTGACCCTTCCCCACCCCCGCATGCATCAACGCGCCTTCGTGCTGCGCCCCTTGGCCGAGCTCGCCCCCGGCCTTCACCTCCCGGGCCACGGCGATCTGGCCTCCCTGCTCCCGGCTGTGGCGGACCAGGCCGCGGCCCCCCTGTAACGCACCTCTCCAAGAGTTCCGGCATGCCGTCCTGGTTGCAATCGATTCCGGTGTGGGCCCAGACCGCGGGCCTGCTCACCATCGCCAACGTGTTCATGACCTTCGCCTGGTACGGCCACCTCAAGAACATGCAGCATCGCGCCTGGTATCTGGCGGCGCTGGTGAGCTGGGGCATCGCCCTGTTCGAGTACATGCTGCAGGTGCCGGCCAACCGCATCGGCGCGAGCAGCCTCACGCTGGCGCAGCTGAAGATCATGCAGGAGGTCATCACCCTGCTGGTCTTCATCCCCTTCGTCGTGCTCTACATGAAGCAGCCGCTCAAGCTTGACTATCTCTGGGCCGCCTTGTGTATGCTGGGCGCGGTCTATTTCATCTTCCGCAGCTGATTCTCCATGCTCGACAAAGCCCGCTACATCGTGGTCGAGGGGCCCATCGGGGCCGGCAAGACCTCCCTCGCCCGCCGCCTGTGCGACCGGCTTCCGGCCGAAGGCATGTTCGAGCAACCGGAAGCCAACCCCTTCCTCGGCCGCTTCTATCAGAATGCCGACCGCTGGGCGATGTCCACCCAGCTCTCCTTCCTGTTCCAGCGCATCGACCAGCTGGCTGCCCACATGGCGACACCACCAGCGGAGGGAGACCGCAGGGTGGTGTCCGACTTCATCCTCGACAAGGACCCCCTGTTCGCCGGCCTCAACCTCGCCGAAGAAGAGCTGGCGGTGTACCAGCGCATCTTCGACGCCATGAAGCCGCCAGCGCCGCCGCAGCCGGACCTGGTGATCTACCTGCAGGCCAGGCCGGACACGCTGATGGACCGCATCCGCCGCCGTGGCCTCGATGCCGAGCGGCGCATCACCGAGCACTACCTGGAGCGGGTCGCCGAGCGCTATGCCCGCTTCTTCTACCAGTACGACGCCGCGCCGCTGTTCGTCGTCGATGCCGGCGTGCTGAACCCGGTGGACAAGGACGAGGATTTCGAGCTGCTGCTGGACCGCCTGCGCCACATGCGCAGCTACCGCGAGTTCTTCGGCTACGCGGAATGAACAGCCGAAAAGCAATGCACCAAAGCAGCTAACACCCTTGTGCATTGCACCAGTTTGGGGAAAACTCGCGCCTCCGCACAGGAGTCTCCCATGAGCTATCTGCAGGACGACAAACCCGTCACCTTGTTCGAGCTGGGCAAAATGCGCGCCGAAGGCCGCAAGATCGCCATGCTTACCTGCTACGACGCCAGCTTTGCGGCGCTGCTCGAGCGTGCCGGCGTGGACGTTGCGCTGATCGGCGATTCGCTGGGCAACGTCCTGCAGGGCCAGAAATCCACGCTGCCGGTCACCCTGGAGCAGATGGCTTACCACACCGAGTGCGTGGCCCGCGGCAGCAATCGCCTCTTCGTCGTCACCGACATGCCCTTCGGCAGCTACCAGGAGAGCCCCGAACAGGCGATGCGCAATGCCGCCCGCCTCATGGCCGCCGGTGCGCAGATGGTGAAACTGGAAGGCGGCGAGTACATGGCCGAGACGGTGCGCTTCCTGGTGGAGCGCGGCGTGCCGGTCTGCGCCCACATCGGCCTCACCCCGCAGTCGGTCCACCAGCTGGGTGGCTACCGCGTGCAAGGCCGCGGCGAAGACGGCGCTGCCCGCCTGAAGGCGGATGCACTGGCACTGGAGCAGGCCGGCGCCGCGCTGGTCGTGCTGGAAATGGTGCCCGCCACGGCTGCGGCCGATATCACCGCCAGCATGAAGAACATGGCCACCATAGGCATAGGCGCCGGGCCGCAGTGTCACGGCCAGGTGCTGGTGCTGCACGACATGCTGGGCGTCTATCCCGGCAAGAAGGCGCGCTTCGTCAAGAACTTCATGGCCGGCGCCACCAGCATCGAGGAAGCGGTAGCGGGCTATGTGGCCGCGGTACGCGATGGCAGCTTCCCCGCCCAAGAGCACTGCTACTGAGCAGTCGATTCCTCCCCCCGCAGGTCCCCAGCATGCAGATCCATACCACGATAGAAAGCCTGCGCGCCGCCCGCGCCAAGGCCGGCAAGGTCGCCCTGGTGCCGACCATGGGCAATCTCCACGACGGCCACATCACCCTGATGCGCCAGGCCGGCAGCCACGCCGACAGCGTGATCGCCAGCATCTTCGTGAACCGCCTGCAGTTCGGCCCCGCCGAAGATTTCGACAAGTACCCGCGCACCCTGGGGCAGGACTGCGAAAAGCTGGAAGCCGCCGGCGTCGCCCACCTGTTCGCGCCGGACGAAACGGTGATGTACCCGCAGCCCCAGCGCTACCACGTCGACCCTGCGCCCGCCCAGACCAGCATCCTCGACGGTGAATTCCGCCCCGGCCACTTCCGCGGCGTCGCCACCGTGGTGCTCAAGCTGCTCAACATCGTGCAGCCGGACGTGGCGTTGTTCGGCAAGAAGGACTACCAGCAACTGATGGTGCTGTCGAACATGGTCCGCGAGTTCGCCCTGCCGGTGGAAGTGCTGCCGGGCGAGACGGTGCGCGCTGAGGACGGCCTGGCCCTGTCCTCCCGCAACGGCTATCTCTCCGCCCAGGAGCGCGCCGAGGCCCCGCGCCTCTATCGCCTGCTCTCCACTCTCTGCCAGGCGGTGCGCGGCGGCGACCACGACTTCCTCAAGCTCGAAACCGATGCCATGGATGAGCTCGCCCGCCACGGCTGGGTGCCGGACTACATCACCGTGCGGCGCCGGGCCGACCTGCAACCGCCGGTGCATGCGGACGATCCGCTGGTGGTGCTGGCTGCCGCCAGGCTGGGCCGCACCCGCCTGATCGACAACCTGGAAATCTGAACACCGCCGCCCTGACGCGCAGGACGCTGCGCCAAAAGCCCTGCGGCTTGTGGTAATAATGGCCGCCATCGCGGCCGCCTCCCGGCCGCAGCGTCCCGTTCCAGAGCAATGAGTTCACTTCCCGGAAGTCCGCCCCTCGGCGTCGTTGACGCCAGATCCGCCATCCTCGAACGCGTGCAGCCGCTCAGCGGCGCGGAAATCCAGCCCTTGGCCACGGCACTCGGCCGCGTCCTCGCGGCCGACGTCATTTCCCCGCTGGACGTGCCCGCCCACGACAACTCGGCGATGGACGGCTACGCCTTGCGCGCCGCCGACCTGAGCGCCGGAGGCGAAAGCCGGCTGCAGGTGGCCGGCACCGCCCTCGCCGGCATGCCCCATGCCGGCGAGCTGGGTAGCGGCCAGGCCATCCGCATCATGACCGGCGCCGTCGTCCCCACCGGCGCCGACACCATCGTCATGCAGGAGGTGGTTCGACGCGAGGGCGAGCTGCTGTTCGTGCCTCCCGGCCAGCAGGCCGGCCAGAACGTGCGCCGGCGCGGCGAGGACTTGGCAGCGGGCAGCGTCGCCCTGCCGGCGGGCCGCCTGCTCGGCCCGGCCGAGCTCGGCCTGGCGGCATCGTTGGGCCTGAGCGAGCTGAGTGTCCGCCGGCGGCCCAGGGTGGCCGTGTTCTCCACCGGCGACGAAATCGCCTCCATCGGCACGCCGCTCGGCGCCGGGCAGATTTACGACAGCAACCGCTACACCCTGCACGGCATGCTCACCCGACTGGGCTGCGAGATCGTCGATCTCGGGGTGGTCGCGGATCGCCCCGGCGAACTGGAAGCCGCCTTCGGCCACGCCGCCGCCACTGCGGACGCCATCGTGACCAGCGGCGGCGTCTCGGTGGGCGACGCCGACTTCGTGCGCGACATCATGGCCCGGCTGGGCGAAGTCGCCTTCTGGCGCATCTCGATGAAGCCTGGCCGGCCGATGGCCTTTGGCCGCCTCGGCACGGCGCTGCTGTTCGGCCTGCCCGGCAATCCGGTGGCGACCATGGTGGCCTTCTACCAGTTCGTGCAGCCAGCCCTGCTCAAGCTGATGGGCGTCTCGCCCCTGCCTGAGCCCCAGCTGTTCGAGGCCGTCAGCCGCGAAGCCATACGCAAACCCGCCGGCCGCACCGAATTCCTGCGCGGCCGCCTGAGCCGTGTCGACGGCCGCCTCCGCGTCAGCCTCACCGGTGCGCAGGGCTCGGGCATACTGCGCTCAATGTCCGAAGCCGACTGCTTCATCCTGCTGGACGAAGCCCGGGGCGACGTGCAGGCCGGCGAGACGGTGCCCGTGCAGCCCTTCCACGGACTGATTTGAATTACCCACCAGGACAGCCCATGACCCAGGACGAACTCAAGAAGGCCGCCGCACTGGCCGCTCTCGACTACATCGAAGAAGGCAGCATCGTCGGCGTCGGCACCGGCTCCACGGTGAACCATTTCATCGACGGTCTGGCCGGCATCAAGTCGCGCATCCGCGGCGCCGTGTCCAGCTCCGAGGCCAGCGCCCGCCGCCTCACCGCACATGGCATCCCGCTGCTGGACCTCAACGACATCACAGAACTGCCGGTGTACGTGGACGGCGCCGACGAAATCGATAGCGGTTTCAGCATGATCAAGGGCGGCGGCGGCGCGCTGACGCGCGAGAAGATCGTGGCCGCGGTCGCCAGCCGCTTCGTCTGCATCTGCGACGCCAGCAAGCTGGTATCGCCGCTGGGCCGCTTCCCGCTGCCGGTGGAGGTCATCCCGATGGCGCGCTCCCAGGTAGCCCGCGCGCTCTCCGCGCTGGGCGGCGAACCGCGCCTGCGCGAGGGGTTCGTCACCGACAACGGCAACATCATCCTGGACGTGCATGGCCTCTCCATCACCGATCCGCTGGCGCTGGAAAGCCGCATCGACCAGATCGTCGGCGTCGTCACCAACGGCCTGTTCGCCCGCCGCGGCGCGGATGTGCTGCTGCTCGCAACCGCCGGCGGCGTCGAGCGCCGGACCCGCAGCTGAGCCGCCAAGCTGAAACAAATCCTTAACCCGGGCGTGCTAGCCTGCCCCACTCCTGGATAGTGCAATGGCGAAAATGAGCGAACATACCCACAAGCAGTTCGATGCCGAACTCGAGGCGATCCGCACCGGCGTGCTGCAGATGGGCGGCCTGGTGGAAACCCAGGTTGCCGATGCCCTGGAAGGACTCAAGACGGGCAATGTCGGCCTGCTCGACCGCGTCATCGAAGGCGACCACCGCATCAACCTGCTCGAAGTCGACCTGGACGAGGCCTGCCAGCACATCATCGCCAAGCGTCAGCCGGCTGCGGTGGACCTGCGCCTGGTGATGACGGTGATCAAGTCCATCGCCGACCTGGAACGCATCGGTGACGAGGCCAAGAAGATCGCCAAGGCCGGCAAGCGCTTGCATGCCGGCGAAGTGCCCTTCATGCCCCGCGTCGAACTCGGCTATGCGGCCGGACTGGCGTTGGACATGTTGCGCAGCGCGCTGGACGGCTTCGCCCGCGCCGACGTCACCAACGCTCCCATCATCAAGAGCCAGGACGAGGAGGTGGATGCCAGCTTCAAGGGCATCATGCGCCAGCTCATCACCTTCATGATGGAAGACCCGCGTACCATCTCCAACAGCCTCGAAGTGCTGTTCATCGCCAAGTCGATCGAACGCATCGGTGACCACGCCAAGAACATCTCGGAGTACGTGGTCTTCCTGGTGCAGGGACGCGACATCCGCTACGCCAAGTCGGCCCAAAGCGCGGCTGCCAAGGGCGAATGAGCGCCACCTGAGCGCCTGGACCGCGCCAGAAAGCGCGATCTGAAGCAAAGAGGGATGGCCCTTGCGGGCCATCCCTCTTTTCATTGCGGCAGCCGTCCCTCGAGACGGCTGCAGGGCACGGCGTCTACTGCGCCGGAGGCGGCACGAAGCCGCCGATCTGGTCCGCACCGCCGTCGAAGAAGTGCTTCTCCATCTGTTCGGCCAGGTACTTGCGCGCACGCGGGTCCATCAGGTTCAGGCGGTTTTCGTTGATCAGCATGGTCTGGTACTTCACCCACTGCTGCCAGGCTTCCTTGGACACGTTTTCAAAGATCCGCTTGCCGAGCTCGCCCGGCACCGGCGGCAGGTCCAGCCCTTCCGCTTCCCGGCCGAGCTTTACACAGTTGACCATGCGAGCCATCGTTTCTTCCTTCCCTGAAAAGTTCATCAAATTCCGAGCGCTGCATTTTAGCAGCCCGGGCGCCACCGGCGCGGCATCGGGCTACGCAGCTTCCGTGCCCGGCTAGCGGCTCCCGGTGTGCAAAGGCGCGGCCAGACCGTTCTTGGGGAGCGCCACCGACCACTGATTGCGCCCGCCACTCTTCGAGCGGTACATCGCCTCGTCCGCCGCTGCCATCAGGGCCTCTCCGTCGCGACCGTGGGCAGGATAGAGGGCGATGCCGATGCTGGCCGTCACCCCGACCGTCTCGCCGCAGAACTCGAACCTCAGCGCATCCACCCCGTCGACCAGCCGTCCGGCGAGTTCCGACAATTCGCGCTCATTGGTGTCGGGAACCAACACCCCGAACTCGTCGCCGCCCAGCCGGAAGAACATCTCGTTGCGGCGCACGATGCGGCCCACGCCCTCGGCCAGGCCGATCAGCACCTCGTCGCCTGCCTGGTGGCCGAAACGGTCGTTGATCGGCTTGAAGCCGTCCAGGTCTATCGCCACCAGGCCCACTTGCACGCCGTGGCGCTCGGCTTCCGCCAGCAGGCGCTCCAGTTCTTCGTGGAAGCGGCGGCGGTTGTAGAGATTGGTCAGCGGATCACGCTCGGCCAGCGACACCAGCTGGGCGGCGATGCGGCGCTGCTCGGTGACGTCCTCGTAGATCCACACCCGGCCGATGCCGCGCCGCCCTTGCCCGCCCTCGACCACCGCCGAGATGTCGGTGACGATGCGGCCATCGCGGAAGCGCTGCTCATGCCTGTCGCTGACCGCGACGCGGGCGCCGACGATGGCCTGCACATGGGCGAAGAAGGACTCCGGCTCCTCCAGCAAGGCCCCCACCTTGCTCTGCAGCACCACGTCGCGCATGCCGATCAGGTTTTCGTCTGGCGGGAAGCCCCAGATCTCCAGCATCGCGCGGTTGAAGTAGAGCACCCGGTGATCGTGGTCGATGAACAGGATGCCGAGGCGGATGACATTCAGCAGCGCCGCCAGACGCTGGCGCTCGTCGTTGCTGCGCGACAGGTAGTGCTCGCGCAGCGCCTGGGCACGACGCAGTTCGGCCACTGTTTCCAGCAGCTTGTACTCCGCTTCCTTGCGGCCCTGGATATCTTCCGCCGACATGCGCAGGCCTTCGATCTCGCCGTCCTCGCCGATCACCGGCCGCCAGTGGCAGGCCACCCAGCCGAAGGTGCCATCGCGGCGCGTGAGCCGCATCTCGAAGTCATGCTGGCCGCCGCCGGACAGCACCTGGTCGGCCACCCGCATGCAGTAGCGGCGGTCCGACTCGTGCACAAGGAAGGCAATGGCTTCTTCCGCCGCCAGACAATCCGCCGGCGAATAGCCGGTCAGGCGCTCGATGGAGGGGCTGATCCAGTTCAGCCGGCAGCGGCGGTCGAACAGGGCCTCGACGCCATAGACGCCCTCGGCGACCTGTCGCAGCAGGGCGAGATGGTGGGAGGCATGCTCGATCTGACGCAGCGGGCAGGCGCGCTCCGGCGTCTGTTCGTCATCGCCCACCCGGCCGATGGCCCCAGCGGCATGCAGGCCATCGATACGTGCCGCCAGCTCGGCTGCTTCCAGCTGGCGGCGAGTGACCTCGGCCTTCAGGTGACAGCGCATGGCGAAGGCGGCGAGCAGGCCGGCGCCCAGGGCCGAAGCCCCCACCGGCACCCAGCTGTCGGGAGGTGCCAGGCCAGCGCCCAGCATCACGGCCAGGGCAACGCCGACCCCACTCAGGGCGGGCAACACCTGCGGCGACATCATGCCCCCCTGTCCCGAGCGGGCTGGGCGAAGGGAAGCAGGAGCCCGCAGATCTGCTTCATAGGTTCTTCACGAACACCTTGGAGCGACGCTGGAAGTTGTAAAGCTCGCGCTTTTGCCGCGGCAGCGCTTCCGGCCCGATTTCGTTGAAACCACGCTCGCGGAACCAGTGGGCGGTACGGGTGGTGAGCACGAACAGACGTTCCAGGCGTTGCACCCGGGCGCGCCGCTCTATGCGGCGCAGCAGCTGGTCGCCCAAGCCGGCGCGGCGGTATTCCGGCGTCACCGCCAGGCAGGCGAGCTCGGCGGCGTTGTCTTCGCTGAAAGGATAGAGGGCGGCGCAGCCGACCAGCACGCCATCATGCTCCACCACGGTGAAGCGCTCGATTTCCTGCTCCAGCAACTCCCGGCCGCGCCGCACCAGGGTGCCGTCGGCCTCCATCGGACTGATCAAGGCCACCAGTGCGCCCACGTCCTCCACCGTGGCCTCGCGCAGGCGGAACAAGGGATCGCGCGACAACACCGTGCCGACGCCGGCGTGGGTGAAGAACTCCAGCAACAGGCCGCCGTCCTTGTCGCGGTCTATCAGGTGAGCGCGGGAAACGCCCTTGCGCACCGCGCGTATCGCGCAGGGCAGGTAGAGGTGCAGGTCCTCGGTCAGGCCCTCGCCCGCTTCCAGCTTGCTCTGCGCCTCGTCGGCGGTGACGGATTCGATCAGCTTGCCATCGGCGTCCAGCAGCCCAGGGGCGTCGCACAGGTAGATGAGCTTCTCTGCCTTCAGCGCCACCGCCACCGCCTCCGCCACCTCTTCCATGCACAGGTTGAAGATCTCGCCGGCGGGCGATACGCCCAGCGAGGTGATCAGCACCACGTTCTGCTGGTCGAGGTCGGCGTTGATTTCCTCGGCGATGACCTTGCGCACCGCGCCGGTGTACTGGAAGTCCACGCCATCGACGACGCCGAAGGGGCGGGCGGTGATGAAATTGCCGCCGGTCACTCGCATGTAGCTGCCGGCCATGGGGGTGTTGGGCAAGCCTTGCGACAGCAAGGCTTCGACCTCGAAGCGGGTGACCGCCATCGCTGCCTTCACGCATTCCAGCGCCGCCGCGTCGGTCACCCGCAGGCCGTTGTGGAAGCGCGGCTCCAGCCCGCGGCGGGCAATCTCGACGTCGATCTGCGGCCGGGCGCCATGCACCAGCACCAGGCGGATGCCGAGGGCCGCCAGCAGATTGCAATCGTAGGCCAGGCTCTGGGCCCCATCGCCGGCCACCACCTCCCCACCGAAACCTACGACGAAGGTCTTGCCACGGAATGCATGGATGTAGGGCGCTGCACCCCGGACCCAGGAGACGAACTGGGAGGTGGAAGCATCGACGGAAGCGGCGCTGTTCGCCGCCGCTGCGGGCTGTGCGGGAGAGGATTCGGCGTTCAAGCGTTTACCGGGCAAGGATCCGGTGGCCGGCGGGGAGGAGATATCGCTCACGGCGCAGCATCCCGGGGGGTTTTCATGACCGGATTCTAGCGGAAGCATGACCGCTTGTTGCCGGCTCCACAGTGGCGGCTTTGCAACATTTGATTCGCTGCAACAACGGTTGCCGCCGCACCGTCGTTCACTTGTCCAGCGCGGCTTCCAGACGCTCGCACAGGGTACGCAGCACCTTGATACGGGCGTAGTACTTGTTCTCCGCCTCGACCAGGTTCCAGGGTGCGATCTCGGTGCTGCTGCGGTCCACCATGTCGCACACCGCCCGGGCGTAGTCATCCCATTTCTCGCGGTTGCGCCAGTCTTCCTCGGTGATCTTGAAGCGCTTGTGCGGCTCGGCCTCGCGCTCCTTGAAGCGGGCAAGTTGCTCGTCCTTGCCGATGGCCAGCCAGAACTTCACCACCACCGCGCCAGCGCCCACGAGCTGATCCTCGAAGTCGTTGATCTCGGCGTAGGCGCGCATCCAGTCCGCTTCGGAACAATAGCCCTCGACGCGCTCGACCAATACCCGGCCGTACCAGGAGCGGTCGAACAGCACTACCTTGCCCTGCCGCGGTAGATGGCGCCAGAAGCGCCACAGGTAGGGCTGGGCGCGCTCTTCCTCGGTCGGCGCAGCCACTGGCACGATGCGGTACTGGCGCGCATCCAGCGCGGCGGTGACCCGGCGTATCGCGCCTCCCTTGCCCGCCGCGTCCGAGCCCTCGAACACAACGACCAGCGAGCGCTTGCGGAACGCAGCCTCCCGCGTCAGCAGCGCCAGCCGGCCCTGGTAACGCTCCAGTTCGTCCTCGTACTGCTTGCGCTTCATTTCCTGGCGCAGCTTGAGGCTGCCGAGCAGATCCAGGGTATCCATCGCCGTCGCCAGCGGCGGGGCCACCTGACGCGGCGACCACGGATGCCGGGCCAGTTCCAGCCGGCGACGCAGTATCTGCAGCAGGCTGCGGCCGACGAAGAGCGCGCGGAAGCGCGGGTCGCTGCCGTCCACGATCTGCCAGGGTGCATCGCCGGTGCTGGTCTGGCGCAGCGCGTGGCTGGCGACGTCGCGGTAGCGGTCGTAGTCCTCGTAGAAGCGCCAGTCGCGCTCGGTGACACGCCAGCGGGTGCGCGGGTCCTTCTCCAACTCTTTCAGCCGCGCCTTCTGGCCGGGTTTGGAGAGGTGAAACCAGAACTTCACCAGCAGCACGCCTTCGCGCACCAGCATCGCCTCGAAGCGGCGAATCTCGGCCAGGCGCTGCTCCAGGCGGGCCTTCTTGCGCTTGTGGAGCACCGCGTCGGTGATCGGGTCGGTGTACCAGTTGTTGAACAGCACGCCGATGCGCCCCTTCGGCGGCAGCGCGCGCCAGAAGCGGTACATGAAGGGCCGCTCCGCCTCTTCTTCGGTGGGCGAGTCGAAAGCCCAGGTCTGGATGTGGCGCGGGTCCATCCACTCGTTGAGCAGATTCACCGTTTCGCCCTTGCCGGCGCCGTCCATGCCGTTGATCAACACCACCACGGCGAAATTCTTCAGGTCCAGCAGTTCGAACTGGGCATCGAGCAGCTCGGCGCGCAGCGCCGGCACTGCGGCGGCATAGCTTTCCTTGTCCATCTTGTGGCCGAGCTCGGCGGATTCGAACATGCGTGGAGACTCCTGGAAAAGTGGAGGAAAAACGCTGGAGCGGGGTTCAGTCCGCGGCGGCGAGATCGCCCCACAAGGCCTGCAGCGCGGCGAGCGCCGCAAGGCCGGCGGTTTCGGTGCGCAACACCCGTGGGCCGAGGCCGATCGCCATGCAGCCCGCGGCACGGCATTGCGCCAGCTCGGCCGCGCTCCAGCCGCCCTCCGGACCGATCAGTAGATGAACCCGCCCTTCCGGCCGTGGCAGCCGGGCGAGCGCGCCCTCACCGCCGGGCGCCAGCACCAGCTTGAGTTCGTCCCGGTGCGCCGCCAGCCAGGCATCCAGGGTAACGATGGGTGCCACGTCGGGAACGCGGTTGCGGCCGCATTGCTCGCAGGCGGACACCACCACCTGTTGCCAGTGGGCACGCCGCTTGTCCGCGCGCTCGCCAGCCAGCTTCAACACCGAGCGCTCGGCGGCCAAGGGCACGATGCCGGCGGCGCCCAACTCCACCGCTTTCTGCACGATCCAGTCCATCTTGTCACCGCTGGCCAGGCCTTGCACCAGCACCAGTTGCAGCGGCGATTCACGCTCGACCTCGCTGCACGCGTGGATGGAGGCGAACGCCCGCTTGCCCTCCGGCCGCAGCGTGGCGCTGCGTTCGCCGCCTTCGCCGTCGAACAGCACCAGCGGCTCGCCCTCGCGCAGGCGCAGCACGCGCAGGGCATGGTGAGCGATGGATTCGGGAAGGAGCACTTCGCCGCTGTCGGGCAAGCGGCCAGGGAAATGGAAGCGTGAAATCATCGTAAGATTATAGGCGCGCGCCTTTCCCGGCTGACACGCCTGGCGTCCCGACCCCATCGCCGTTCCCCAGCGGCACCGCCCGGACTCTCCTGGAGCTGACATGTCTACCGCCGCCCAACGACTCGCCCGCGCTCGCGCCCTCGAATCCCTGGTCCGCGACATCGCCCGCGAGGAAATCCTGCCGCGCTACCTGAAGTCCGCCCGCAACCGCAAGGCCGACGGCACGCTGTTCACCGAAGCCGACCTGGAATCCCAGCGCCGCTTCAGCGAAGCCCTGCCGCAGTTCATTCCCGGCCCGGTGCTGGGCGAGGAAATGACCGCCGAGGAGCAGGCCCGCCTGTGGAGCGAAGGCCGCCGCGGCCTGTGGTGCATCGATCCGATAGACGGCACCACCAACTTCGCCAATGGCATCCCCTTTTTCGCCGTCTCCATCGCCTACCTGGTGGATCACGAACCTCGGCTCGGCGTGGTGTACAACCCGATCACCGACGAATCCTTCTATGCCGCACAGGGCGCCGGGGCCTATCTCAACGGCGCGGAACTGCCCTTGCGGCCGGCCGCCGGGCGCCTGGCCGACGCCGTCGCCGGCGTGGATTTCAAGCGCATCAGCCATCACCTTGGCGACGAGCTGGCCGTCCGCCCGCCCTACTACTCCCAGCGCAATTTCGGCTCCAGTGCGCTGGAATGGTGCTTCGTCGCCGCCGGCCGGCTGGACGTCTACATCCACGGCGGCCAGATGCTGTGGGATTACGCCGCCGGCCGGCTGATCCTGGCCGAGGCGGGCGGCGAGGCCGCCGCGCTGGACGGCGGCTCGCTGATGGCGGGCCCGGCGGTGAAACGCGCGGTGGTCGCCGCCGCCAGTCCGGCGCTGTTCTCCGAATGGCGTACCTGGCTGCAGTCCCACTCCTGATTCGATCTCCCGCCATCCCGCACGTTGCGCTGCACAAGCCCGCGTTATCATCCGGGGATTGCAGCCGTCCGGAAACCCCATGCCCGATAACAACGCCACCCTCCAGTCCGACCGCCAGGAGCGCCGTCGCTACCTCAACGTCCGCGAGATCTTCGAGGAAGCCAGCACCCTGGTGGCGCCCTTCTTTGCGCCGGAAAACCGCTGGGCCAACGTCACCCTGGACCACCTCGCCTACCGCGTGGTGCGCGACCACTACCCCGATCTCTCCTTCGAGGAAGTCCACGTGCTGGTGGTCGCAGCCCGCCGGGTGCATGGCGGCGACACCCGCTGACGCCCTCCCTTCCCGACCCAAGACGCCGCCGCGCCGGAGCCCGCCATGTCCATGAAGCACCCGATCATCGCCGTCACCGGCTCCTCCGGCGCGGGGACGACCACGGTCAAGCACACCTTCCAGGCGATCTTTCATCGGGAAAACGTGAACGCGGCCATCGTCGAGGGCGACAGTTTCCACCGCTACACCCGCAGCGAGATGAACGCGCAGATCGAAGAGGCGGAGCGCCAGGGACTGCGCGGCGCCAGCCACTTCGGCCCGGAGGCCAATCTGCTGGAGGAACTGGAGACGCTGTTCCGCGCCTACGGCGAGTCCGCCACCGGCCGCCGCCGCTACTACATCCACGACGAAGCCCAGTCCATGCGCTGGGACCTGCCCATGGGCAGCTTCACCGAGTGGGAAGACCTGCCGGTGGGCACCGACTGCCTGTTCTACGAAGGCCTGCATGGCGCGGTGGTGACCGACAAGGTGGACGTTTCCCGCCATGTGGACCTGCTGATCGGCGTGGTGCCGACCATCAACCTCGAGTGGATCCAGAAGCTGCACCGCGACACCCGCGAGCGCGGCTACTCCGCCGACGCGGTGCAGGACACCATCCTGCGCCGCATGCACGACTACGTGCATTACATCGTTCCGCAGTTCTCCCGCACCCATATCAACTTCCAGCGCATCCCGGTGGTGGACACCTCCAACCCCTTCATCGCCCGCGACGTGCCGACGCTGGACGAATCCATGGTGGTGATCCGCTTCAAGGATCCGCGCGGCGTGGATTTCCCCTACCTGCTGCGGATGATCCACGACGCCTTCATGAGCCGCGCCAACACCATCGTGATCCCCGGCGGCAAGCTCGACCTGGCGATGCAACTCATCCTCACCCCCCTGATCTGGAAGCTGATGGAACGTCGCCGGCAGTGGGTCTGAAGCCGGCGCCAGCCGGGCATCCCACGCCATCCGGGAAAACCCGGATTCACCTGATGTG
The DNA here is from genome assembly GCF_012911025.1 of Azoarcus sp. TTM-91. GTDB lineage: Bacteria > Pseudomonadota > Gammaproteobacteria > Burkholderiales > Rhodocyclaceae > Azoarcus. The sequence goes on along the minus strand of NZ_WUEI01000058.1, from coordinate 12,476 downwards.
CCAAAGACTTACATCTCCGGAAACACTGGCGGCCCTGTAAAGGGCCTGCGAAATCGGCGATAATGCCGGTTTTTTCCAGCCGCCCCACCCGGCTTCGAGGAAACCATGCAGTCGTCCAGAAACGTCAAGCCCCCGGTCTTCAATCCCCTCACCGGTGCCATCCGCGCCCTGGCGATGGATGCAGTGCAACAGGCCAACTCCGGCCACCCGGGCGCGCCGATGGGCATGGCGGAAATCGCCGAGGTACTGTGGCGGCATCACCTCAAGCACAACCCGTCCAATCCGCAGTGGGCCGACCGCGACCGCTTCGTTCTCAGCAACGGCCACGGATCCATGCTGGTTTACGCCCTGCTGCACCTCAGCGGCTACGACCTGCCGATCGAGGAGCTGAAGCGCTTCCGCCAGCTGCACAGCAAGACGCCGGGCCATCCGGAATACGGCTACACCCCAGGGGTGGAGACCACCACCGGCCCGCTGGGCCAGGGCATCACCAACGCGGTCGGCATGGCCATCGCCGAAAAGGTGCTGGCGGCCGAATTCAATCGCCCCGGCCATGAGATCGTCGACCATCGCACCTGGGTCTTCCTCGGCGACGGCTGCCTGATGGAGGGCATCAGCCACGAAGCCTGTTCCCTCGCCGGCACCCTGGGCCTGGGCAAGCTGGTGGCCTTCTACGACGACAACGACATCTCCATCGACGGCCATGTGAAAGGCTGGTTCACCGACGATACGCCGAAGCGCTTCGAAGCCTACGGCTGGCAGGTGATCCGCGACGTGCAGGGCCATGACGCCGCCGAGATCGAGGCCGCCATCCAGCAGGCGAAAGCGAATACCTCCCAGCCCACGCTGATCTGCTGCAAGACGGTGATCGGCGCCGGTGCGCCCAACAAGCAGGGCGGCCATGACGTTCACGGCGCGCCGCTGGGTGCCGCCGAGATCGAAGCCTGCCGCGCCTACATCGGCTGGAACCACCCCGCTTTCGAAATCCCGGCCGACGTCTATGCTGCCTGGGATGCGCGCCCGGCCGGCGCCAGCGCCGAATCCGCATGGAACGACAGGTTCGCCGCCTACGCCGCTGCCTTCCCCGAGCTCGCCGCCGAATTCAAACGCAGGGTGCAGGAGCGCAAGCTGCCGGCCGACTGGTCCGCCCATGTCGAAGCGGTGCTCGCCAAGGTCAACGCGAAGGGCGAAACCATCGCCACCCGCAAGGCCAGCCAGAACAGCATCGAAGCCTACGCGCCCAAGCTGCCGGAACTCATCGGCGGCTCGGCCGACCTGGCGGGTTCCAACCTCACGTTGTGGTCCGGAGCCAAGGGCGTCAGCCGCGACAGCGGCGGCAACTACATCTACTACGGCGTGCGCGAGTTCGGCATGGCGGCCATCGCCAACGGCATCGCGCTGCACGGCGGCCTGATCCCCTACACCGCCACCTTCCTGATGTTCAGCGAGTACGCCCGCAACGCCCTGCGCATGGCGGCGCTGATGAAGGTGCGCCAGCTCTTCGTGTTCACCCACGACTCCATCGGCCTCGGCGAGGACGGCCCCACCCACCAGCCGGTGGAACAGACCGCCACCCTGCGCCTGATTCCCAACATGGACGTCTGGCGCCCCTGCGACACCATGGAGTCCGCGGTTGCCTGGGCTCACGCCATCGAGCGTGCCGACGGCCCCTCCTGCCTGCTGTTCTCGCGCCAGAACCTGCCCTTCCAGACCCGCGACGCGGCACAGATCGCCGACATCCGCCGCGGCGGCTATGTGCTGTCCGAAGCCGCAGGCGGCAAGCCGGCCGCGGTCATCATCGCCACCGGCTCGGAAGTGTCGCTGGCCATGGCGGCGCAGAAGGCACTGGCTGACGAAGGCATCGCGGTGCGCGTGGTCTCCATGCCCAGCACCAATGTGTTCGACCGCCAGGAAGGCGCCTGGCGCGCCAGCGTGCTGCCGGCCGGCGTGCCGCGGGTGGCGGTGGAGGCCGGCGTCACCGACGGCTGGCGCAAGTACGTGGGCCTGGAAGGAGCGGTGGTCGGCATCGACCGCTTCGGCGAATCCGCGCCTGCCGGCGAGCTGTTCAAGTATTTCGGTGTCACTGCCGAGGCAGTGGCCGCCGCGGTCAAGGCCGTGCTCTGAGCGCGCCAGCCATCACACAGATTCGTAGAGAGGAGAGACCCCATGTCCATCAAGGTTGCGATCAACGGCTTCGGCCGCATCGGCCGCTGCACCCTGCGCGCCATTTACGAGCAAGGCCTGCAGAACGAACTTGAAGTCGTCGCCATCAATGCGTCCGGCGATCTGGCGACCAACGCCCACCTGCTGAAGTACGACACCACGCATGGCCGCTTCGCCACCGCGGTGGACACCGAAGGCGAGAACACCCTCATCCTCGACGGCCGCAAGATCCCCTTCTACTCCACCAAGGATCCCAAGGGCGTGAACTGGGCCAGCCACGGCGTGGACGTGCTGCTGGAGTGCACCGGCGCCTACACCACCAAGGCCAAGGCCCAGGCGCTGCTGGAGCAGGGTGCCAAGCGCGTGCTGATCTCCGCGCCGGGCGGCGACGATGTGGACGCCACCATCGTCATGGGCGTGAACGAGAACGTGCTGAATGCCGGCATGACGGTGGTTTCCAACGCCTCCTGCACCACCAACTGCCTGGCCCCGGTGGCCAAGGTGCTAGCCGAGAACATCGGCATCAAGCAAGGCCTGATGACCACGGTGCACGCCTACACCAACGACCAGGTCACGGTGGACGTGCGCCACAAGGACCTGCGCCGCGCCCGTGCCGCCGCCGCCAACATCATCCCGACCAAGACCGGCGCCGCCAAGGCCGTCGGCCTGGTGCTGCCGCAGCTGGTGGGCAAGTTCGACGGCTTCGCGCTGCGCGTGCCCACGCTCAACGTTTCGCTGGTGGACCTCACCTTCACCGCCGAGCGGGCCACCACCAAGGAAGAGATCAACGAGCTGATGACCGCCGCCGCCAACGGCCCGCTGAAAGGCATCCTGGCGGTGAACACCGAGCCGCTGGTGTCCTCCGACTTCAACCACACCACGGTGTCCTCCACCTTCGACGCCACCCAGACCCGCGTGATCAAGGGCGAGGATGGCTCGGTGCTGGTCAAGGTGCTGTCCTGGTACGACAACGAATGGGGCTATTCCTGCCGCATGCTGGACGCGGCGCGCGCCTGGATGGCTGTGCGCTGAACGCAGAGCCCTGGGCAAACGGCCCGCCCGGCATCCGGGCGGGCTTTTTTCATGCCGCCGGCCGGCGCGACACAGGCGGTTTCAGCCGCCTCCTCAAGCAGCCGGACGACAGATGACATACACGCTAGAATACGGCGCTTTCCCGGCCACTGACCCGGTCCTCCCGTGCCCCGCAACGCCCCCAACCCGGTTCGCATCGCCATCAACGGCTACGGCCGCATCGGCCGCTGCTTCCTGCGCGCGCTGTACGAATCTCCCTGGCGCGATGAATTCGAAGTGGTCGCCATCAACGAGCCGGCCGACCTCGCCAGCATCGTCTACCTGACTCGCTTCGACTCCACCCACGGCCGCTTCCCCGGCCAGGTGGACGCCACCGCGGACGCACTGCTGATCGACGGCCGCCGCATCGCCGTCAGCCATGCGACCACGCCGGAGGAGGTCGATTGGGCGGCGCTGGGCATCGACCTTGTGGTCGAATGCTCCGGCCACTACGCCAGCCGCACCGAACTGCGGCGCTTCATCGATGCCGGCTGCCCGCGACTGCTGCTGTCCCACCCCGCCAACAGCGGCGAGGATGTGGACGCCACCGTGGTCTTCGGCATCAACCACGACGCCCTGCGGGGCGACGAACGCATCGTCTCGAATGCCTCCTGCACCACCAACGCGGTGGTGCCAGTGCTGGAACTGCTGGACCGCGCCTTCGGCGTCGAGCACGTCATCCTCACCACCGTGCATTCGGTAATGAACGACCAGCCGCTTATCGACGGCTATCACCACACCGACCTGCGCCGCACCCGCTCCGCCATGCAGTCCATCATCCCGGTCTCCACCGGGCTGGCGCGCGGCGTGGAACGCCTGCTGCCGCGCCTGGCCGGCCGGGTGCAGGCCAAGGCACTGCGGGTGCCGACCACCAATGTGTCGGCCATCGACATCGCACTGTCGCTGCGCGAGGCGGTGGACGTGGCCGCGCTCAACGCCCTGTTGCGCGAGGCCGCCGGCAGCAGCCACGCCGGCCTGCTCTCCTACTCGGAGCAGCCGCACGCCTCCATCGACTTCAACCACGAGGCCTATTCCGCCATCGTGGACGGTGGCCAGACGCGGGTGGGAGGCCCGCGCATGGCCAGCCTCTTCATCTGGTTCGACAACGAATGGGGCTTCGCCAGCCGCCTGGTCGACGTCGCCCGCCACTGGCGCGCGCGCTGGCAGCCGGCCGGCTGAAGCCGCAACAAAAACCACCCTGGAGCCCCGGAATGAAAGTACTCAAGCTCACCGACATCGACGTACGCGGCAAGAAGGTCTTCATCCGTGCCGACCTCAACGTCCCGCAGGACGACGCCGGCAATATCACCGAGGACACCCGCATTCGCGCCTCCATCCCGTCCATCCAGTACTGCCTGGACAACGGCGCGGCGGTGATGGTGACCTCCCACCTCGGCCGCCCGACCGAGGGCACGGTGGGGCCGGACGATACCCTGGCGCCGGTCGCGGTGCGCCTGGGCCAGCTGCTGCACAAGCCGGTGAAGCTGATCACCGACTGGGTGGATGGCGGCTTCACCGTCGAACCCGGCCAGATCGTGCTGCTGGAGAACTGCCGCTGCAACAAGGGCGAGAAGAAGGATGACGAAGCGCTGGCGACCAAGATGGCCGCGCTGTGCGACGTCTACGTGAATGACGCCTTCGGCACCGCCCACCGCGCCGAAGCCACCACTCACGGCATCGCCCGCTTCGCCCCGGTGGCCTGCGCCGGCATCCTGATGGGCGCCGAAATAGACGCCCTGTCCAAGGCCCTGCACGAACCCGCCCGTCCGCTGGTGGCCATCGTCGGCGGCGCCAAGGTGTCCACCAAGCTCACCATCCTCAAGACCCTGGCGCAGAAGGTGGACCAGCTCATCGTCGGCGGCGGCATCGCCAACACCTTCCTGCTGGCCGCCGGCAAGCGCATCGGCGAATCCCTGGCCGAACCGGAAATGGTGCGCGAAGCCCACCAGGTGATGGACATCATGAAGGAGCGCGGCGCCGAAGTGCCGCTGCCCGTCGACGTGGTGGTGGCGGACGAAGTCTCCGCGCTGGCCCGCGCCAACCGCATCCCGGTGGATGAAGTCGGCCCGCACGACCGCATCCTGGACTTCGGCCCGAAGAGCGCGGCCAAGCTGGCGGAGATCATCGCCCACGCCGGCACCATCGTCTGGAACGGCCCGGTCGGCGTGTTCGAGCACGCCCAGTTCGCCGGCGGCACCAAGATGATGGCCTCGGCCATCGCCCACTCCGAGGCCTTCTCCATCGCCGGCGGCGGCGACACCCTGGCGGCCATCGCCAAGTTCCACATCGCCGATGACGTGGGCTACATCTCCACCGGCGGCGGCGCCTTCCTGGAGTTCCTGGAAGGCAAGAAGCTGCCGGCGATCGCCGCGCTGGAAGCCCGCTTCCCCGGCTGAGCCCCGCACCGCGAGGCCCCGCGAACGAAACGGCCGCCCCTTGGGGCGGCCGTTTCGCTTGTCAGCGGGAAACGCCGGTGGCGAATCACCGGCTTTTCTTTCCCGTTCAGTGTATGGGGTGGAAGCGCGCGAGATCGGTCTTGCGCCGGCCGCTCGCCCGGCGCCGCTCCTCAGGAGCCTGCTCGCCGATCATGTAGCTCTTGTTCGCATACACATCGCGCCGGTTGCGCACCCGTCTGTCGTCGAAATGCACATACACGCAGTTGCATTCCCCCCGCGAGCAGTTCGGCATGGGCAGGCGCGGCGCCTCGGCCGCCAGAAAGCGCCGGCCGCGCACATGGCGGGCAGCATCGCAGGCCTGGTTGCCAGACTGGATGCAGACAGCGTGGTAGGAAGCCTTGTAAGGGTTGTGCCGCACCGGCATTCCCTCTTCCTGCTCCCGGCGCATCAGCATCAGCACCACCGCCACCAGCATTCCCGCTGCCAGCAGGGCAAAGATCATTGCAGCGTCCATGTCATGCATCCTCCTTCCACATCATCAGCATAGGACATCGTCGCCTTTTCGCCTCGCCGCGGAGATCGGCGGGACGCCTGCCGGCGGTAGCGCTAGAATCCCCGCCAGCCGGGCATTTCCGGCGACGCCCCGGCCCTGGAGGCCGTGCGGCACAGGAAAAATACAGGAGACAGCATGTCCCGCCACACCAAGATCGTCGCCACCCTGGGGCCAGCCTCTTCCGAGCCGCAGGTGCTGGAGCGCATGGTCCACGCCGGCATCGACGTCGTGCGCATGAACTTCTCCCACGGCAAGGCGGAAGACCATGTCGCCCGTGCCAACCTAATCCGCGAAGCCGCCGCCCTCGCCGGCCGCCCGGTGGGCATCCTCGCCGACCTGCAGGGCCCCAAGATCCGTGTGGGCCGCTTCGAGAATGGCAAGGTGACGCTGACCCGGGACGCCGAGTTCATCCTCGACGCCCAGTGCGCGATGGGCAACGAACAGCGTGTCGGGCTGGACTACAAGGACCTGCCGCGCGACGTCAAGCCGGGCGACGTGCTGCTGCTGGACGACGGCCGCCTCAAGCTCATCGTCAGCCAGGTGCGCGGCAGCGAGATCCACACCGTGGTGCGGGTAGGCGGCGAGCTCTCCAACAACAAGGGCATAAACCGCCAGGGCGGCGGCCTGACCGCACCGGCGCTCACTGCCAAGGACATGGACGACATCAAGACGGCGGCGCAGATCGGCGTCGATTTCCTCGCCGTCTCCTTCCCCAAGAGCGCCGCCGACATGTACATGGCGCGCCAGCTGATGCGCGCCGCCGGCGGCGATGCGCTGCTGATCGCCAAGATTGAGCGCACCGAGGCGGTGGCCAACCTGGAGGAAATCCTGGACGCCTCCGACGGCATCATGGTGGCCCGCGGCGACCTGGCGGTGGAAGTGGGCGACGCCGCGGTGCCGGCGCTGCAGAAGAAGATGATCCGCGCCGCCCGCGACCGCAACAAGCTCACCATCACCGCCACCCAGATGATGGAATCCATGATCACCAGCCCGGTGCCCACCCGCGCCGAGGTGTCAGACGTGGCCAACGCGGTACTGGATGGCACCGACGCGGTGATGCTGTCGGCCGAGACGGCCGCTGGCAAGTATCCGGTGGAGGTGGTGGAGGCGATGAGCCGCGTTTGCCTGGAGGCGGAGCGTTCCGCCGAAGTCAGCCTGGACCGCGAAGTGCTCAACCGGGTGTTCACCCGCATCGACCAGTCCATCGCCATGGCGGCCATCTGGACCGCCTGGCACCTCAAGGTGAAGGCCATCGCCTCGCTGACGCAGACTGGCTCCACCGCGCTGTGGATGAGCCGGCTCAACAGCGGCGTGCCCATCTACGCCCTCACCCCGGAGGTCCGCGCCCGCAACCAGATGACGCTGTACCGCGAAGTCTATCCGCTGCTGATGAGCCAGACCCATTACGACCGCGACCTGCTGCTGTGGGAAGCCGAGCAGGTGCTGCTCGACCAGGGCGTGGTGGATTACGGTGACCTCATCGTGCTCACCATAGGCGAACCCATAGGCGCCTCCGGCGGCACCAATACCCTCAAGATCGTGCGCGTCGGCGAGCACAAAGCCCCCGGCCACGAGTGATCGCTGCCAGCCCACGGCCAGGGTTGCGTGCAGCCCCGGCCGCTTTGTCTCAAAGCGTATATGCCGCTTACGGCCGCTGCACCGGGCGCGATAAAATGCGCGCCTAATTACGCCCACGCATTCAATCCAACAGCCCAGTCCGGCCCCCGCCGGCACCCTCGGAGAATTCCAATGCCCCTCGTTTCCATGCGCCAGCTGCTGGACCACGCCGCCGAGAACGGCTACGGCCTGCCCGCGTTCAACGTGAACAACCTCGAGCAGGTCCAGGCCATCATGGAGGCGGCGGCCGAATGCGACAGCCCGGTGATCATGCAGGCCTCCGCCGGTGCGCGTAAGTACGCCGGCGAAGCCTTCCTGCGCCACCTGATCGACGCCGCCGTCGAAGCCTATCCGCAGATTCCGGTCGTCATGCACCAGGACCACGGCCAGAGCCCGGCGGTATGCCTGGCTGCCATCCGCTCCGGCTTCTCCAGCGTGATGATGGACGGCTCGCTGATGGAAGACGGCAAGACGCCCTCCTCCTACGAATACAACGTCGAAGTCTCGCGCAAGGTCGTCGAGATGAGCCACGCCATCGGCGTCACCGTGGAAGCCGAACTTGGCTGCCTGGGCTCGCTGGAAACCGGCATGGCCGGCGAGGAAGACGGCATCGGCGCCGAAGGCAAGCTGGACCATAGCGCCCTCCTTACCGACCCGGACCAGGCCGCCGACTTCGTCAAGAAGACCGACTGCGACGCGCTCGCCATTGCCATCGGCACCAGCCACGGCGCCTACAAGTTCACCCGCAAGCCTACTGGCGACATCCTCGCCATCGACCGCATCAAGGCCATCCATGCCCGCCTGCCGAACACCCACCTGGTGATGCACGGCTCCAGTTCGGTGCCGCAGGAACTGCTGGAGATCATCCGCCAGTACGGCGGCGACATGAAAGAGACCTACGGCGTGCCGGTGGAAGAGATCGTCCAGGGCATCAAGTACGGTGTGCGCAAAATCAACATCGACACCGACATCCGCCTGGCGATGACCGGCGCCATCCGCAAGTTCTTCGTCGAGAACCCCTCCAAGTTCGACCCGCGCGAGTTCCTGAAGCCCGCCCGCGAAGCCGCCAAGCTGGTGTGCAAGGCCCGCTTCGAAGCCTTCGGCAGTGCCGGCCAGGCGTCGAAGATCAAGCCGGTGTCGCTGGAGAAGATTGCCGCCCGCTACAAGGCTGGCGAGCTGACCCAGGTCGTGCGCTGAACAGCCCCCGAGCGACACCCGACCGCCCGGCACCACCGGGCGGTTTTTTTTCGTCCGGCGCGTAATACGCACGCTCTCCGACGCCACCCGCCTGCCGCATAATCCCGCGGTGCATACCCCACCCGGAGCGCGGGAAGCGATCATGTCCGGCAAGCCCAACGTCAAACTCAGCGTCACCTTCGAATTCGACCTCTTGCTACCCGAGTCGCTGACCCAGGGCGGACACGAGGCCTTGTGCAAGCAGCTGCACCAGCTGCTCGGCAGCATGGTTTTCCAGGGCATGCCCACCGTCACCGGCAAGCAACTGGCCCAGGCGGGTGGCCGCATCCTTGCCCACCATCACCACCTGGACGCCACCGACCTCGGCACGCCGACGCTCGCTCCGGCCCTGCTCGCGGAAGCGGCACCCCATCTCACCGACGAGGAACTGCTGCAGCTCGTCCGCCGCGCTGCCGGCCGTCTGCCCAGCGGCGAGGAAGAGCAGCGCGCCTTCCTGCGCCGGCAGGCGCTGGCGCTGGTGAACGAGTACCGCATGGTGCCCTGCGTGGTCAGCGCCCGGCTCACTTCCGGGGCGGACGCCGAACTGGCGGCTCGGCTCAATCTCACCAACGGCAGCGTGCTGGTGGGCGAGCGCGACCGCCAGCAGCGCCTGCACGCCAGGCAGGAAGCGCTGGAAGTCGTCGTCGCCCACGGCGAGGCCAGCGCCCGCCTGCCGGCCACCTGCGCGGGCCAGACCCTGAGCGGACCGGTGATCGAAGTCGCGATCATGGAGCTGGCGCGCCACCGCGCGCTGCTGCAAGCCGCCTGGCAAGCCGGTGAGGGCAAGCCATGAGCCGGCACTGCTTCACCTATGGCTCCCTGATGTGCACCGACATCATGTTCGGCGTGGCCGGCCTGGCCTTGCAGCACGAAGCCGCCATCCTGCGCGGGCACCGACGCCATCCGGTGCGCGGCGAAGCCTATCCCGGCATGGTGCCCGCCGCAGGCGCGCAGGTGGCCGGCGTGCTCTACCGCGACGTTCCGCCCGCCGCCCTCGTCCGCCTGGATGCCTTCGAAGGCGAGCAGTACCTGCGGCTCACGGTGAAAGTGGAACTGGCCAGCGGCCGTATCGAGGATGCGGATACCTACGTCTTCCGTCCTGAATTCGCCCATCTGCTGGTCGCTGGCGAGTGGGATTTCGACAGCTTCCTGGGTGAAGGCAAGCAGCGCTTCGAGCGCCAGTACCTGGGCTTCGGCCGCGTGTGATCCAGCCCGCCGCCGGCGACGTTTGACGCGCCCCCGGCAACCTTAACAACGCTTCGCCGGCGACCGGGCGGACCGCCGCGAACGCCAGCGATCCGCCTTGCCTTCAATAGGCCTCGGCGTGCCCTTCCCACATGTCGGCGGTGAAGCGCACCACCCGGTTGCGACCGCTCTCCTTCGCCCGGTAGAGCGCCACGTCCGCGAACTTCACCGCCTGCCAGAAGGTTTCGCTGTCTTCCGGGTACATGGCGACGCCGATGGAAATGGTCTTCTGCAGCATGGTGCCCCCCACCGGAATGCGCAGCTTCTCCACCGCGCTGCGGATGTTCTCCGCCACGCCCAGCGCCGCGTCGGCCGGCGCGTCCTGCAGCACCACCAGGAACTCCTCGCCGCCGAAGCGGATCACCATGTCCGAGGCGCGCACCGACTGCCGCAGCACGCCAGACAGCGCCTTCAGCACCACGTCGCCGGCATCGTGGCCCAGGGTGTCGTTCACCACCTTGAAGTAATCCAGGTCCAGCAGCAGCACCGCCAGCGGGATGTTGCGGCGATGGGCATTGGCCATCAGCGTATCGACGTACTCCTCCAGGAAGCGGCGGTTGTTGAGTCCGGTGAGGGCATCGCGCAGCGAGGAATCGCGCAGGGTTTCGGTAAGGCGCTTGGCCTCCAGCACCGGCGCCATCTCGCGCAGATAGACGTTGATGTAAGGGATGCAGCTCTCCAGCCTGGCCGACTGGCTGGCCGCGGCCACCAGCTGCACCACGCTGCCCACCGAGCCGGACTGCATGATGGGCACGCAGTAGTGGCGCAACGGCTCGCTGCCCTCGGAGGGAGAACGGAAGGCATAACAGATGCCCGGCCGCGCCAGCCCGTCCACCGCATGGCCGGAACGTTTGACGCGGCACATGTCGCTGCGCACCAGGATCTGCGGATCGCACCAGCGACAGGGCGCTCCGGCCTCGCCATCCACCATCACCGGGTCCAGCTGCCTGGGGCCGGTGACGTCGTAGAGGGTGTAGCTGCGGATGTCGAATCGCTCCGCCAGCACCTGGCCGAAGCGGTCGAAGATCTCCGCCTTGGTCTCGTCCTCTTCGATGGCCTGCTTGAAGGTGGAGGCGTCGGCCAGGCCGTTCACCATGTCTATGGTGGTTTCCAGCTGGTTCTCGTCCGCCTGCGGCGTGCGGCCGGTGAGCTGCGACACCCGCCCGCTGATGCGGCTCAGGCCATCGTCCAGGAAGCCCAGCAGGCGGTTGGTCTGCACCGCGATGTGGCCGATCTCGTCGTCGGTGCGACAGGCCACCTCGCCTTTGAAATCGCCCTTGAGCGCCCGCTCCACCGCCTGCTCCACCGCCTGTGCGGTGCGGCCGACCGGCAGGATGAGGCGGCGGGCCATCAGGATCGCGAAGAAGGAGAACAGGCCGACGGTGAGGATCAATCCGGAAATGGTGTACAGCGCCTGGCGCTTCAGTTCTTCCAGCGACAGCTCCATGGTCACCGCGCCCAGCACCGTGCCCTCCGGCACCTGGTGGCACTGCAGGCAGTTGGGCGTGCCGCGGGCAGAGGCGGCGAAGGGAATGGTGCCGCGGAACATCGGCGTGCCGAGTTCGTCGGTGAGGATGTAGCGCGCCTTGCCATCGGCCAGCACCAGGCGCTCGATCTCGTCCGCCGGCAGCTCGCGCAGCAGGCCGGCGCCGAACTGCCGGCTCACCTCCGGCGAGCGCACCACCCGCGCGGTGTGCAGGCCCTTCACCTCCATCAGGCGCTCCAGGAACTGCTCGCGCTTGTCGATCACCCCGTGGATCATCGCCTCGGTGAGGTGCACCCGCACCACCTCGGCGGCAGTGCGCACATGCGCGGTCGAGGAGGCAATGGAATAACTGCGGAACGCGTACAGGCTGATCGCGATCAGCATGGCCAGGATGCCCAGCGCCACGCAGACGAACAGCAAAGTGATCTTGCGATTGAGATTCATGCCCCCTCCAGGCCAGCCCTAGCCAGCGGGCCGCGATTATCTTCGTATTAGTCCATTTGGATTATGCGAAATATCAACACCTTGAAGGAAAGAATAAATCACGGAGAGGCGCGTTCTGTGCTCGCCGGCAACGCATCTCCCAGCAACGTGCCGCCGCCGCCGGGCGCGCCCCGCCTTCGCCTGCCCGCGAGCGGCGGCCAGCAGGTGCGAGCTAGGACGAAAGTGAGGCGGTCACTCCCCTTGCCGCGCCCGGCGGCGGCGGCAC
>NZ_WUEI01000057.1 GCF_012911025.1 Azoarcus sp. TTM-91 | reverse complement strand
GCCCCATGGTCCGCCGGCCACAGGCCACTCCGGCCGGCAAAGCAGTGCTTCGCTTTCCCGCCTCTGCCCCGCGGGGGGAGAGGAGTGAAAACCTGTCCTCGCATAGCTGAAACGAATTGACGTTAGCCCCTGCTCCCGGATTCCCCCGGTTCAGTTTCCACGCCCCGTACGTGAATCCGTGCGTGCATTCGGCGGTGCTCCGGCACCGCCCTTTTTTTCCCGCCTTCGTGGCGCTGACCGGGGGAGCTGAGAGCCGCATGCCGTGCCCTTGCGGACCCCTGCTGGATCGGCAGGGAGGCGGTGGACTTGTCGGGGGCTTTTCCCGAATGACGCTGTTGCGGCCCGCCCTGGCGCCTCGTCTTTCGTCCTTTGCTGCCGCCTGAAGCATGGAGGGAGGCAGAGATGGCGAACCCCTGCCTTGTCCAGAGGCTGGCGGCACACCGCCAGGCATCCCTCCTCGACACCCCACTGCCAACTCTCCTTTCTCTCCTTCCAAGACATGAGTGCTCCTTCCTCTCCGCTTCCCCTTCTTACCCTGCCGCCGTGGCGCGCGGTGTTGCCGGCGGCGGCCGTCCTGGCCTTGGCGTTGCGGCTGGCCGGCCAGTTGTCCGAGGTGCCGGGTGAGGGCCGCGAGCTGGCGCTGTCGGTGCTGCTGGGGGCGGCTTTCGGCGTGGTGCTGCAGCGCTCGCGCTTCTGCTTCTATTGCGTCAGCCGGGATTTCTTCGAGCAGCGGGACGCCCGTGGCCTGCTCGGCATCCTGGCCGCGCTGGCGGCGGGCACGCTGGGCTACCACCTGCTGTTCGGCGCCTTTCTGCCGGTGCCGGCGCCGGGGCGGCTGCCGCCCGGGGCGCACATCGGCCCGGTGAGCTGGGTGCTGGTGGCCGGCGCGGCCAGCTTCGGCCTGGGCATGGCGCTGTCCGGCTCCTGCATCAGCGCGCACCTGTACCGGCTGGGCGAGGGTTCGCTGGCCTCGCCGGTGGCGCTGCTGGGGGCGGGCGCGGGTTTCGTGCTCGGCTTCCTCAGCTGGAATTTCCTCTACCTCTCCAGCCTGCAGGAGGCGCCGGTGCTGTGGCTGCCTCACGCGCTGGGCTATGCCGGCTCGGCGGCCTTGCAGGTGGCGGTGCTGGGCGGGCTCGCCTGGTGGCTGGCGCGGCGGCATCGCGCGGGTGCCACGGAAACCGCTGCCGACCGGCGGCCGCGCTGGGCGGCGCATGTGGGCGGGCTGATGGTCGGCTTCATCGCGGTGCTGGCCTATTTCCGCGTCGGCCCGCTGGGGGTGACGGCGGAACTGGGCAGCCTGGCGCGGACAGCGGCCAGCGGTTTCAGCTGGTTCCCGGCGCGGCTGGAAGGGCTGGACAGCTTCGCCGGCTGCGCCACCACGGTGAAGGAAACGTTGTGGTCGGCCAACGGTGCCTTCGTCGTTGCCCTGGTGCTGGGCGCGCTGGCGGCGGCGCTGTACGCCGGCGATTTCCGCCCGCGCCTGCCCGGCGTGGGCGAGCTGGCGCGGGCGCTGTGCGGCGGCGTGCTGATGGGCTGGGGCGCGATGGTGGCGCTGGGCTGCACCGTGGGCACGCTGCTCTCCGGGGTGATGGCGGCGGCATTGTCCGGCTGGGTGTTCGGCGCGGTGGTGTTCGCCTTCACCTGGCTGGGTTGGCGCCTGCGCCGGCGGGCAGGGTGGTAGTGCACCGTCATTGCCTGCCGCCCCTGGGATTCCACTGCAGCGGCGGATTGCGATTGCCGGGCGATGGTTTTTCCGTTTTCACGGATATTTCTCTCGAATGACAGAAAAATCGATATGAAACAAACAGCTAAGCAATTCTCTTTTGATGGAATGAGCATAGCCTGAGGGCTGTGCAGCGCTATTCCAGTCCGACTTCAAACCGAGTGAATCGAAGGGAGCAAGCAGAGATGGCCCAGGAGTCCTACGTACATACCGCGCTTGGCGATGTCACCGCGCGCCAGCTGGCGAACGCGACCAAGACGGTGCCGCAGATGTCCAGCATCACCCCGCGCTGGCTCACGCATCTGCTGAGCTGGCTGCCGGTGGAGGCGGGCATCTACCGCCTGAACAAGGTGAAGGATGCCAACCAGGTGACGGTGGATTGCTCCGGCCGCGACGAGCGCGAGCTGCCGCAGACCTTCGTGGACTACGAGGAGAATCCGCGCGAATACATGCTGTCGGCGGTGAACACCGTGCTCGACGTGCATACCCGCGTCTCCGATCTCTACAGCAGCCCGCACAACCAGATCGGCGAGCAGCTGCGGCTGACCATAGAGACGATCAAGGAGCGCCAGGAAAGCGAGCTGATCAACAACAAGGAATACGGCCTGCTCGCCAACGTGCATCCGGACCAGCGCATCGCGCCGCTGAGCGGCGCGCCGACGCCGGACGACCTGGACGAACTGCTGACCAGGGTGTGGAAGGAGCCGGGCTTCTTCCTCGCCCATCCGCGCACCATTGCCGCCTTCGGCCGCGAATGCACCCGCCGTGGCGTGCCGCCGCCGACGGTGTCGCTGTTCGGCTCCCAGTTCATCACCTGGCGCGGCGTGCCGCTGATCCCGTCGGACAAAGTGACGATAGAGGACGGCAAGTCCAGCATCCTGCTGCTGCGCACCGGCGAGAGCCGCCAGGGCGTGGTCGGCCTCTACCAGCCCAACCTGCCGGGCGAGCAGAGCCCTGGCCTGTCGGTGCGCTTCATGGGCATCAACGACCGCGCCATCGCCTCCTACCTGGTATCGCTGTACTGCTCGCTGGCGGTGCTGACCGACGACGCGCTGGCGGTGCTGGAAGGCGTGGAAGTGGACAAGTACCACGAGTACAAGAATGAGTACCGCTGAGCGACCGCTTGCGGGCCTGACGGGCTTGCCCGACGCCGCCGAGCTGGCCCGGCTGGCGAACGCCTTCTTCGCCTCGCTGCCGGGCGGCGCTTCGCCACAGGCGGCGGTCGGCGGCTTGCCCGCGGGCCTGCCGTCGGCTGGCCTGCCATTCGGCGCCCAATCGTCCGCGGCGGCGCTGACACCGGATGCCCCCGGACCGCTGCCGGCGGTACCGGGCGCGCTGGGCCTGGCGCAAGGGCAGGGCTCCCGCGCGGCGGCGGCGCCTGCGGTGGTTCCGTCGGGCGGCGTTCCGTCGGGCGGCGCTTCGCTGGGCGGCATACCGCCCAGCGTTCCCCCGCAGATCCAGGCGATTCCTCAGGCCCCGTCCAGCCTGGACACCGCCCGCGGCTACCCCGGCGTGGCCGACCCCACCGCCTTCGGCCTGCCCGGCGAGCATGAACTGGCCGGCTTGCTTGCGCCTCGCCACGGCCCGGCCCAGCTTGCGCCCAGCGCCGCCGCGCCCGCCTATTACTTCCTCGACGAGCGCCGCCCCGGCGGCGCCGGCATCCGCGTGCCCGGCCATCAGCACGATGCGCTGCAGGCGGTGCCGCTGAGCGCGCGGCCGGCGCTGGACGTGAACCTGGTGCGGCGGGATTTCCCCATCCTCGCCGAGCGGGTGAACGGCCGTCAGCTCATCTGGCTGGACAACGCCGCCACCACGCAGAAGCCGCAGGCGGTGATGGACCGCATCGCCCACTTCTACCAGCACGAGAACTCCAACATCCACCGCGCCGCGCACGAGCTGGCGGCACGCGCCACCGATGCCTACGAGGCCGCGCGGGAAAAGGTGCGCGCCTTCCTCGGCGCCCGCTCCACCAACGAAGTGGTGTTCGTGCGCGGCGCCACCGAGGCCATCAACCTGGTGGCGCAGAGCTGGGGCAGGGCGAATATCGGCAAGGATGATGAGATCATCGTCAGCCACCTGGAGCACCACGCCAACATCGTTCCCTGGCAGCGGCTGTGCGTGGAGAAGGGCGCCAAACTGCGGGTGATCCCGGTGGATGACTGCGGCCAGGTGCTGCTGGAGGAATACGGCAAGCTGCTCGGGCCCCGGACCAAGCTGGTGAGCTTCACCCAGGTGTCCAACGCGCTGGGCACCGTCACCCCGGCCCGGCGCATCGTCGAGATGGCCCACGCCGCCGGTGCCACCGTGCTGGTGGATGGTGCCCAGTCGGTGTCGCACATGGCGGTGGACGTGCAGGCGCTGGATGCGGATTTCTTCGTCTTCTCCGGCCACAAGCTGTTCGGACCCACCGGCATCGGCGTGGTGTATGGCAAGGAGGCGCTGCTCAACGACATGCCGCCGTGGCAGGGCGGCGGCAACATGATCCGCGACGTTACCTTCGAGCACATCGAGTACCACCCGGCGCCCAACCGCTTCGAGGCCGGCACCGGCAACATCGCCGACGCCGTCGGGCTGGGCGCGGCCATCGATTATGTGAGCGCGCTGGGCATGGACAACATCGCCCGCTACGAGCACGAACTGTTGGCCTACGCCACCCGCCTGCTGCAGGAGGTGCCCGGCCTGCGTCTGGTGGGCACCGCCGCCGACAAGGCCAGCGTGCTGTCCTTCACCCTGGACGGCTACCGGACCGAGGAGGTGGGCGCGGCGCTGAACAAGGAAGGCATCGCGGTGCGCTCCGGCCACCACTGCGCCCAGCCCATCCTGCGCCGCTTCGGCCTGGAAACCACGGTGCGGCCCTCGCTGGCCTTCTACAACACCTGCGCCGAGGTGGACGTGCTGGCCGCCGCGCTGTGGCGGTTGGCGGGCAGCCGGCGCATCTACTGAGCGCCGCCGCGCGGCTTGCCGCTGCCGGACTGCCGGCGCCGGGTGCAGCTCGCCCGGAGCCGGCTTTTTACTTCCCCTGCACTCCAAGCCCGGTGTTTTGCCAGGCTGCGCAGAGAAAATGATGTTTGTCAGGCTCTTAAGCCGTCAGGGCAGATACCGGCGTTTTCCGAAACCTGACCCGGCTTTCCTTCTGCGGGTCCTTGGAAGGCGCTTCGGAATCGGGTTTTGGCCTGGGGCTGGATCACGCGCATCCTGCGCTGGCGATCTGGCCGCAACTCGTTCTGGCCGGCCGCCGCGGGGGCGCGTAACGCTGCCGCGGATTGGCGGGCTGGAGGACCGGCGCGCGGTCCGGCGGCAAGGGCGATGGCGTGGTCCAGCCTGGGAGCGAGGAAGCCCGCCGGCTGCCGTCCACCGCGCCGGGCCAGGGCGCTTGCCCCGGCCCGCATCATTGCCGCATGGCGGGCCGGAATGCTCAGAGCGCCACGTCTTTCCAGAGGAGCCGAGTCGCCTTTTCCGGGTCGATGGCGATGCTGGAGCTGGCATCGAAGCGCCTGGCGGTTCGCTCGGCGAGGTCGTAAGCCGGCCAGCCGGGATCGCCCGTCTTGGCGAACTCGACCCAGGCGCTGTGCATGGCCTCGGCCAGCGAGCTGGGCGGGTTGTCGCCAATGAAGGTTCTGGCCTGGGCGGAGCCCAGCGCGTCGAAGGCGAACGGCACGTCGACAAAGTGCGCGGCACCCAGCTCACCGCCGAAACCCGGCGACCTCCAGGAGAAGTTGTAGTGCCACGCCATGCGGTTGCCGCCTCTCATCTCCGCGATGCGCAGCGTGGGCATGCGGAAGGTGTAGTCGGACTGCAGGGCGGTGTAGACCTCGCCGGGCGACTGATCCCTGGCCACGCTCTTGTAAACGTCCAGCGTTTGGGCAGGAAGGTTCAAATCGCCGATGAACAGATCGACGTCCGTGGGCGTGATGCGGCGGATCGCTCCGCCGGGCACCATGTAAATGCGGGCCTCTTCGTCGGTGCTGCCGACGATCACCGGCACGTTGGGCTTGGGGCCGCGCGCCAGCATGTCGATCGGCGAGGCGTCGAGCAGGTCGCCATCGATCACCGGCAGGAAAGCCGTGCCGCCGAGGGACAGGCGCCCCCATACGGCGCGGTCCTTGAGCACCCCCACTAGTGCAACGCTGGCGTCAATGAGCTTGTCCAGGGGAACGGCGGCCAGACCGGCGACGGTCGGCTCGACACCAAGCCCCTTGGCGAACGCGGCCGTCAGCCGTTGGGCATCGGCGGGCTGCATGGATTGCATGGGCGGGCTTTGCAGGATGGCGCGTTTGAACAGCCCTTCCGTCCTTGGCGACGCCAGCAGGATCGCAACACTCTCCGCACCGGCGGACTGGCCGAAGAGGGTGACGTTCTCCGGATTGCCGCCGAAGGCCGCGATGTTGTCGCGCACCCATTGCAGCGCCGCGATCTGGTCGAGGAGGCCGCGGTTGGCCGGCGCGCCGTCGATGGCCATGAAACCATCGACGCCGACGCGGTAGTTGACCGTGACCAGGACGATGCCGTCCGCGGCGAAGCGGCTGCCGTCATAAGCGGCTTCGCTGGCATCGGCGCGGATGAAGGCGCCGCCGGGAATCCACACCATCACCGGCAGGTCCTTGGCCTGGGGGTCCGGCGTCCAGATGTTGAGCGTCAGGTCATCGGCGCCGCCGAACAGCCCGGCCTTTGGGTCGCGGCTGGGCTGTGGCGGCGGCGGGCCGAACGCGCTCGCGTCACGAACGCCCTGCCACGGCGCCACCGGTTGGGGTGCCCGAAAGCGTGTTTCCGGCTTGAACGGATTGGCGGCGTAGGGAATGCGCTTGAACACGGCCACGCCATTCGAACGGACTCCGCGCAAGCGCCCGGAGCGCAGCGTGACCACCGGCTGCTTGGCTGCGGCCATGGAGGGAGCTGAATGCAGCGTCATGGCCAGCACCGAAGCAATGCCGGCCTTGAACACCGTGCGACGCGATGGAAGAAAGGGCATTTGGGTATTCCTGTCATTGAACACATGGGAAAAAACTCCCTGCCGGCCTGCGAGAGCGGGCGGGGAGCATCGCTCGTTTCTACGGCACGGCCTCCGGCCACGCCCCGGAGCCCCCTTCAGGATTGGAAGGTCGATCGTTCTTGATCATAGAAGCTGCGGACGGCAAGGGCTTCACGGCGCGCCACCCGGGAGGAATGCAAGGGGCACGCACGCTGTGGACCAGGACAGCGTCTTGGCGACCCTCGCCGTACCGATGCGCTGCGTCATGCTCGTGGTCTTTTCCGTCCTGGCTTGCATGCCGATGGGCAAGGGAGGAATCGATCCACTCTCCAGCCAGACGCCAGAACACGCCCGCCATCAGCGCGTCGGTACCCGCGCAGCTGCCGGCAGGAGGAAAGCCTTCTGCCGCCTTTCCCTCGAGCCGCCGCTGAAGAACGGCCCTGAAGCTGCGGCCGTCCTTCCCGGGCGACCCCTCCCGGCTGCGGCGGATCCGTTCCGGGTTGCAGTTCATCTCAACTCCAATCCATTCCGAGTGGATCACCGGGTGGCCAGGAGAAATCCCAGGATCCGGGGTACGGCACCCCGGTTCAAATGGACTTCTTCAGCAGCCGATCGACCGACCAGATACCGCCACCGAAGGCGGCGAAGAACAGGCAGCCGAATGCCCAGATGCTGGACAGCTGGACTGCCTTGTCCTGCAGGAGATTGGTGAACACGACGCCACCGTCCATCAGCCGCTTCACGCCGTTGGGGGTGAGGAACTCCGGGTGCGCCTTGATCGCCTCCAGGCCCGCGCTGCTCAGCAGCGGCTCGGCGTTGTAGGGAAAGTGAAAGTGGAACCACACGGTCACGAACAGCATTACCGCATTGGCCAAGGCCAGGGGCCGGGTGAGGAAACCCAGGATCAGCGCGGCACCGCCGACGACCTGCATGATGGCCAGCATGGGCGAGAACAACCAGCCCGGGTGAAAGCCGATCATCTCGACGAACTGCACCTGGCCCATGGGGTTAAGAATCTTCGGCCAGCCTTCGTGCAGCAGCCAGCCGCCGACGACCAGCCGAAGCAGCAGCCATCCAAGCGGCTGGGCGAATTTCTCATAGACGCCGGCCAGTGCCGGGATGACCAGGCTTTCTTGGGGAACACTGAAATCAAACGGGTTGCGCATAAGCTTGCCTCGCAAGAGTGGGGGAAGGGAGGGGGAGGGATGCCGGGCACCGGAGCCGCATTCGTGCAACTCGCGGGCACGGCGACGGGGTCAATCAGTCCTTCGGCGGCGAGATGCCTTGAACGGGCCGACCAGACGTTCGAACAGGCTCTCGAAGTGCGCCCCACGGGCACGGTCCCGCATGCACGCCACGAAATCCTCGGGACGGGTGTTGTAGTGGTCGCCAGGCCAGCGTCGGGGCAGCGCGTTCATGGCCGTGGTCAGGACATCGACATTGGCCGGAAAGCGCTTCCATTGCAGTGGCGCGGCAGCCGCAGTGGCGTCGCAAGCCGCCAGGGCAGTGGCTGCGCCGGCTGCTGCTGCGGTTTGGACGGAGTCTCTGCCAATCATCATGATGATCCTTGGCGACGGAGCAAAAGAAATGAGGGGCAAGGGACGAGAGGTTCAGGCGGCGGCCAGCTGCTCGACGAAGGCCTGCGGGTTGGAGAACACCGCGCTTGAGGGCAGCAGCTGGCGCTGTCCGTTCTGCTCCAGGATGAAGGTGGGGACACCGCGTGCGCCGAACTGCTGCAGCAGCGCCTGCGCCTCGGCGACGCGGGCACGGTTGGCAGCGAGCAGTTCGGCATCCGGCTGGGCCAAACGCCGGGCGGCCTCGTCCAGACCCAGCGTCTTCAACACGGCCATCAGCGTTTCCAGCGATGTGACGTCGCGCCCATCGACGTAGCGGGCGAGCTGGATGGCCTTGAGCGCATCCAGCTCGCGCTGGGGCGCGGTCAGCGCGATGGCCGTCAGTGCGACGGTGGCGGGTCCGCTGTCGAACATTTGCCTATGGTCGGCCAGTACGTTGCCGCGGTACTGCTCGGTGAACCGCTGGCCGGTGAGGCGTTCGATGCGCTGGTCATTGCTCCACGCATAGGTGGCGAAGTCGTCGTTCATCGGGCGCGCGCCCTCGCCGGAGAACAGGCCGCTGGGCAACAGCCGCAGCGCGACGCCGGGCAGTGCCGAGACTTCCGCCACCGTGCCGCTGGCGCCGTAGCACCAGCCGCAGAGCGGGTCGAAGAGATAGAGCAGTGTCTTGGTCATGGCGGAGGCGAAGGGCTGGAGAGGCCCGGTTTTCAGTTCATTGCACGGATGGTATGCAGCTGCTATTGACAGATAAATTACGTTAAAGCATATAGTTCGTATGTTGAAAGCAAACAATATGGAAGAGTCCGGCGCCAACCATCTCGCCAATCTCAAGCGTCTGGCGTACTTCGCCGCAGTGGTCGAGACAGGCAGTTTCACGGCGGCGGCCGAGCGGCTGGGCATCACCAAGGCGGTGGTCAGCCAACAGGTGTCGCGGCTGGAGCGGGAGTTCCGCACGACGCTGCTCACGCGCACCACGCGCAGGGTGACGGCGACGGAGGCGGGCAAGGCGTTTCACGAGCGCTGCGCCCTGATCCTGAAGGAAG
Organism: Azoarcus sp. TTM-91; assembly: GCF_012911025.1. Lineage (GTDB taxonomy): Bacteria > Pseudomonadota > Gammaproteobacteria > Burkholderiales > Rhodocyclaceae > Azoarcus. The sequence goes on along the minus strand of NZ_WUEI01000057.1, from coordinate 19,211 downwards.
CGCACGACGCCTTCGATGAACTGGGCGCAGGGGTGACGGAGCCTTCCGGCACGCTACGGCTGACGGCTCCGCTGGATTACGGCATCACCAGCATCGTGCCGGCCGTCACTGAGTTCACACGCCGTTATCCGCGGTGCAAGGTGGACGCGATCTTGAGCGATCAGTCGCTCGACGTGATGTCTGGCCAGGTGGAACTGGCGATCCGCGTGGGGTGGTTGACAGACCTGAATGTGCAGGCCCGGCAGATTGGCGCGTTTCGGCAGCTGCTGGTTGCAGCGCCGGTGTGGCAAGGTCAAGTGAGCGCTCTGCAAGACCCCCAGGGCGTGGCCGGGCTTCCGTTCGTGGCCAATACCTTGCTACGTGAGCCCACGCGCTGGAGCTTCTCCCGCGGCGAACTGGAACGCCAGAACGTCTCCGTGCATGCCGCGATGTCGATGGACGCTACCTTGGCGGTGCGCGAGGCCGTGCGTTACGGCGCAGGGCTATCCGTGCTGCCGGACTTTGCGGTGGCTGAAGACCTGGCTGCCGGGCGGTTGATCCAGGTGCTGCCGCAATGGGCACTGCCCGCAGGCGGCATCCATGCGGTGTTTCCCACGGCGCGTTTCAGGCCCGCGAAGGTGCGGGCCTTCGTGGATCTGCTGCAGGAGATCGCCGCGGCTGCGCGTCCTGGCGGGTGAGTTCGCGGTCCTGGTCATGGCAACCGGACTGCGCCCCCTGCTCAGGCCTGGTCACGGACATTCTCCACCGGCGCGGCGCCTGGGTGTTCCGCCGGCTTAGCGGCTGCGGTGGAAAGCTTGTGAAGATTGCTCGTTTTCTCCCCGCCCGCCGGCTTGCTAGCCTCGCCGCACAAGAACCCAGGCCGGCGACGCAGCGCATGCGCCGCTGGAGGCCGCGGATGAAAGGAGACGGAACATGGGCGCTCGCATAGAGGCGCTGCTCGGCCGCGCGCAGGCGCGGGCCCGGGAAGGCGCCTACGGCTACAACGGCAGCCTGCTGCCGGCCGAAGCCTGGGCGGTGCTGGAGGCGAGGGCGCACGCCCGGCTGGTCGATATCCGCTCGCGCGAGGAATGGGCGCTGGTCGGCCGCGTGCCCGGCGCCTTCGAGATCGAGTTCCGCCGCTTTCCCGACTGGGCGCCGGTGCCGGATTTCCTCACCCAGGTCGAAGCCCGGCTGCGCCCCGACGAACTCGTGCTGCTGCTGGGCCGTGGCACCGGGGACGCCGCGGAGGCCGCCCGCCTGCTCTCGGCTCGCGGCTACCGCCACGTCTATACCGTGCTGGAGGGCTTCGAGGGCGAAGCGAACGCCGCCGGCCAGCGGGTGATCAACGGCTGGCGGGCGGCCGGGTTGCCCTGGTATCAGCCGTGACCACCGCAGCTCCAGGCTGCCGATGAAGGGCGCGGCGATGAAAGCCGCCACAGGCCCTTCCATTCATGGGTTCACAGGGGGCGGCGTATCGGGTTCTAATGCCGCCTCCGAAATTTTTGGTTTCAGACTGCCGTGCGCTCCCGATCCCGCCCTACCGCCCGCATCGAGATTGATGGCGCAGGCTTCCCCCGGTCTTCCCTTCCGCTGCCTGTCTGGCGTCCGCTGGCACTGGCGCTGGCCCTGATCGCCCCGGCCGCCTGGGCCCAGGTGCCGGAGGCAGCTCGGGCACCTGCCGCCGAGGATGCCGAGCTGCAGCTGGAGACGGTGACGGTGAATGCCCGCCGCCGGGCCGAACCCGCCCAGGCGGTGCCGGTGTCGCTGAGCACGCTGGACGGCGCCGAGCTGGAGCGCCAGGGCGTGTATCAGGTGCAGAACCTGCCGCTACTGCTGCCCAGCCTGAACGCCAGCTACGCCAATGGCCGCCAGCTCAGCCTGGCGGTGCGCGGCATCGGCAACAACCCGGCCAACGAGGGGTTGGAGGGCAGCGTCGGCATCTACCTGGACAACGTCTATCTCGGCCGTCCGGGCATGGCGGTGCTGGATCTGGTGGACCTGGAGCGGGTGGAACTGCTGCGCGGGCCGCAGGGCACGCTGTTCGGCAAGAACACCACTGCCGGCGTGCTCAATCTCAGCACCCGGGCACCGGATTTCTCGCCGGACAACAGCGTGGAGCTGTCCGCCGGCGAGCGCGGCTACTACCAGGGCAAGGCGGTGATTTCCGGCCCGCTGAGCGATACGGTGGCGGCGCGCATCGCGGTGGTGGGCACCCACGACGACGGCTGGCTGAAGAACGACAACGACAACCGCCGCCTCAACAGCGTGACCCGTGAAGGCGTGCGCGGCCAGCTGCTGATCCGCCCGGACAGCGATTTCAGCCTGCGCCTGATCGCCGACTACCAGCACGAGAGCGGCAGCCAGGGCACCACCATGCTCTATGGCGTGGGGCCGTCGCCGGCGGGGTTCCGCTACCTGGTGGATGCCGCCCAGCTGGCCGGCGCCACCGGCATCCGCATCGATCCGGACCGCTACCACGTCAACATCGACGGCCCGCAGAAGATGAAGGTGGAGCAAGGCGGCTTGTCCGCCGAGGCCAACTGGGAGCTGGGCGGCGGCTATCGCCTCACCTCCATCACCGCCTGGCGCTCCTGGGAGTTCGGCTCGCACAACGATATCGACGGCACCAATGCCGACATCTTCAGCGACTCCGAATTCCGGGTGAAGGACAGCCAGGTCTCCCAGGAAATCCGCCTCGCCTCGCCCACCGGCGGGGCCATGGACTACGTGCTCGGTGCCTACTATTTCCACCAGGACATCAGCAGCAGCAACTGGCTGACTTATGGCAGCGGCGCCGATGTGCTGGCATTGCCGGTGACGGCGCCCTTGGGCGCCAACGTGCTCAACGGCATCACCTCCGCCACCCACGGCAAGATGAGCACCGACAGCTTCGCGTTGTTCGGCCAGGCCGACTGGCACCTCACCGAGCGCCTGGACCTCACCACCGGCGTGCGCGCCACCTATGAGCGCAAGGTGGCGCGCAGCCGCCGCGACGCGCCGCTCAATGCCGCGCCGCTGTTCGTGCCGTTGCTCCAGGCCGGCCGCGACAGCCAGGTCGGCGCCTGGCGGTCGGACGACATCACCGTGCAGGATGTCAGCCCCTCCGGCCTGCTCGGCCTCTCCTACGAACTGGCGCCGGACGTGCTGGCCTTCGCCAATCTCTCCTACGGCGAGAAGTCCGGCGGGGTGAACATCAACGGCGTCGGTGCCGCGCCGACGCTGGGCGAGGATAGTCTCAAGGTCGACCCGGAGCGCGCGCGCAGCCTGGAAGTCGGCTTCAAGAGCCTGCTGTGGGACAAGCGCCTGCGGCTGAACGCCAGCCTGTTCTATGCCCGGGTGCAGGACTACCAGGCCACCGGGATGCGCGCCGCGCCCGGCTCATTCGTCGTTTACCAGGTGTTGACCAACGTCGGCGAGGTGGAGAGCAAGGGCGTGGAATGGGAGATCGAAGCGCGGCCCACCCGTCGCCTCACGCTGTCCTTCAACGGCATGTACAACGACGCCAGCTACCGCTCCTTCGACAATGCCCCTTGCCCGGCCGAACGTAACCCGGGGGCGCCGTCCAGCTGCGACCTCGGCGGCAAGCAGGTGCAGGGCGCGCCGCTGTGGACCGCCAACGTCGGCGGCAGCTACCGCTGGCCGTGGGCGGAGCATGTGGAGCAGTACGTGAGCGCCAACTACGCCTGGCGCTCGGAAGCCCCCGGTTCGCTGGACAATTCCCGCTACAACCGCCTGCCCGCCTACGGCGTGCTCAACCTCGCCACCGGCTGGCAGTACAGCCGCGGCAGCGATGTGTGGGAACTGTCGCTGTGGGCGCGCAACGCCCTGGACAAGCGCTACTACTACACTGGCAGCAACACCGTCAGCGCCTACACCGTGTCGGCCGCGGCGCCGCGCACGGTGGGCGTCACCCTGCGCTACAACTTCATGTGAGCCCGCGCCGGCTGCGGCCGGCGGGCATTGCCACGGCTGTAGGAGGCCGCGTTTCCCATGCTCAAGGTCATCGCCCAGGATTTCATCAAGCTCGAGCACCTGGAAGCGGTGATGCCGCTGTACCGGGAACTGGTGGAGAAGACCCGCCAGGAGCCGCTGTGCATCGCCTACGAACTTCATGTCGACCAGAAAGACCCCGGGCATTTCGTTTTCATCGAGGAATGGCCGGACCGGGCGGCGCTGGACGCCCATTGCCGCACCGAGCACTTCCGCCGCTTGGTGCCGCTGATCGACAGCCATCAGCGCCAGCCGGGGACTTTCATCCTCATGGATGCGTTTGATCGAGCGCCGGGCTGAGCGGGCGCCGTCTGCTTCTTCCTGCGGCGAAAACCTTGCGCCGCAACCGTCTGCCATCGCCTACCCGTCTCGCATCGTCTCTCTAATCGAGACAGTCTGTGCATCCCTGCGCTGTTTATCCACGTTTTCGCGCTCAGTACATTGCAGCCCATGCCGTCCCATGCGACGCGCAGCGGCCCTCGAGGGCCTCCCCAAACGCGAAATGAGGAATACGAACATGGAAATCACCGTCATTGGCACTGGCAACATGGGTTCAGGCTTCGTCAAGCAGTTCGCCGCTGCCGGGCACCGGGTGCGCGTTACCGGGCGCGATCTGGCCAAGGCGCAGGCGCTGGCCGCGGCGCACCCGGGGGCGGCTGCCTTTCCGGCGGCCGAGGCGCTGGGCGAGGCCAGCGTGGTGGTGGTCGCCACCGCTTATGCGGACGCGGTGCCGGCGTTGAGATCCCTGGGCGATCTCGGCGGCCGCATCGTGGTGGATGTGACCAATCCGCTGACCGCCGACTACATGGGCCTGGAGATCGGCCATGACACCTCCGCCGCCGAAGAGATCGCCAGGGCGGTGCCGGGCGCCGAAGTGGTCAAGGCCTTCAACACCGTGTTCGCCCAGGTGCTGGCGGAAGGCCCGGCCTTCGCCGACGGCCAGACGGTGCCGGTGTTCTATGCCGGCGATGGCGTGCGCGGCAAGCAGACGGTGCGGGTGCTGGCGGAGAGTGCGGGCTTCAAGGCGGTGGATGCCGGCGGCCTGAGGAATGCCCGCTACCTGGAGCCGCTGGCCGGGCTCAACATCTACTTCGGCTATGGCGCCGGGCAGGGTACGCAGATCGCGCCGACCTGGATCAGCCGCGACTGAGGCGCCGCCATGTCCAACACGACGCAAGCGGGCGGCATGCCCTCGCCCTCCATCATCGTCGCCCGGCCCGGCCGGGCGGTGCGGCTGGTGCTGCTGATGCACGGCGTGGGCTCGGTGCCGGAATCCATGGTGGATAGCGGCCGCCGGCTGGCGGCGGCTGATCCGGAGGCGATGGTGGTGGCGGTGGCCTCACCCCAGCCCGCCGACATTTCCGCCGGCCGCCAGTGGTTCTCGGTGCGCGGCGTGACCGAGGAAAACCGCCAGGCCAGGGTGGATGCCGCCATGCCGGGCTTCGTCTCCATCGTCGGGCTGTGGCAGCAGGAAGCTGGCGTCGGCCCGGCGCAGACCCTGATCGTCGGCTTTTCCCAGGGCGGCATCATGGCGCTGGAATCCACTCGGCTGGCGCAGCCGCCTGCGCTGCGGGTCGCGTCGCTCGCCGGCCGCTATGCCACGCTGCCGGAGCACAAGCCGGCGGTGGCGGCCATTCACCTGCTGCACGGCGTGGCCGACACGGTGATGGCGCCGCAACTGGCCGAGGCCGCGGCCCAGCGCCTGCGCAGCCTGGGGGCGACGGCCACGCTGGACATCCTGCCCGGCGTCGGCCACGAGCCGCATCCGCTGCTGCTCGCCCGCCTGATCGAGCATTTGAGCGAACACCTCGGCGAACGTCCGGCCGGGCGCGGGTAATCCCACCGCCGCATCGTGCGGAAGCCCGGGCGGCGCGGCTGTCCGGCTGGACCTTGCCCCGCCGTCATCGCGATAATCCCGCTCGTCCTGTGCCGTCCCGACCCGGGCGGCGTCTTTCATCACGGCGGGGAAATCCGATGGCGACCCTTGCGGTCCGTACACGCAAGCCATACCGGGGCCGGGCGCTGGGGGCCGGCCTCTTCACCACAACGACGCTGCGGCGGGCGCTGGCGCTGCTCGCGGTGATGCTGCTGGCGCTGGCCAGCGGCGGCTGCATGATGTTCTCGCTGCGCGGCCAGCTGGCGCAGATGTCCACCGCCTGCTCCGTCGCCGGCACGCTGGCCGACGAGGGCGGGGCTTCCGGCCCGTATGTGGTGGCGCTGCTGCATGACGACGCGGTGGCCTCCGATGCGGCGCAACCCGCCTGGCGCCAGGTCGATTACTTCGTCATGGAGCGGGAAGGCGCCTGGGGCTTCATCGTCGGCCCCGGCAACTATGGCCTGGCCGCCTTCCGCGACAGCAATGGCAACTTCCGCCACGACGCCGGCGAACCCCTGCTGGCCTTCGATCCCAGGAGCAGTGTGAGCTGCAGCGCCGGCAAGGTCTTCGCCGACATCGCCCTGCGGGTGCCGGCGGAGGCCGCGCCCAGCGCAGCGGCCGCTTTCGGCCTGCCCACCCTCGGCCAGCTGCGGCCGCGGCCGGCGGTGAACCGGCCCGCCGTCAGCGGCGGCCAGTTGCTCTCCTTCGGTGACGTCACCACGCTGGAAGACTCCCGCTTCGACCCGGAAATCGCCGCAGCCAGCAGCTGGCGTCCGCTGGATTTCATCCTCGCCGGCCGCAGCGGCATCTACCTGCTGGAGCCCTACGACCCGGACAAGATCCCGGTGGTATTCGTGCATGGCATCAACGGTTCGCCGCGCGATTTCGCCGCCCTCGTCGGCCAGCTGGACCGCAAGCGCTTCCAGCCCTGGGTGTTCTCCTATGCCTCCGGCCTCGGTCTGGACACCACGGTGGACATCCTCACCAGCACCATGCTGGAGCTGGAACTGCACTACCGGTTGAAGCGCTTCCACCTTGTCGCCCACAGCATGGGCGGGCTGGTGGCGCGCGGCTTCCTGCTGCGCCGCGCCGAGCGCAACGCGCCGGCCGAAGTGCCGCTGTTCATCAGCCTGTCCACCCCCTGGGGCGGGCATGAGGCGGCCCTGCGCGGCATTACCTCCTCGCCGGTGGTGGTGCCGGTGTGGCGCGACATCGTGCCCGGCAGCAGCTACCTGCGGGAGCTTTTCTACACCGGCCAGGAGGGAGGCGCACAGGTGCAGTTCCTGCCCGCCGGCACCCGCCACCATCTGCTGTTCACCTACGGCGGCGGCAGCGCCCTGGGCCGCGCCAACGACGGCGTGGTCTCGGTTGCCAGCGAACTCGCCACCGAAGCCCAGACCCAGGCCGAGCGCATCTACGGCTTCGACGACAGCCACGTCGGCATCCTCACCAACCTGGAGGCGATGAAGACGGTGAACCTGCTGCTGGCCGGGGATGGCGCGCCGCTGCGCTGAATAGGCGCAAAGCTATGCCGTATTCGTGATTTGCCGGCGGCGGGCGGCTGCGCAATAGTCGGCGCCCTCGTCCGTCCGCTTGCCCGGCTGCCGCCGGGTGCCGTCCATGTCCATCACGCCCACCTTCGATCTCGAGTTGCTGCGCAGCTTCGTCGCCGTCGCCACCCACGGCACCTTCGCCGGCGCCGGTTCCCGCCTGCAGCGCAGCCAGTCCGCGGTCACCCAGCAGATGCAGCGCCTGGAAGCCCAGCTCGGCCAGACCCTGTTCGAGAAGCAGGGCCGCGGCAAGCGCCTCACCGAGCATGGCCACCACCTGCTGCGCTACGCCCGCGACATGCTCGCCCTCAACGACGACGCCATGCTGGCGCTGCGCGACAGCGGCAGCGGCGGCTCGCTGCGCATCGGTTCGCCGCACGACATCGCCGACACCATCCTGCCGCAGGTGCTCAGCCACATCGCCCGCTTCATGCCCGACCTGCGGCTGGAGATCGAGGTCGGCCGCAGCCCGCAGTTGATGGAGGCGCTGCATCGCGGCGTGGTGGACATCACCATCTCCACCCGGGAGGACGCCACGCTGGAGGGCTTCGTGCTGCGCAGTTCGCCCACCCTGTGGCTGTGCGCCGCCCAGTTCGTGCCGGTGCCGCAGCAGCCGGTGCCGCTCATCCTCGGCGACGAGCCCAGCATCTTCCGCCGCTATGCGCTGGAGGCGCTGGAGCGCCACCGCATTCCCTGGCGCCAGGCCTACACCTCGTCCAGCCCCACCGGCATCAAGGCCGCGCTGCGCGCCGGCCTGGGCGTCACTGCCCGCAGCATGGACCTGCTGGGCGGCGACATGCGGGTGCTGGGCGAGAAGGATGGCTTTCCGCGCCTGCCGGACATCAGCTACTACCTGTGGGTGCGGCCGGGCAGCGTCAACCCGCTGGTGCGCCAGGCCTATGCGCTGCTCAAGAGCGGCCAGGGCAGGGAGGCGGCGGAGCGCCGCGCCACCGCCGGCGGGCGGCGCAAGGATCAAGCGCGCTAGCGAATACTTCAGCGCTGCTTATGTTTTGGCGCATGCCGCTGACAAACCGGCGCGCGGCATGTTTTTTCTCCGCTCTTTTCCTTTCAGGGGCTTGCCGCGGACGCGCATGCAAATGGCGAGTAGCGGGGCGGGGCGCTGCCATCAAAACAGATAAGCATGTGATTTATTGAGAATTCCCAAGCCGACAGCGGCTTCCTAGGATGCGCGCCAGTTCCAGCCCCCAGGAAAGCAGTCATGTCCGCAACCCGCAGCATCCGCGCCGGCGCCATCGCCGTGGCGCTCTCCCTCGCGACCGTGTTCGTGCCTGCCGGCGCCCATGCCGAAGAATGGCCGGCGCGGCCGGTCAAGCTCATCGTGCCCTTCCCGCCGGGTGGCCTGGCCGACCTGGTGGCGCGGCCGCTGGCGGACAAGCTCACGCTGGCGCTGGGCCAGCCGGTGGTGGTGGAGAACCGCGGCGGCGCCTCCGGTACGCTGGGCACCGCTGCCGTGGCGGCGGCCGAGGCAGATGGCTACACCCTGCTGTTCACCACCGCCAACGAGGTCGCGGTGGCGCCGCTGCTGTACAAGCACCTGCGCTACGACCCGGAGCAGTCCTTCACCCCGGTGGCGGCGGTGGTGGATTTCTCCATGGTGCTGGTGACCGCGCCCGACCAGCCCGACAGCGTAGGCGCACTGGTGGCGGAGGCCAGGCAGAAGCCGGGTGAGGTGGCGTTCGCCTCCTCCGGCGTCGGCACCACCAACCACCTCAGCGCGGAACTGTTCCGCACGCTGGAAGGCATCTCCATCCTGCATGCCCACTACAAGGGCGGCGGGCCGGCGATGACCGACGTCGCCGCCGGCCATGTGCAGGCGATGTTCGCCACGCTGCCCTCGGCCCTGGGCCTCATCGCCGGCGGCAAGCTGAAGCCGCTGGCGGTGACCAGCGCCCAGCGCTCGCCGGTGCTGCCGCAGGTGCCGACCATGGCGGAAGCGGGCGGGCGCGAGCTGGTGGTCACCACCTGGGCCGGTGTGCTCGGCCCCAAGGGCCTGCCGCCGGCCATCGTTGCCCGCCTCAACGCCGAGGTCGGCAAGGTGGTGGCTTCCGCCGACTTCCGCGAGCGCATGGCCAGGGCCGGCGCCGAACCGCGCTTCAGTTCCGCCGCCGAACTGGCCGGCTTCATCCGCCGCGACCATGAGCGCTGGGGCCGCATCATCGCCGACGCCGGCATAGAGGCGAACTGATGGCCGCCGCCGCAACCGTCGCCAGCCAGCTGGCCGGCTGGCTGGTCGATCCCCGACGCCAGATGCTGGCGGAGGAGGCCGCCGCTGCCGCGCGCTGCTGCCTGCTCGACTGGCTGGGCGTTTCCCTCGCCGCCGTGGTCGAGCCGGAGGCGCGCATCCTCGCCCGGGTGGCCGCCGGCTGGCGCAGCGGCGGTGATGCGCGGCTGCTGTCCGGCGGGCTGGCCGCGCCGGCGGTGGCGGCGCTGGTGAATGGCGGCCTGTCCCATGCACTGGATTTCGACGACACCCACATTCCCTCGGTGATGCACGGCAGCGGCCCGCTGTGGGCGGCGCTGCTGGCCGTCGGCGGCGCCCGCCGGCTGCCGCCGCAGCGTTTGCTCGCCGCCTTCGCTGCCGGCTTCCAGGTCGGCGCTGCGCTGGGCGGGGAGGGCGTGGGTGTGCGCCTCACCAGCCAGGGCTGGCACGCCACGCCGGTGCTGGGCCGCATCGGCGCCGCGGCCGCGCTCGCCCATGCCCTCGAGCTGGATGCGGTGCGCACCGCCCATGCGCTGGCCCTGGCCGCCACCGGCGCCGGCGGCCTCAACGCCTCCTTCGGCAGCATGGCCAAGCCGCTGCACGCCGGCCAGGCGGCCATGGGCGCGGTGATCGCCACCGAACTCGCCGAAGCCGGCTACGAAGGCGCAGCCGCGGTGTTTGAGGCACCTGGCGGCCTGTTTCCGACGCTGCTGCAGGATGCCGGCCTGGCGCTTGCTCCGGCGCTGGACGGCCGTTCCGCGCTGTTGGACAACAGCTTCAAGCCCTACGCCGCCTGCCAGCTTACCCATGCGGCGCTGGATGCCGCCCGTGCCGCAGCCATCGCGGTGGCGCCAGCCCAAATGGGCGCGCTGCGCGTCTTCGTCCATCCGCTGGCGGCCCGGGTCGCCGCCCGGCAGGCGCCGGCCACCGCCACCGAGGCCCGCTTCAGCCTGGCCTGGTGTATCGCCCTCGGCCTGCACGGCCATGCCGCCACACCGCAGGATTTCGCCCCGGCGCGGCTGGCGGAGCCGGCCCTGCAGGCGCTGGCCGCAAAGGTGCAGGTGGTGGCGGACGAGGGCGAGGCGCGGACCTCGGCGCGGCTGGAGATCGAATTGAACGACGGCCGCCTGCATCTAGAGCGGGTGGAGCATGCCTTCGGCAGCCCCGGGCGGCCGATGGACTGGCCGGCGCTGGAACAGAAGTTCCGCACCCTGACGGCCCATCTGCCGGCGGAGGTGGCCGGCGAACTGCTCGCCGCCGCCGGCGGCTTCGGCGCGCCGGACAGCCTGCGGCGGCTGGATGCCGCGCTGGCACAGGCTGCCGCGGCGCCTCGCAGCGCGGGAGTGCCGGCATGACGGCGATACGCGCAATCAGCCCGCAGGCGCTCAAGCACCGGCTGGCGCAGGTACGCCCCGGCGCCGCGCCGGAACTGGCCAGCGCGCCCGAACTGGCGCTGCTGGACGTCGCCGAGGAGGGCGAATACGGCCTGGGCCATCTGCTGTGGGCGGCCAGCACGCCCTACAGCCGGCTGGAGTTGCTGGTGCCGCCGCTGGTGCCGCGGCTGGCCTGCCCGCTGGTGCTGGTGGACCACGGCGACGGCATCGCCGCTGTCGCCGCCCGGCGCCTGGCCGCGCTGGGCTACCGCGAGCTGGCGGTGCTGGAAGGCGGTACGCCGGCCTGGGCCGCCGCTGGCGGCGAGCTATTCCATGGCGTCTATGTGCCGGGCAAGGCCTTCGGCGAATGGCTGGAACACAGCCACGCCACGCCGGCGATCAGCGCCGACGAACTGCTGCGTCTGCGCGCGGCAGGCGTCGCCCTGCAGGTGCTGGACCCGCGCACTCCGGCCGAGCATGCGCTGCGCCATGTGCCGGGCGCGTTGTCCTGCCCCGGTGGCGAACTGCTGCACCGCTTCCGCGATCTGGTGCCGCAGGCCGACACCCTGGTGGTGCTGGCCTGCGGTGGCCGCACCCGCGGCATCGTCGGCGCGCAGACGTTGATCTCCGCCGGCGTGCCCAACCGGGTGGTGGCGCTGGCGGATGGCTGCCACGGCTGGCAGCTCGCCGGCCATGCGCTGGAGAGCGGTGACGCCGCGCCGATGGTATCGCCCAGCGCCGCCGCCGCCGCCTTCGGCCGCGAGCATGCGCAGCGCCTGGCGCAGCAGTCCGGTACGCCGGAGATCACCGCTGCGGTGCTGGCCGCCTGGCGCGAAGCCGGCGACCGGACCACCTATGTGTTCGACGTCCGCAGCGCCGAGGAATACGCCGCCGGCCATCTGGCCGGCGCCCGCTGGGCCGCCGGCGGCCAGCTGCTGCAGGCCAGCGACCGCTGGATGGCCACCCTGGGCGCCCGGGTGGTGCTGGTGGACGACGACGGCGTGCGCGCCCACCAGATCGCCCACTGGCTGCGCGCCCTGGGCTGGCCGGCGGCGGTGCTGGCCGGCGGCCTGGCGGCGGCGCGCGAGGCCGGCTTGCCCTGCGTGAGCGGCCCGGCCGCCGCCGCGGAAAACGGCGCCAGAGATGCGGACGCCGCCGCCAGGGTTCAACTCGAACTCGCCGTTGGCCGTCGCTCCGGGCTGCCGGAACTGTCGCCGGCGCAGGCGGCGACGCGGCTGCAGGCCGGCGCCCGCGCCTGGTGCCTGGATGGCAGCGCCGATTTCCTGCGCGCCCATCCGCCGGGCGCGCGCTGGGCCAACCGCGCCCGGCTGCAGGCGGTGGTCGCCGAGGCGCGCGCCGGCACCGAACTGCTGCTGTTTTCCGCAGACGCTGCCGCCGCCCACCTTGCCGGCCTGGATCTGGCCGAGCAGGCGCCCGCCGGCCGCATCGCGGTGGTGGCCGGCGGCCTGCGCGCCTGGGAGCGGGCCGGCCTGCCGCTGCACATGCCGGACGCGGCCGAGGCGGAGCGCCTGCTGCCGCCGGCGCAGCGGGTGGACGTGCTGTATTGGGCGCACGACCGCCGCCGCGGCAACCACCAGGCGATGCGCGCCTACCTGGACTGGGAGCGCCAGCTGTTGGCCCAGCTCGCCCGCGACGGCGAGCGCTTCTTCCTGGCCGGCGGCGCAGGCTCCGCCGACGCTGCGGCGACAGCCGGGTGTTCGCCCGCCGCTGCGGCGGGCAGTACCGCGCCCTCCACCGGCCTTTCCCCCTTCACCTCCCCGCAAGCCCGGAGACCCCGAACATGAGTTTTCCCCTCGTCGATATCGATACCGCCGACGGCCGCTTCCAGGCCTATGCGGCGGAACCCCTGCAGCCGGCCGGCGCCGCCGTGCTGGTGCTGCCGGAGATCTACAACATCAACGGCTGGATACGCCAGGTGGCCGAGCGCTATGCCGGGCAGGGTTTCCATGTGCTGGTGCCCGACCTCTACTGGCGGCAGGAGCCCGGCCAGCACCTGGAATACACGCCCGAGCACCAGCAGAGGGGCCGCGAGTTGGCCGGGGCGCTGGACCGCGAACTGGCGGTGCGCGACATCGCCGCGCTGGCTGCCGGTTGGCGCCAACGCCTGCCGGCCGGCACGCCGGTGATCGCGGTGGGCTACTGCCTGGGCGGCGAGCTGGCCTTCCTCGCCGCCGCTGCCGGCGCGGTGGATGGCGCCAGCGGCTGGTACGCCACCAACATGGCGCGCCACCTGGCGCAGGGCGAGCGTATCCGGGTGCCGGTGCAGCTGCATTTCGGCGAGCTGGACTGGCGCACGCCGCCGGAGCTGATCCAGTCGGTGCGCGCGGCAGTGGCGGGCCGGCCCGAGGTGGAGCTGACGGTGCATGCCGGCGCCGACCACGGCTTCGGCCGCTTCGGCCATCCGCCTTTCCACGCCGCCGCCGCCGCCGCGGCCCATGTGCGCACGCTGGCGCTGATCGATGCGCTGCGCGCCGCTGCAAGCGAGGCCAGCCCGGGCCGCAGCGCCGCGCCTCCCCTGGAGGAGTCCCACGCATGAAGCGCCCATCCCCGAATGCCGCACGCCGTGGCACGCTGGCCGCCGGCCTGCGCCTGCTCACCCTGGCCGCCGCGCTGCCGCTACTGGGCACCGCGCCCGCCCACGCCCAGGAGACGCCGCGCAAGCTGGTGGTCGCTTCCTTCGGCGGCCAGCTGGACGAGGTCTACCGCGAAGTCTTCAAGCCCTTCGAGCAGCAGTACAAGGTCAGCATCCAGTGGGTGCCGGGCACCGCGCCGGGCAACGTCGCCAAGCTGGCGGCGACCAAGGCCGAGCCGGAATACGACGTGATCCTGTTCGAGAACGTCACCCAGCGCCTGGCTTCCAGCCAGGGCCTGCTGGCGCCGATAGACGAGCGCATCGTCGGCCACTGGAAGGATCTGGCCCCGCGCGCCCGCGCCAAGGCGGGCGACGGCGCCGCCATCGGCACCTTCGTCACCGGCCTGTACTACCGCAAGGACGAGTTCGCCAGACGTGGCTGGGCGCCGCCGGCAAGCTGGGACGACCTGTCGCGGCCGGAATTCTGCGGCCACCTTGGCCTGGAGCGGGCGAGCCAGGTCTACACCCTCAACGCGGTGCTGATGCTGGGCGGCGGCGATCCGGCCAAAGTGGAGCAGGGCATCGCCCGCTTCGCCGCGCTGGGCAAGTGCGCCCGGGTGCTGGAGCCGGCGGCGGCCAAGCATGAGGAGAAGATCCTGCTGGGCGAATACCTGGTGGGGGTGAACAGCAGCATACGGGCGCTGCCCCTGGTCAAGCGCCTGCCCGGCCTGGCCTTCGTGCTGCCGAAGGAGGGCGCGGTGGTCAGCTCCACCATGGTGGCGCCGGTGAAGGGCGCGCCCAACCCGGAGCTGGCGCAGCGCTTCGTCGACTGGTTCCTCGCCCCGGAGGCGCAGGCGCGGCTGATGCGCGAGCTGTTCTACAGCCCGGCCAACGCCAGCGTGGCGGTACCGGCGGAGCTGCGCGAGCTGGGCGTGCCCGACCAGGACACGCTGGCGCGCATGCCGGCCATCGACGACGACGTGGTGGTGCAGGAGCGCCGCGACTGGACGCGCAAGCTGGAACGCGCGCTGGGCGGTTGAGCGGCATGGCGACGATGGCTGAAACGGCGCGCGCCGACGCCGCCTTCCTGCGCCTGGACGGCGTGGTGAAGCGCTTCGGCGGCCAGGCGGCGGTGGACGGGCTGTCGCTGGCGGTGCGCCGCGGCGAGTTCGTCTCGCTGCTTGGCCCCTCCGGCGGCGGCAAGACCACCACGCTGCACATGATCGCCGGCTTCATCGACCCCGACGCCGGCGACATCCTGCTCGACGGCGCCTCGCTGCGCGGCCTGCCCAGCCACCGCCGTGGCGCCGCCATGGTGTTCCAGAGCTATGCCCTGTTCCCGCACATGACGGTGTTCGACAACGTCGCCTTCGGCCTGCGCATGCGCAAGGCCGGCCGGGCGGAGATCGCCCGCCGGGTGGGCGAGGCGCTGGAGCTGGTGCGGCTGGAGGGCCTGGGCGGCCGCCATCCGCGCGAACTCTCCGGCGGCCAGCAGCAGCGGGTGGCGCTGGCGCGGGCGCTGGTGCTGGAACCGCGCCTGCTGCTGCTGGACGAGCCGCTGAGCAATCTGGACCCGCGGCTGCGCCGCGAGCTGCGCGACAACTTCGTCGACATCCACCGCCGCACCGGCATGACCACGCTGCTGGTCACCCATGACCTGGAGGAGGCCTTCGCCACTTCGGACCGCGTCGCCATCCTGGGCGGCGGCCGGCTGCAGCAGTTCGACACGCCGCAGGCCATCTACACCCGGCCGCGCACCGCCTTCGTCGCCGACTTCGTCGGCCACGGCAACGTCGTCGCCGGCCGGCTGGAGCGGCATGCCGCCGGCCTCCGGCTGCGGCCGGCGGGCGGTGCGCCGGTGTTGCCGCTGCCGGCGGAGGCGGTGCTCACCGATGCCGCCGGCGAGGCGCGCTACGCCATCCCGGCCCATGCGCTGCGCCTGCTGCCGGCGGGGCAGGGCGCCGGTGGCTTGAGCGCGGCCGAAGCCGCCTTCGACGGCTGCCTGCGCAGCCTCACCTACCTGGGCGCCGCGCTGCGCTTCGAGGTGGAGCTGCACGGCCTGCTGCTGGCCGGCGAATGCGCCGCCGGCGCCTGGGCGGCCGGGCTGGCGCCGGGCGCCCAGGTGGGCGTGGCGTGGGCGGTGGCGGACATGATTCCGCTGCCGCCGCCGGAGCCGGATGCCGCACAGGCGGCCAGCGCGCCGCAGGCCGGCGGCGCGCGGCTGCTGGAGGCGCTGTCGTGAGCGCCGCCGCTGTCTCCTGCGCCGGCCCGGCCGCGCGGCCGCAGCGCCTGGGCGGCGCCTTGCTGACGCTGCCGGCGCTGCTCTTCATCGGCGCGCTGTTCCTGCTGCCGGTGCTGCAGCTGCTGGCGCTGAGCGTGAGCGCGGCGGACGCCGGCGGCGGCTGGCGGCTGTCTTTCTCCGCCTACGCCGATTTCCTCGGCGATCCCCATGCCTGGGGGCTGGTCGCCCGCACCCTGCGCATCGGCCTGCTGACGGTGCTCGCCTGCCTGCTGCTGGCCTTCCCGGTGGCGCTGCTGATGCGCGGCATCGCGCCGCGCTGGCGCTCGCTGCTGTTCGTCGCGCTGCTGTCGCCGCTGCTCACCAGCGTGGTGGTGCGCACCCTGGCCTGGGTGGTGCTGCTTGGCCCCAAGGGGCTGGCGAACGCCGCGCTGGCGTGGGCGGGCTTCGCTCCGCTGGCGCTGATGTACAACGATTTCGGCGTGGTCGTCGGCCTCACCCATGTGTTCTTCGGCTACATGCTGCTGGCGGTGTCGGCCTCGGTGCTGAAGCTGGACGAGCGCCTGCTGCTGGCCGCCGCCAACCTCGGCGCCGGGCGCTGGCAGGTGCTGTGGCGGGTGGTGCTGCCGCTGTGCCTGCCGGGCATCGCCGCCGGCGCGGTGCTGGTGTTCACCATGAGCGCCAGCGCCTACATCGTGCCGGTGCTGCTGGGCGGCACCGCCACCAAGGTGATGGCCACCGAGGTGTACGACCTCGCCATCAACTACCTGGAGTGGCGCGAGGCAGCGGTGGTGGCAGCGGTGCTGTTCGCCCTGGTGTGGGCGGTGGTGGCGCTGCTGGCGCGCCTGGGCGAGGGCCGCGGCGCGGCGGGAGCGGCGCGATGAACGCCCGGCCTTCCCGCCTGCTGGTGTTGTGGACCGCGCTGGTGACGCTGTTCATCCTCGGCCCGCTGGTGATGGTGCTGCTGGTGTCGCTGACGCCGCGCGACTACGTCAGCCTGCCGGAGGGCGGGCCGTCGCTGCGCTGGTACGCGGCGATGCTCGCGCGGCCGGAGTTTGTAGACGCCGCGCTCAACAGCCTTTGGCTGGCGCTGGCCGCCGCCGGCAGCGCGCTGGCGTTGGGGCTGGCGGCGGCGCTGGGCATCGCTGGCCGCGACTTCGCCGGCCGCGGGCTGCTGCTGGGCGTGCTGATGTCGCCGCTGTTCGTGCCGCTCATCCTCAGCGCGCTGGCCATCCTGGCGGTGTTCTCCAGCTGGGGCTGGACGCACCAGCCCTCGCGCCTGTTCGTCGCCCACACCGCGCTGACGCTGCCTTACGTGGTGCGCACCCTGGTCGCCAGCCTGGCGGCGCTGGACCGGCGCCAGCTGCTGGCGGCGCGCAACCTGGGCGCCGGGCCGTGGCGCTGCTTCCTGCGGGTGACGCTGCCGCAGCTGGGGCCGGGCCTGTTCGCCGCCGGGCTGTTCGCCTTCATCGTCTCCTTCGACGACGTCGGCCTGTCGCTCTTCCTCACCGGTACCGGCTTCAGCACCTTGCCGGTGCAGCTCTTCAGCTACGCCTCCTACAACAGCGATCCGACCATCGCCGCGGTGTCGGTGACCATGGTGGCGCTGTCCTTCGCCGCGGTGATCCTGGTGGAGCGCGGCTTCGGCCTGCAGCGGCTGATGCGCTGAGTTTCCCCGCAGTCCGGGAGCGGCGCCGCCGCTCCTCTCTTCCCCCTTTCCATCCTCGACCGGAGCCCGACCATGAATCCCAGAGACGAACGTAAGCAGCAGATAGAATCCGCCATCGCCGAGATCCGCGCGCTGCATCGCGAGCACGGCACAGACCGCGACAGCCTGCGCCGCAGCGCCGGGGTGCTGGCCCGGCTGGCGCAGCGGCGCGACCTCTTCTCCTTCGCCGACTTCCCGCTGCCGGCACCGGGCGCGCCGCTGTCCACCCGCTATCAGCTGCACGTCGGCGAGGGCCAGGAATACGCCCTCTACCTGCAGGCCCTGCTGCCGGGCAAGAAGAGCGTGCCGCACAACCACAAGACCTGGGCGGTGATCGTCGCCGTCGAAGGAGAAGAGTTGAACCGCATCTACCAGCGCAGCGACGATGGCAGCGATCCGGCGCGCGGCAGCCTGGAACTGCTGTGCGAGCAGGTGGTGCGCCCGGGCGAGCCGGGGCTGTACCTGGGCGACGATATCCACAGCATCCACGTCGTCGCCGACCGGCCGGCGCTGCACTTCCACCTCTACGGCCGCGCGCTGGAGACGCTGACCGAGCGTCTTGCCTTCGATCTCGAAAGCGGCCGCGTCAGCCGCTACAACGAGACGCACTGGCGTCCGAGCGTGGCCGCTTGAAGGCGGCGCCACCCTTGCCGTGGTGGGGCGGCGCGCTGGCGTTGGCGTTCGGGCTGGCCGGCGGCGGCCTGCTGCATGCCGCCGCGGTGCCGCTGGGCTGGATGCTGGGGGCGATGCTGACGGCGGCGGTGGCCTCGCGCGCCGACGAACGCATCCGCCTGCCCAAGCCGCTGGGCGAGGCGGCGCTGCTGGTGATCGGTGTGCTGATCGGCTGCTCGGTCACCCCGGCCTTCCTGCGCCAGGTGGTGGCGCTGTGGCCGGTGGTCGTGGTGGTTGGGCTGAACACCGGCCTGCTGTTATGGCTGGGCAATGCCTACCTGCGCCGCCGCGGCGGCTTCGATCCGGTCACCGCCTTCTTCGCCTCCATGCCCGGCGGCCTCAGCGAGATCCTGGCCTACGGTGCCAGCCTGGGCGGCCATCCGGGCATGATCGCCACGGTGCACCTGGTGCGCTTCGTCTTCATCATCGGCGGCATCACGCTGGTGGCGCACTGGGCGGCGCCGGCCGCCGGTACGCCGGCGGTGGCCGATGGCGCCGCTCTCGCCGGCGGCAGCGTCGCGGACTGGCTGGTGCTCGCCGGCTGCGCCCTGGGCGGGCGCTGGCTGGCGCGGCGGCTGGGCATGCGCATGGGGCTGCTGCTGGTGCCGGCGGTGCTGAGTGGGCTGGCCCACGGCAGCGGCTTCACCGACTTCGTGCCGCCACTGTGGCTGATCGCGCTGTGCCAGGTCGCCATCGGCTGCACCTCCGGTTTGCGCCTGCGTCGGCTGGAGCAGGTGAGCGGCCGCGGGCTGCTGCTGGCTTCCACCGCCTGGTCGGCAATGCTGTTCCTGATCACGCTGGCCGCGGCCCTGGCCGCCCACGCCGCCTTCGGCTGGCCGCTGATGACCACGCTGCTGGCGCTGATCCCCGGCGGCGTGACCGAGGTGTCGGTGATCGCGCTGGGGCTGGGCGCGGACCTGGCGCTGGTGATGACCGCCCAGCTGAGCCGCCAGATCCTGATCATGGGTTTCACCCAGGCCGGCATCGCCCGGCTGGTGCCGGCGAAGGGG
>NZ_WUEI01000056.1 GCF_012911025.1 Azoarcus sp. TTM-91 | reverse complement strand
CCGATACACCCACCATTACGCGCCAACCCCGCCGCCAATCCGCAGATGTCCGCCTTCGCCCTCCTCGTCATCAAGCTCGCCGCCGGCCTGCTGGCGGACCGCCTGCTCGGCGAGCCGCGGCGCTGGCATCCGCTGGTGGGCTTCGGTAACTGGGCGAAGGCCATCGAACGCCGGCTGCGGCGCCCGGGCGACAGCCATCGCCGCGAACTCGCGCTCGGCCTGCTCGCCTGGCTGGCCGCGGTCGCGCCCTGGGTGGGCCTGGCGCTGGCGCTGCGCGGCCTGCATCCACAGGCGCACTGGGCGGTGGACATCCTGCTGCTCTACTTCGCCCTCGGCGGCCGCAGCCTGGCCGAACATGCGGAAGCCATCGCCGCGCCGCTGGCTGCCGGCGACCTGCCGCAGGCGCGCGACCGGGTGAGCTGGATCGTCAGCCGCGACACCCGCGCGCTGGACGAAGCCGGCGTTGCCCGCGCCGCCACCGAATCGGTGCTGGAGAACGGCAACGACGCGGTATTCGGCACCCTGTTCTGGTTCCTCGTCGGCGGCGGCCCGGCTGCGCTGCTGTTCCGCCTCGCCAACACGCTGGACGCGATGTGGGGCTACCGCAACGCCCGCTACCTCGCCTTCGGCCGCGTCGCCGCCCGCACCGACGATCTGCTCAACGCCCTGCCCGCCCGCCTCACCGCCCTCACCTACGCCCTGCTCGGCCGCACCCGCGCCGCGCTCGCCTGCTGGCGCAGCCAGGCGCCGGCCTGGGACAGCCCCAACGCCGGCCCGGTGATGGCCGCCGGCGCCGGCGCGCTGGGCGTCGCCCTGGGCGGCGCCGCGATCTACCACGGCCAACTGGAACAGCGCCCACCGCTGGGCGGCAGCCAGCCGCCGGACGCGGGCTCGATACGCGCGGCCGTCGCGCTGGTCCGCCGCGGCGTCCTGCTGTGGCTGGGCCTTGCCGCCCTGCTCGCGGTCATCCTGGAGCGGGCCGGTGCTTGAACACGGCGGCCGCCTGCGCGCCGCGGCGCAGACGCACGGCATTCCCCTGGAACACTGGCTGGACCTCTCCACCGGCATCAGCCCCTACGCCTACCCCGTGCCGCCAGTGCCGACCGCCGTCTGGCAGCGCCTGCCGGAAGAGGAGGACGGCCTGGAAGCCGCCGCCCGCCACTATTACGGTGCCGAAGCGCTGCCGGTCGCCGGCTCCCAGGCCGCCATCCAGGCCCTGCCCGACCTGCTGCCCGGCCGCCGGGTCACGTTGGCCCTGCCCAGCTACGCGGAACACGCCGCCGCTTGGGAAGCACGCATTGAGCACCGCTGCCCGGCGGGCGACGCCAAGGCCATAGAGCAGGTGCTGGACGACACCGACCTGCTGCTGCTGGTCAGCCCCAACAACCCCACCGGCCACCACCACCCACGCGAGCGCCTACTGGAGTGGCAGCGCCGCCTCGCCAGCCGCGGCGGCTGGCTGGTGGTGGACGAGGCTTTCATCGACTGCGCTGCGGACGGCAGTCTGGCCAGCGCGGTGGAGCACGCCGGCAATCTGGTGGTGCTGCGCTCGCTGGGCAAGTTCTTCGGCCTCGCCGGCGCCCGCGTCGGCTTCGTGCTTGCGCCCGCCGCGCTGCGCGCAGCGCTGGCCGGAAAACTGGGGCCGTGGGCCGTCAGCGGCCCGGCCCGCCATGCCGCGCGGGCCGCACTGAGCGACCGCGACTGGCAGCAGACCCAGCACCTGCGCCTCGCCAACGCCGCCTCCGCGCTGGACGAAGTCCTGTATGCCGCCGGCCTGCCAGGCGGAAACGGCTGCCCGCTGTTCCGCTGGGTGCCGCATCCCCGCGCCGCCGAACTCCAGCATGCCCTCGCCCGCCGCGGCATCCTGGTGCGCCACTTCCCACAGCCCGCCGGCCTACGCTTCGGCTTGCCGGGCGACGCCGCCGCCCTCGCCCGCCTGGCCGAGGCGCTGCATGAACTCCGCCCCCTGATCGAGAGCCCCAAGTGAGCCTCTGCTTCCGCCCCCGTACTGCCCTCGCCCTGCTTGCGCTGAGCGCCGGCCTGACCGCGACCACTGCCCGTGCCGAGATCGTCGTCACCGACGACGCCGGCCGCCAACTGCGCCTGGCCGCCCCGGCCAAGCGCATCGTCAGCCTCGCCCCGCATGTCACCGAACTGTTGTTCGCCGCCGGTGCCGGCGACAAGGTGGTGGGCGCGGTGAACTACAGCGACTACCCGGAAGCGGCAACGCGGCTGCCGCAGGTGGGCGGCTACAACAACGTGGATCTGGAAGCGGTGGCGGCCTTGAAGCCTGATCTGGTGGTCGCCTGGAAGACCGGCAACCGCGGCGGCAACCTGGACCGGCTCGCCGCGCTGGGCATTGCAGTGTACGTGAATGAGCCCCGCAGCCTGGAGGACGTGGCGAGTAGCCTGGAGACCCTGGGCCGCCTCGCCGGCACCCAGCTCAGCGCCTTCCACGCGGCAGCCGCTTTCCGCGAACGGCAGGCCATGCTGCAGAAGCGCTATGGCCAGCGGCCGCCGGTGCGCACCTTCTACCAGATCTGGAACCAGCCGCTGATGACGGTGAATGGCGAGCACCTGATTTCCAAGGTGATCGCGCTGTGCGGCGGCGAGAACGTGTTCGCCGGGTTGTCGCAGCTGGCGCCCACCGTTGGCACGGAGGCGGTGCTGGCGGCCAACCCGGAGGCCATCGTCGCCAGCGGCATGGGCGAGGCACGGCCAGAATGGCTGGATCAGTGGAAGAACTGGGACAAGTTGACGGCCAGCCAGCGGGGCAATCTGTTCTTCATCCCGCCGGAGCTGATACAGCGGCACACGCCGCGGATACTGGATGGCGCTTCGCGGCTGTGCGCCCAGCTGGAAGAGGCGCGCGCGCGCCGCTAGGCCGGAGAAAGCGCGGGATCAGGCTTCGCCGTCTTCGCGCACGGCGCGGCCCTTGCGCTCGCCGCGCAGCATGCGGCGCATGTCCTGCCACCAGGCGCGGTCGAACACCCACGCCAGGCTGGGCAGCAGCGGCGCGAAGTAGTGGCTGGCGGCGGAGGGCATGTCCTCGGTGGCGACCTCGGCGCCCACGCCCAGCGCGCGCAGGCGCTCGGCCAGCGTCGGGTGGAGGAAGTCGCCGTCGCGCTCGCTGTCGACCAGCGCCATCGCCGTCATCCTGGCCGCCACCGGGCGCAGGAAACCAGCCGCCACGCCCAGGCCCATCTCCCGGTAGGGGCGGATCGAAGGCTGGTTCTGCGCCGCGCCGTGAGCCATCACCATCGGCCAGTAGTCCTGGCTGAGGAAGCGCTCCTTCAGCGTCACCTCCACCAGCGTCTGGCCCAGCACCGCCGGGCCGACCATCTCAGCCGCCATGGCGTCCGCCTCGAACTCTTCCAGGCGGGACAGCCGCACCATGTCGCGGTAGTAGCGGCGGAAGGTAACGTCCAGCGACGGCGCCGCCACCGGGCAGACCAGGCAGGCCCGCTCCAACACCCGCAGCCACCAGGCGCGGAAGTGCGCCAGCCAGGCGCCGGCGCCCCTGCGCTGCAATGCGAGGTGGGAGAACTCGTGGGCCAGCACCGCGGCGAGTTGGTGGCGCGACAGGCTGTGGGCCAGCGGCAGGCCGACCAGCAGGTGGGTGCGGATGGGGCCAAAGCCCCCCCAGATCGCGCGCTGCACCACCGCGGCGTTCATCTCTCCGGTGATCCAGACACCGTGGATCTCCCCCGCGCCCAGCCGGCCGCCGATGCGGTCGATGAGGCGGTAGAAGGAGTCAGCCGCGGCGCGCGGCAGCAGGATGCCGGAAGGCGGTGGCAGCGGCACCCACAGCAGGTGCAGGGCGATCACGAAAAAAGCGCCGGACAGCAAGGCCAGCAATCCCCAGGCGAAAGCCAGGAAACCCAGGCCCTCGCCTAGCGCGTCCCAGGCCAGCCACAGGCCGGCCAGTTGCATCACGAAGGCACACGCCGCGAAGAAGAGCACCGCCGCCAAGCCGATGGCGGCTACCGTGCCCAGGCGCAGGGCGAGCCGCGAACGGATCGGGGATAAACGGGAAAGGACGGCGGGCATCGCTCGTCTCCAAGCATTTTCGGGACCGGAGCGGACTATAGCGTCCGCAGCGCAGCACAGATATTGTCCAAAAGCAATAGAGGCGTATTTTGTTACCCGCCTGTTACCTGCCCGTGATGCGCCCGCCGCACCGCCTCAGCGGCACTCCAACTCGCCACCGTGCGGCGAAACCGCTATCATTCGCCGCTTCCGCGGTCCTGGCCAATCGATCGCGGCTTCTTCTCAAACGACCCCTCCGGTCCCCTTTCCCGCCCGCCTCGATTGGTGTCTCTCGGCTTCGAGCGACAGGCCGTCGCTGGAGCACTGCTGCATGACTGCTGAACTCACCTTTGCCGGACTCGGCCTCGCCGAGCCCTTGCTGCGCGCAATTGCCGACACCGGCTACACCGCGCCCACCCCGATCCAGGCAAAGGCCATCCCCCTCGTTATCGCCGGCGGCGACCTGCTCGCCGCCGCCCAGACCGGCACCGGCAAGACCGCCGGCTTCACCCTGCCGGTGCTGCACCTGCTGTCCAGCCAGCCGAAGCAGGTCCAGCCCGGCCGGCCGCGCTGCCTCATCCTCACACCGACGCGCGAACTCGCCGCCCAGGTCGAGGAGTCGGTGCAAACCTATGGCAAGCATGTGCCGCTCACCTCCATGGTCATGTTCGGCGGCGTGAACATCAATCCGCAGATCACCGCGCTAAAGAAGCGGGTGGACATCCTGGTCGCCACCCCTGGCCGCCTGCTGGACCACGTCGGCCAGAAGACGCTGGACCTCTCCGGCGTCGAGATCCTGGTGCTGGACGAAGCCGACCGCATGCTGGACATGGGCTTCATCCGCGACATCCGCAAGGTGCTCGCCCTGCTGCCCAAGCAGCGCCAGAACCTGCTGTTCTCCGCCACCTTCTCCGACGAGATCCGCGAGCTGGCCAACGGCCTGCTGCACAAGCCGGGCTGCGTCGAAGTCGCGCCGCGCAATACCGCCTCGGAGCGAGTGGAGCAGGCGGTGTACATGATCGGCCAGAAGCAGAAGCGCGAGCTTCTCGCCTGGCTCATCAAGGAAAAGCAGTGGTTCCAGGTGCTGGTGTTCACCCGCACCAAGCACGGCGCCAACAAGCTGGCCGAATACCTGACCCGGCATGACATCCCGGCCGCTGCCATCCACGGCAACAAGAGCCAGGGCGCCCGCACCCGCGCGCTGGCCCAGTTCAAGGACGGCTCGCTGCCGGTGCTGGTCGCCACCGACATCGCCGCCCGCGGCCTGGACATCGACCAGCTGCCGCAGGTGGTGAACTTCGAACTGCCGAACGTGCCGGAAGACTATGTGCACCGCATCGGCCGCACCGGCCGCGCCGGCGCCGAAGGCCACGCGATTTCGCTGGTCGACTCGGAAGAGACCAAGCTGCTGGCCGCCATCGAACGCCTCATCCGCCGCCGTGTCGACCGCGCCACCGCCGAAGGCTTCGTGCCCTCGGCCACGCCGGAGCCGGCGGAAGAAGAACGTGGCGAGCGTCGCGGCCAGGAACGTGGCGGCCGCCGCGGCCAGGGCCAGGGGCAAGGTCAGCGCCAAGGCCAGGGCCGCGGTGAGAGCCGCGGCAACGGCGGTGGCGCCCGCCCGGCCGGCGGCCGTCCGAATGGCGAACGTGCCCAGGGCGACCGCCCCAATGGCGACCGTCCGCACGCCGGCAACCGCCAGGGCCGTAATGGCAACGGCAGCCAGCGCAGCGATCGCCCGCGCGGCGAGGTGGATGGCAACCGCGCCCCCGCCCAACGCCAGCGTGGCGAGATCGACGGCAACCGCGTAGCACCGCAACGGCCTGACGTGGATGGCAACCGCATCGACAACAGCCGTCGTCCGGATGTGAATGGCAACCGTGCCCAGCCCGCGCGCAACAATGGCGGCCGCGACGGCAACCGCGGCCAGCGCGCCGCGCTGTTCTCGGCCAAGCCGGGTAACGGCAACCGCTGAGCCCGGCGGCGGGCGCCCTCAGCCGGGGCGCTCGCCGACCACGATCTGGTACAGGCCGCCGAACAGGCTGCGCCTGCGCCAGACGAGCCCCCCGCCCAGCGGCGACAGCGTGGTGATGTCCGCCCGCAGCAGCGACGGCGCATACGGCTCCAGCCAGCGGAACACCGCCGCCATCACCGGCCGCAGCGGATTCCAGCTGGCGGGCTGGTGATAATCGACGAAGACGATGCGGCCTCCCGGCCGCAGCGCGCACAGCAGGTTGTGCACGATGCGCGCCCGCTCCGGCGCCGGCACTTCATGCAGCAGGAAAAAGCAGCACACGCCATCGAAAGGGGACTCCCCCGCCAGCGCGGCCTCGGTGGCGAGATCGCCGACGCGGACCTCCAGCCGGCATTCCCCGGCGGCCTTGCGCCGCAGGTTTTCGACCTGCACCGGCGCCACATCCACCACCTCCAGGCGGCCTTCGTCGCCCAGCCGGCGCGCCAGCCGCATCGAGAAATCGCCATACACGCAAGCGGCCTGCAGCACCCGCTGGCCGGGCTCGAATTCGGCCACGGCGGCCTGCATCAGCCGGTTCGCGTTGCCCCACAGGATGGCGTTGACCACCGGCATGCGATCCAGCAAGCGCAGGTTGCGGGGATTGAGATACGCCCAGGTGTAGGTGCGGGCGAGGTAGTCGGGGAGGGCATGGGTGGATGCCCTTGCGCGGGGCTGCTCGGCCGTGGTGCCGCGCAGGACGGGGTCTTCGGGTACCGGTTTCATGGGCAGAGCATAACCTCTGCCGCCCGGATGGAAAAAAGCCGGAGGCGACAATGCCGCCTCCGGCTTTTCTCTCGCGCCCCGCTTTCCTGCCGCCGACACGCCCAGGATGCGGGCGATTGCTAGCGGCCGGAATGCTGCCGGGCGATCCGCGGACCAGGCTCAGCTGCCGACCTTGGCCACCGCCGGCGCCGCGACCACGCCGCGAGCGGCAAGACGGTCGATGCCGGAGAGGATGGCGAGGATGGACGCCGTGACGATGTTGGCGTGGATGCCGACGCCGAAGGTGGCGCCTCTGCCGTCGCTGCCGGCCAGTTCCACGAAGGCCACCGCGCGCGCATCCGAGCCCTGGCCGATGGCGCGCTCTTCGTAGCCGAGCAGCACCGCACCAGCGTCGAGCGCATTCAAGGCCGCGTCTATCGGGCCATTGCCGACGCCGCGCAGCACCCGGCGCACGCCGCCCTCTTCCACCGTCAAGCTCACGCCCTGCTGGCCACCGTGCTCGGCGAGGTGGTGCTCGACATAGGCGAGCGGCGACTTCAAGGACAGGTATTCGGCCTCGAAGGCGCTCCAGATGTCGGCGGCACTGACCTCGGTGCCCGTCTCGTCGGTGATGCGCTGGATAGCGGAGGAGAACTCCACCTGCAGCCTGCGCGGCATCACCATGCCGTATTCGGTTTCGAGCAGGTAGGCGATGCCGCCCTTGCCGGACTGGCTGTTCACCCGAATGATGGATTCATAGCTGCGACCGAGGTCAGCCGGATCCACAGGAAGGTAGGGTACTTCCCAGATGGCATCCGGCTGCTGCGCGGCGAAGCCCTTCTTGATCGCATCCTGGTGCGAGCCGGAGAAAGCGGTGAAGACGAGATCGCCGACGTAGGGATGGCGCGGATGGATGGGCAGCTGGGTGCAGTGCTCCACCGTGCGCGCGACTTCGTTGATGCGGGAAAAGTCCAGGCCGGGATGCACGCCCTGGCTGTAGAGGTTGAGCGCCAGTGTGACGAGGTCCACGTTGCCGGTGCGCTCGCCATTGCCGAAGAGGCAGCCTTCGACGCGGTCGGCGCCGGCCATCACCGCGAGTTCGGCGGCGGCCACCGCAGTGCCGCGGTCGTTATGCGGATGCACAGAAAGCAGCACGCTGTCGCGACGGGCAAGGTGGCGGTGCATCCACTCGATCTGATCGGCATAGACGTTGGGCGTACTCATCTCCACCGTCGCCGGCAGGTTGATGATGCATTTCTTCTGCGGCGTCGGCTGCCACACCTCGATCACCGCGTTGGCGACCTCGATGGCGAACTCCAGTTCGGTGCCGGAGAACACTTCAGGGCTGTACTGGAAGGTGAAATCGGTTTCCGGCTGGCGCGCCGCCATCTCGAGGAAAAACCTGGCGCTTTCCACCGCCAATGCCTTGGTGCCGGCCTTGTCCTGGTCGAAGACGATGCGCCGGAAGTTGGGCGCGGTAGCGCTGTAGACGTGCACGATGGCGCGCCTGGCGCCGCGGATGGACTCGAAGGTGCGCTCGATGAGGTGCGGGCGCGCCTGGGTCAGCACCTCGATGGTGACGTCGTCGGGAATGTGGCCGCCTTCGATGAGCTCGCGGACGAAATCGAAGTCGGTCTGGGAGGCTGCCGGGAAGGCCACCTCGATTTCCTTGAGGCCGATCTCCACCAGCATCTTGAACATGCGCATCTTGCGCTCGCTGTTCATCGGCTCGAACAGCGCCTGGTTGCCGTCGCGCAGGTCGGTACTCATCCACACCGGCGGACGGGTGATGGCCTTGTCGGGCCAGGTCCGGTCGGCAAGCGGCTTGCCGCCGGGAAAGGGGTTGAACGAACGGTACTTGGTGTCGGGCTGCTTCAACATGGTCGATTCCTTTGCATTCGAGGTCGGACTGCGTTCAGTGCATGCGCGGCGGCCTGCGCGGCGGATTGGCTGCCGGACGGCCGTTGGCTCGTGGTCCGGCAACCGGGTCGCAGTCGTAGCAGGGAATCGAGGTTGAACATGGCTTGCTCCGGGAGGAAAACTTGCGCCACGTCACGCACCGAGCCCGAATGGACTCGGCCGCCCGACGGGGCGGCACAGGAAAACGACAGGAGGGGGGTATTTTTTAGCTGCGCGGGCCGCGCAGCAGCAGGCCCAGCGCGGGGAGCGCCGGCAGCAGCAAGAGAGCGAAGGAGATGGCCGGAACGGCCTTGCTCGCGTTCATGGGGCACAACCCTAGCCGATGGCCGACGGCGGCGTCAAGCGCGCCACCGCAGGCCGACGCGTATTCCTGCACGGACAGGCTGCGGACCGTGAAGTCCGCCACGCCTCATACCGGCCGTTCCGCTTCCGGCAGCGGCGGCCCCACTTCCAGGTAGTTCTGCACGCAACGGATGCCGCTGGTATCGGCCGCGAGGCTGCCGGCCAGTTCGACCATGGAACGGGAGCTGACCCGCCCCGAGAGCATGGCGACACCGCCGGTGACCTTGGCGTTGATCTTCTCCCGCAGCAGCACCTTGTTGAACTGCAGTTTGCTGCTGAGCTTCACGGTGAGGCCGTTGTCGCGGAAGAAGTTGATGTCCTCGTTACGTACCTCGCAGCTGCCGGCACGCTTGGGCGCGGCGGCGGCCGTCACGTCCGCCATCAGCAGCGGCAATGCGGCAACAAGGACAGCGGCATGGATTCTGATCATACGCATGGCAGGCTCCGGGGAAAGCAGGTCGTTCGACCCGGGCGGCAGAGTCTAGCAGCGCCCGCAGGGCTGAAATCGCGTCCGGCTGCGGCATTTGTAACGAAAGCTGCGGTATCTCCGTTGTAATAAATCCATTCGTCGGATAGGGTCTAACGCTTTCCATTCGGCGTATGTCGCAGGCAGCGCCGGCCTTCCCACCACGGAGACCATGCAAGGATGAGAAACGTCGAACTGTTCGACGACGGCAAGCACCGTTTCGTACTGTTGAATGAAAGCGAGCCGGGCGAGGAAGACGGCATCCGCTCCAACCAGTACCTGATCGTGCACGAGGGCCACGGCGCGCTGCTGGATCCCGGCGGCTTCGGTGTGATGCCCCAGGTGCTGGCCGAGATGCTCGGCTATGTGCGTCCGGAACAGGTCGGCACCATCGTGCTGTCGCACCAGGACCCCGACATCGTCGGCGGCCTTTCCACCTGGATGGAGCTGACCCGCGCCCGGGTGCTGGCCTCCCGCATCTGGCTGCGCTTCCTGCCGCATTATGGCCTGCGTGACATGTCGCGCTTTGTCGGCGTGCCCGACGAAGGCATGGACTGGGAGATCGCACCCGGCTACGCGGTGCGCATCGTGCCGGCGCACTTCCTCCACTCCGAAGGCCAGATCAACGTCTATGACCCGGCCTCGCGCATCCTCTTCAGCGGCGACATCGGCGCCGCCATGCTGCCCAACGAGCAGGACGACGCCTTCGTCGACGATTTCGATGCCCACCTGCCCTACATCGCCGACTTCCACCGCCGCTACATGTGCTCCAACCACGCCATCCGCTGCTGGCTGGACACCATCGCCGGGCTGGAGATCGACGTGATCGCCCCCCAGCACGGCCCGGTCTATCGTGGCGCGGCGGTGCCGGCCTTCCTCGCCTGGCTGCGGGAACTGCGCTGCGGAGTGGACCTGCTGCAGCCCGGCGGCCGCTTCGCGCGGGAGTAAGGGGCGATGCAAGACCTCCCCATGGCGGCCCCCTCGGCCACCGTCGCGCCGGTGGATCTGCAGGCGCTGCGCCTGCGCGTCATCGGCCGCCTCGCCGGCCTGCTGGAGAACCACACCCGCAGCAGCGCCTTCGGCGCCGCGCTGGGCGATCTCATCCGCGAGAAACACGGCGAAGTCAGCCAGGTGCTGGACGCCGCCGCGCAGCTGCCGGCCGGCTCCGAAACCACCGCCCTGATGGGCCGGGTGCAGGATGTGCTCGGCCGCCTCCGCGGCAGCTTCGACCTGCTGCTGGCGGAACGCTCGCGCCAGGGCCAGGCCGGCAGTGACGACCTGCGCGACATCATCGCCGAGTTCGACGACATGTTCCGCCTGCTGCTCAACTCGCTGGTGGAGCGCGAGTTGCTGGAGCGCCAGAGCCGGGTGCTGGAGCAGATCATCCTGTCGCACGAGCGCATCGGCCAGTGGAAGGAGTTCGTCCAGTCCATCCTCAGCGACTTCCACACCATCTTTCCCTTCGACGTCTTCTTCGTCGCC
Source organism: Azoarcus sp. TTM-91 (assembly GCF_012911025.1). Classification (GTDB taxonomy): domain Bacteria; phylum Pseudomonadota; class Gammaproteobacteria; order Burkholderiales; family Rhodocyclaceae; genus Azoarcus. Next base: position 17,714 of record NZ_WUEI01000056.1, on the reverse strand, counting down.
TTCGCCGAAGAGCACGGGCTGGTGCTGTACGTGTATTACTTCGGCAGCTGCGACGAGGAGTGCCGCAAGAACATCCGCCAGCAGCTCGTCCGCAGCATGATCGAGAACCTCGGCCTGCCGCCGGATTCGCCGCTGGACTACGAGGAGTTCGAGGTGCAGCGCGGCCGCCAGATGAGCGCGCTGCGTGCCGACCAGATGATCACCGTGCGGGTGCCGGACCACTCCACCCAGCTCGCCGGCCTGCTGGGCGTCACCTACCTCGCCTCCGCGCCGTTGAATCCGCGCGAGGAAAGCGTGGTGCGCTCCATCCTGGCGGTGATGGTGATGGTGGTCGGGTCCAGCAAGATCCTGTCGCGCACCCTGGCGGAGCTGGAGTATTACTCGGTGCACGACCCGCTCACCGGGCTGTACAACCGGCGCCAATTCAACAACATGCTGGAGTACGAGATCGGCCGCTCCGAGCGGCATGAGCATGAGTTCGCCCTGCTGCTGCTGGACCTGGACGACTTCAAGGATGTGAACGACTCCTACGGCCACCCGGTGGGCGACCAGGTGCTGTGCCGCGTGGCCGAGATCCTGCGCGCCCATGTGCGCAAGGGCGACCTCGCCACCCGCATCGGCGGCGACGAATTCGCCATCCTGCTGATGGAAACCGGCCGCGAGGGCGCGGTGGCGGTGGCGGAAAAGCTGGGCGGCGCATTGCGCGACTGCGTGTTCACCAGCCCCAACGGCTCGCGCTTCCACATCACCGTCTCCATCGGCATCACCGTGTTCCCGCACGACGCCCGCACCGAAACCGACCTGCTCGCCGGGGTGGACATCGCCCTCTACCGCGCCAAGGAACTGGGCAAGGACGGCGCCTGCACGCTGGACGCGATGCCCGACCGCCTGCAGGCCACCCGCAGCACCCGGGAGTACGCCGAGAAGCTGCGCGCGGCGCTGCGCGAAGGCCGCATCGTGCCTTTCTACCAGCGCATCGTGGACTGCCGCAGCGGCGAGACCTTTGCCTGCGAGGTGGTGGCCCGGCTGCGCGAGACCGACGGCAGCACCACCGCCGCCGGCGCCTTCATCGACACCATCGAGAAGTACGGCCTGGGGCGCGAACTGGACCGCAACATCATCACCCAGGTGCTGGAGGCGGGCTCCGCCCGCATCAAGGCCGGGCAGGCGGCGCAGCGGGTGTTCATCAACCTGTCGGCGCAGGAGATCCAGGGCCGCGGCATCCTCAACTACGCCGAGGAGTTGTGCCACCAGCTGGAGATCCCGCCCAACCGGGTGGTATTCGAGATCCTGGAGCGGGACGCCATCGGCGACATGACCAATATGCGCAAATTCCTCGCCAAGCTGCGCAAGAAAGGTTTCGCCTTCGCCCTGGACGACTTCGGCAGCGGCTACAACTCCTTCCACTACCTGCGCGAGCTGCACTTCGAGTTCGTGAAGATAGACGGCGCCTTCGTGCGCAACATCGTCGAGTCGGCGGTGGACCGGGCGCTGGTGCGCAATCTCGCCAACCTGTGCCGGGAGCTGGGCATCCTCACCATCGCCGAGTTCGTCGAATCGGCGGAGATCCTGGCGCTGCTGCAGGAGATGGGCATCGACTACGCCCAGGGCTATCACATCAGCCTGCCGTCGCCGACGATCTCCTGAAAGCCGCGTAACCGAATGTGAATGCCGGCTGAGGCGGCGGCTTGCAGGATGAAGCCGCCGCCAGCGCACCGATGAGCGATCGCCTTCATCTCCATTACGCCGTCCGGAAGATGTCCTGTGCGCCATATCCCGCATCAGCAAAGGCATTCACCTGGTACGCAGCAACCATCACCACGCCGCCCGGCATCCCCTGCCCGACGGCGTTTCGACCGCCTCCGCCACCCGGTCACTGCGTAAAGCTTTTGCAGGAATCATTTCAAAACCATTTCAAAACCAATACACAGCGGAAAACTTGAGGCGGTGACAGCCTTGCTAGCGTGACGAGCCTCCGGACTCTTCAGACCGCGCCACCATGCTGCAACGCCTTTCCTGGAAGCTGATGCCCAAGCGGCAGCGGCAATTCCTGCTCGGACGCATGCCCGTCGTAGACCGCCAGCTGGTCAACCGCGTCCTCTCCTCCCGCGTCGCCTTCCCCGCGGCCTTCGCCCGCCGCAACTGTCTCTTCATCCATGTGCCCAAGTGCGCCGGCAGCAGCATCTGCGAGGCCTTGTTCGACACCGGCGCCGATGGCCACATCCCGCTCTACTGGTACGAGCAGCAGTTCCCCGAGCAGTACGCCAGGAGCTTCAAGTTCGCCTTTGTCCGTGACCCGCTGGAACGCGCCTACTCCGCCTACGCTTACCTGCGGGTTCACGGCGCCGCCAGGCGCGACCGGCAGGCGCAGGAACTGATGCTGCGCTACCACGACTTCGACGACTTCGTCAGCCGCTGGCTGCACCCGGAGAACCTGCGCCGCCAGATCCACTTCGTGCCGCAGACCGACTTCCTCACCGATTCCCTGGGCGGGATCGGCGTCGACTTCCTCGGCCGCCACGAAACCCTGGCGCAGGACTACCGGGCGCTGTCCACCCGCCTCGGGGTCGATCTGCCGCTGCCGCATGTGAACGCCACCCGCCACCGCAACGCCGCGCCGGCGCGCAGCTTCTGTTCCGAAGGCACCCGGCGGCTGGTGCAGCGCGCCTATGAACGCGACTACGAGCTGCTCGGCTATGCATGATCCGAAAGGCGCGCCGCCGCCCATCCGCCCCTACACCCTGTCCCTCTCGCCGGCGCTGCGCGCCGCGGCCAAGGGGCAGTTGCCGCACTGCATCTGGCTCACCGGCTTGTCCGGCGCCGGCAAGTCCACCCTGGCCAACAATCTGGAGCAGGCCCTGCACCGGCGCGGCCTGCACACCTTCGTGCTGGATGGCGACAACCTGCGCCAGGGGTTGTGCCGCGACCTCGGCATGTCGCACGCCGCGCGCAGCGAGAATGTCCGCCGCCTGGCGGAGGTGGCACGGCTGATGGTGGAAGCCGGGCTGGTCGTCATCGTCGCCGCCATCTCGCCCTTCCGCGCCGACCGCGCCGCCGCCCGCGCGCTGTTCCCGCCGGGGCAGTTCAGCTGCGTGCATGTCAGCACCCGCTTCGAGGTCTGCGCCGCGCGCGACCCCAAGGGCCTGTACCGCGCGGCGCGGGAAAAGCGGCTGAGCAACTTCACCGGCCTGGACAGCCCTTACGAGGTGCCGCTGGATGCGGAATGCGAAATCGACACCGGCCTGCTGGACGAAGCCCAGGCCCACCAGCGCCTGCTCGCCCATGCGCTGGCCTGCCAGCCGCAGGCCGCGCCGGAGACGCACAGCGCGCTCTGGCAGACGAGCTGAGCGCCACGGTCCTCCGCCGCTACAGGAACAGCCGCGCCGCCGCCGCCGGGTCGGACGGGAAGTAGAGGTGCAGATAGCTGGCGGTGAGCCGCCCCAGCCGATACACCGCCTCACCGGCGCGGCCATCCGGCGTGCGCGCCAGGGCGAGCGGCGCCAGCGGCGTCTCGCTGCGGGAGTAGTGGAAGGTGTGGCCGCGCAGTTCGCCCTCCGGCAGCGCCACCACCTGGGTGCCCAGCGCGGTGAGCCGCGGCTGCATCAGCGCCGCGCCGGGCAGCAGCCCCGCCATCGCGTGGCGCGCGCCGGCCTTGTCCACCAGTTGCTCGAACAAGCCCATCATGCCGCCGCACTCGGCCAGCAGCGGCTTGCCGGCGGCCACATGCGCCCGCAGCGCGGCATGGTAGCCCTGCCGCGCTGACAGCGCCGCCGCATGCAGCTCCGGGTAACCGCCGGGCAGCCACAGCGCGTCGCACGCCGGCAGCGCCTCGCCAGCCAGCGGCGAGAAGAAGCGCAGCTGCGCGCCCATGGCCTGCAGCAGATCGAGGTTGGCCGGGTAGATGAACCCGTGGGCGGCATCGCGGGCGATGGCGATGTCGCGGCCCGCCAGCAGCGGCGGCGGCAGCGGTGCTTGCGCCTCGGCGAAGCTCACCGCCGGCGGCAACGCCGCCGCGCCGGTGGCGGCCAGCGCATCGGCCAGCCTGTCCAGCCGGATGGTGAGGTCGGCGATCTCCGCCGCCTGCAGCAGACCGAGGTGGCGTTCCGGCAAGGCCGCCTCCAGGTCACGCCCCAGGGCGCCGTACCAGCGCATGCCGGCCGGCAGCGCCGCGCGCAGCAGTTCGGCATGGCGCTCGCCGGCTACCTGGTTGGCCAGCACGCCGGCAAAGGGCAGGCCGGGGCGGAAAGTGGCGAGGCCGTGGGCCACCGCGCCCAGGGTCTGCGCCATGGCGCGGGCGTCTATCACCGCCAGCACCGGCAGGCCGAAGCGGCAGGCGATGTCGGCGCCCGAGGGCTGGCCGTCGTACAGGCCCATAACGCCCTCGACCAGGATCAGCTCCGTCTCGCGCGCCGCCGCGGCCAGCCGCCAGGCGGCGTCCGCCTCGCCGCACATGCCGAGGTCGAGGTTGTAGACCGGCGCGCCGCTGGCGGCGGCGTGGATCTGCGGATCAAGGAAGTCAGGCCCGCACTTGAACACCCGCACCCGCCGCCCCTGGCGCGCATGCAGGCGGGCGAGCGCGGCGGTGACGGTGGTCTTGCCCTGGCCGGAAGCGGCTGCGGCGATGAACAGCGCCGGGCAGCGCGGTGGCGATACGTCGGCGCCCAATCTCATTCGCCTTTGCCGCCGCCCTGCAACTCGCCAGCGTGCACCGCGCGACAGCCCGTGCCGTTCTGCGTGCCGCCAGCTCCTTCGTCCTCGGCCCCGCTCACAGCCGCGCCCGCCTCGAACCAGGCCAGCCGCGGATAGAGCCCGACCACGCCGCCGACCACGGTGAGCGCCGGCGGCCGTATGCCGGCCTCCGCCACCCGCGCCGCCAGCGTCGCCAGATCGGCCACCACCACCCGCTGCGCGGCCGTGGTGCCGCGCTCGATGACGCCGGCCGGCGTGCTGGCCGCCAGCCCGTGGGCCACCAGGCCGGCGCAGATCTCCGCCAGCCGCGAGATGCCCATGTAGATCACCAACGTCTGGCCCGGCCGGGCGAGCATGGTCCAGTCCAGCTCCAGCGCGCCGTCCTTGAGGAAGCCGGTGGTGAACACCACCGACTGGGCGTGATCACGGTGGGTGAGCGGAATGCCGGCATAGGCCGCAATGCCGGCGGCGGCGGTGACGCCGGGCACCACCTCCACCGTCAGCCCGGCCTCGACCAGCGCCTCCATCTCCTCGCCGCCACGGCCGAAGATGAAGGGGTCGCCGCCCTTCAGCCGCACTACCCGCTTGCCGACCTGCGCCAGCCGCACCAACAGCGCGTTGATCTCCGACTGCGGCAGGGTGTGGTCGGCGGCCTTCTTGCCGACATAGATGCGCTCGGCGGCGGCCGGCGCCAGATCGACGATGGCGGGCGCGACCAGGTTGTCGTAGACCACCACGTCGGCGCCGGCCAGCAGGCGGGCGCCGCGCAGGGTCAGCAGCTCGGGATCGCCCGGGCCGGCGCCGACCAGGTAGACATGGCCGGGCAAGGGCCCGGGGCGGCCGAAAGGCAGGGAGGACAATTCGGATGAGGACATACTCGCGACTCCTGGGCCGCCGCCAGGCGGCACCGCTTGCACCCGCGCGGCTCGCGGGGCGCACACCATGCCCGATTCGACCTCCGCCCGCCACCGCTTTATCCCGGTGCCCGGCCGGCGCCGGGTTCGGCGCACGCGTGGCCCTTGCCGCCGCTCAGGCGGGAATGAACAACACCCGGCCTTCCACCTCCACCCGCCGCAGCGGATGGCCGAAAGCGGCCTCCAGCAACGCCGGTTGCAGCACTTCGTCGCGGCTGCCGGCGCAGGCGCCGCCATGGCCGTCCAGCAGCACGATGCGGTCGGCGAAACGGGCGGCGAGGTTGATGTCGTGCAGCACCATCACCACGCCGCGGCCCGCCTCGGCGAGGCGGCGGAACAACGTCAGCACCGCGATCTGGTAGCGCAGGTCGAGGTGGTTCAGCGGCTCGTCGAGCAGGAAGAGCGCCGGCGCCTGGGCCAGCAACGCGGCGAGCGCCACCCGCTGACGCTCGCCGCCGGACAGGCTGAGGATGTCGCGCGCCGCCATGCCTTCCAGGCCGACTTCGGCCAGCGCGACATGGGCGAGGCGCTCGTCCTCGGCGCCCTCCCAGTCCCAGCGGCCGAGGTGGGGATGGCGGCCGACCAGCACGGTTTCCAGCACGCTGGCGGTGAAGTGGTCCGGCTGCTGCTGGGCGAGCAGGCCACGGAAGCGGGCGAGCTCGCGCAGCGGCCAGTGCTGCAGGGCGCGGCCCGCCAGCGCCAGCTGCCCGGCCGCCGCCGGCCGCAGCCCGGCCAGGGTGTGCAACAGGGTGGTCTTGCCGGCGCCGTTGGCGCCTATCACCGCCAGGCATTCGCCGGGCTGCAGCAGCAGGTCGAGATCGCGGCACAGCCAGCGCTCGCCGATGCGCACACCCAGGCCACCGGCCTGCAGCAACGGGTTCTGCGTGGCAGAGGGCATCAGCGTCGTCATCGCCCCGGATGCCGCGCCAGCAGGAAGAGGAAGACCGGCACGCCGATCAGCGCAGTGAGCACGCCCACCGGCAGCTGCATCGGCGCCATCGCGGTGCGCGCCGCGGTGTCTGCCGCCAGCAGCAGGGTGCCGCCGGCCAGCACCGCCACCGGCAGCAGCACCCGCTGATCATTGCCCAGCAGCAGGCGCACCAGGTGGGGCACGATGAGGCCGACGAAGCCCACCGTGCCCACCAGCGACACCGCCGCCGCGGTGAACAGCGAGGCCAGCAGGTAGAGCGCGTAGCGCAGCCGCCGCACCCGCACGCCCAGCGCCTGCGCCGCCAGCTCGCCGCGCACCAGCACGTTGAGGTCGCGCGCCAGCGGCAGCACCAGCAGCAGGCCGGCAATCAACAGCATCAGCGCCGGCCACGGCCGGTTGGCGCCGCTGGCGTCGCCCATCAGCCAGAACAGCATGGACTGCGCCTGGGTGGCCGGCGCCAGCGCCAGCATCAGCGTCACCACCGCGCCGCAGCCGGCAGCGACGATGACGCCGGTGAGCAGCAGCCGCGTCTGCGTCCAGCTGCCGTCGCCGTGCGCCAGCCCGAACACCAGCAGCATCGCCGCCAGCGCGCCGGCGAAAGCGCCGGCATCGACGATGAAGGTGGCCGCGCCCAGCGTGATCGCGCCCAGCGCGCCCACCGCCGCGCCGCCGGAAATCCCCAGCACATAGGGCTCGGCCAGCGGATTGCGCAGCAGCACCTGCATCAGCGCACCGGCCAGCGCCAGCAGGCCGCCGCAGGCGAAGGTGGCCAGGGCGCGCGGCAGGCGCAGCTCGCGGACGACGCGGGCGGCCATGTCGTCGCCGGTGCCGCCCAGGGCGCCGGCGACGTCGGCCAGCGGAATGGAGAGATCGCCGGCCGTCAGCGCCCAGGCGAAGGCGCCGGCTGCCGCCGGCAGCAGCACCGCCAGCACCAGCCAGGCGCGGGAGCGCCCGGGCAGGCTGCGATGGGCCGTGGCGAAAGTGGGGCTGGCGGCCATGCAGCCTCAGCGCGGCGCGTAGCGCACGGTGAGGAAAACGCTGGAGCCCGGCGTGCGGTAGCCGCGGGCAAGCTCGTATTCCTTGTCCAGCAGGTTGTTGGCGCGCAGCTCCAGCTTCCAGTCGCGCGCCACCCGGTAGCCGGCGTAGGCGTTGGCGATGCCATAGCCATGCAGCGCCACCGTGTTGGTGGCGTTGTCGTAGCGCCGGCCGGCGCCGCTGAGCTCGAAGCCCCAGTCGAAGCGATCCACCGTCTGCGACAGGCGCAGGAAGCCGGAGCGCGCGGCTCGGCGCGGCAGGCGCTGGCCGCTGTCCTCGTCCTTGGCGCTGAGGAAGTCCGCCCCGGCGCCAAGATTGAAGCCGCCGAGCGCCAGGGTGTAGGCCAGCTCCGCGCCCTTCAGCCGCGCCTCGCCGATGTTCACCTGCTGGCCGGACTGCGCCGGGTCGGGGTTGTTCGTGATCAGGTTCTTCACCTTGTTGTCGAAGTAAGTGAGCTCGACCATATGGGCGCCGCGGCTCCAGCGCAATCCCAGCTCGCGGTTCAGCGCTTCTTCCGGCTTGAGGTCGGGGTTGCCGTAGTAGCTGGTCGGCGAACTCATCGGCCAGTAGAGCTGGTTGAAGGTGGGCGCATTGAAGGCCGTCGCCAGGCTGCCGCGCAGCCGCCATTCGGGCGTCAGGTCGTAACCGTAGGCCAGCAGGCCGGTGGTCTTGGCGCCGAACTGCGAATTGTCGTCATGCCGCAGGTTGATCTGCAAATGGTGCACGTCGATGTCCGCCGTCCAGCCCGCCAGCAGGGAATTCACCCGGCGCTCGTCCTCGCGGTAGACGGTGGTGCTGTCCAGCAGGGTTTCGACATGTTCGTAGGCCAGCAGCAGGCGGCCGACCGGCAGATCGACGTCGTTCTGCCAGCCCAGCTGGTCCTGCACCGTCTGGGTGCGGCTGGGGGCGGCGGCGCTGGCGCGGGTGAGCAGCTTGTCCTCGCTCTGGCTCAGCCGCAGGGTGCTGGTCCAGATGCCGCTCAGCTGGGTGCGCAGGTGGGCTCCCAGGGTACTGGCGGTCTTGTCCAGGTAGGAGTCGTAGTAGCTGAGCGCGGAGGCGTCGTACCAGTTGCGCGACGCGGAATGGGTGAAGTTCAGCCCCAACTCGTCGCGCTCGCGGAAGCCGATGGAGAGCGAGCCGCTGGCGCTGTCGTTGCGATAGCCATCGTCGTCCGCCCAGTAGGAGGTGCGCGTGCCGCTGCGCCAATAGGCGGGATCGCGCTTGGAGTTGTAGCCGTCGCTGCGCTCCTTGCCGGCCGACAGGCTGTAGCGCAGCCGGTCCACGCCGCCGGCCAGCGTCACCGCGCCCTTGAAGGTGTTGTCGCTGCCGTAGCCCACCGCCACTTCCGGCTGGAAACCGCGCTGGCCACGGCGGGTGAAGATCTGCACCACGCCGCCTATGGCTTCCGAGCCGTAGAGAGCGCTGGCCGGGCCGCGCAGGATTTCGATGCGCTCGATCATCGCCAGCGGAATGGCTTCGAAGGTGGCGGTGCCGGAACTCGCCGAGCCGATGCGGACGCCATCCACCAGCAGCAGGGTATGGCGGGCTTCGCTGCCGCGGATGTAGACGCTGGAGTTAGAGCCGGGACCGCCATTGGCGGTCACCTGTACGCCGGGCGTGGCCTGCAGCAGCTCGACCAGCGAGGAATGCCCGGCGCGTTCGATGTCTTCACGGCTGATGACTTCGATGCTGGCGAGACTGTCTTCGGCGCGGCGCTGCTGGCGGGTGGCGGTAACGACGATTTCTTCGAGCGCCGGCTCATCCGCGGCAAAGACACGGGAGGGGAAAGGCAATGCGGCGGCAAGCGCCAGCGTGAGAGCGGAGAAACGGGTTTTCATTGTTTTGGGAAGCCTGGGCAGCGATGGCGCCGCGGATGAAACGGGGAAAGTCGCCGGAGGACAGCGGCGACAGGCGCGCAACGCAGCCCGGGGGAGCATGCGCTGCGCGCCATGGCGGAAACGGTGAATCAGAAGGAGACGCGGGCGCCCAGCTTCCAGGTGCGGGAGTAATCCACCGGGTAGATCTGGTCGTCGCCAACCCACATCCCGTTCTCATGCTCGAACAGGTTGCTGACCGCGCCATACAGCTCGACCTGTTTGGTGATCTGCTGGCGGTAGCTGAGGTCGGTGGATTGATAAGCGCGCTGGCGCTGGCTGTTGTTGTTGTCGAAGTCGCCAGCCGCCCAGGCGCGGCTGCGCCAGGTATGGGAGAGGTAGAGGCGGCCGCCGTCGACCACATCCACCGCCAGCCCGGCCACCAGGCTGTGGCGCGGCACGCCGGGAAGCTCCTTGCCGTTGAAGGCACCGCCGCCGGAATCGTCGCGATCGATGAGGGCGCGGGTCCAGCTGTAGTTCACGTTCGCGGCGACGGCGCGGACGATCTGCCAGCTGTCCTGCACTTCGATGCCGAACTTGCGCGAGCGGTCGATGTTGGTGTTGGTCCCGAACATCCCCAAGCTTTGGTCATAGAAAATCTCATTGCGCAGGCGCACATGGAAGACCGCCAGCTTGAGACGGTTCGTCGCCGTGCTGTGGTTGAGGCCCAGCGTCAGCGTGCGGGCGTGGGCGGGGTCGATGAAACCGTTGAAACTGGTCGTACCGGTAAACCAATCGGTATTAAAAAACCGGTCGATGTCCGGCGCCTGATGCGCATCGTTGTAATTGCCGAACACCGACAGCGCCTCATCCACCCGGTAATTGAAACCGACATCCCAGGATGAGAAGCGCTCATTCGCCTCCAGGTGCTCGCCCGCATCCGGCCGATAGCGGTAACGCACCTGCTCGCCACGCACGCCGGCCGACAGCGTCAGTCGCTCTAAGGAATACTGGGCCTGAAGGAAGAGCGCACGGTTGCGCTTGTCGGTGTCGTTGTCCGAGCCCTTGCGCACGGCATCGAAGAGTTGGGCGCCAGCGGTCACCGCCAGCTTGTCGCCACGGAACTGCAGCGAGATATCGTCGCTCAGGTAGCGGGACTCGGACTCCGAGCCCGAATTCACCCACTCGGAGTAACGACTTTCGTCGTTATGGTCGGCAGACAGGCGCCAGCGACTGCTGAAGTCGTAATCCGCGCCCACGCTCCAGTAATGGGTGTTGAATTTCTGGTGGGTGTAGTTGCCGACGATCTGCGCCGGATCGTCCTTGAATTGCGCCAGCGTAAGCCAGTTCGGATAGCGGGTGTCGATGCGCGACTCGCCCGCATCCAGCCGCAGCTTCAGCTCATCCACCGGCTTGCCGTCGATGCCGACGCGCCAGATGTCGGCGCGGGAGGCATCCCGATGGCCGGTTGCGTCCTTGTCGCCGGCGCCATCGTCGCGGTTGCGCTCGGCGCTGGCGGAGAGGGAGAAGCGCTCGCGCACCAGGCCGGCGCTGAGCGAGGCGCCGCGGCTGCCGTTGCTGCCGCCGAAGAGATCCACCGTGGCGCCATCCCTCGGCCGGGTGTGGATCTGGATGGTACCGGCGGTGGCGCCGTCGCCGTACAGCACCGAGCCGCTGCCCTTGGTGATTTCGATGCGATCCACGTCCGCCAGCGAAACCGAGCCCAGCAGCTGCGGCACCATGTCCACATTGTTGAGACGGCGGCCATCCACGGTGACGACCACGTTCTGGTAGCCGTCGGTGATGCCGTAGCCGCGCATGTTGAGCGCCGGCGAGTAGCGGTTGCCGTAGTTGGGCAGCACCTGCAGCGAGGAGTAACGCGCCAGGTAATCGACCAGCGTGGTGGCGCCGGAGCGCTCGATGTCCTCACGCCGATGGACTTCGGAAGCGTAGGGCGCATCGCTGTCCTTCATCTCGATGCGGGTGGCGGTGACGATAACCGGTGACAGCGCATCCGGCGCCGGCTCTTCATCGGCGGCAAGCACGGCAGGCGGAAGGCCGAGCGCATACAGCGATGCGGCGGCGGCAAGGCGGAACTTCATCAGGGGGAACTCCCAGCGCCATGGCCCGCGTCCCCGCACGCCATGGTGATACGCACATGGATGCGCCGGGGTTGCACGCGGGGCGCGGGATCGCGCCTCCGTCCGCCCACCGCGGCCCATCCGCCATACGCGCGCAGGCCGGTATCCGGGCTCGCGAACCGTCCGGCCCAAGGCCGGACCCGGCGCGCCGCCTTCCCAGGCTTTCGCCCAGTGGCATCTGACACACCTTGCGTTCGCTTACCGTTGCGGGGGCAGCACAGGCATTGCGGCGGGAGGCCGCGCACCTGTTTCCCGTTTACCCCGGCGGCGAGAACCGCAGCCGGGCACCTGAAACGCGGGGCCCCTTCCGGGGCCCGGGGGCGGATGATACCGTTTCGGCCCCTCGCCGAGCAGCCTTGAACGGAATTCCCATGCACTGCGAACTGATCCTGGGTGGCGCCCGTTCGGGCAAGAGCCGCCATGCCGAAACCCTGGCCGCCGCCAGCGGCCTGGCGGTAACGGTGATCGCCACCGCCACCGCCGGCGATGCCGAGATGGCGGCGCGCATCCGCCGCCACCAGGCCGACCGCCCGGCCGGCTGGCGCACGGTGGAGGCGCCGCTGGCACTGGCGGCCGCACTGCGCGCCGAGGCGGCGGCGGACCGCTGCGTGGTAGTGGATTGCCTGACGCTGTGGCTGGCCAACCTGCTGGCCGGCGCGGAAAAGCTGCCCGAGCCGGCGGAGGCGGACCAATTGCCGCTGTTCCGCCAGGAACGCGCCGCGCTGCTGGCGGTGCTGGGCTCGCTGCCGGGCCGCGTCCTGCTGGTGGCCAACGAGGTCGGCCTCGGCCTGGTGCCGGAAACGCCGCTGGGGCGGCTGTTCCGGGATGAGGCGGGGCGGCTGAATCAGGCGGTGGCGGCGATCTGCCCGCGGGTCACTTTCGTGGCCGCCGGCTTGCCGCTGGTACTGAAGGGAAGCTGAGGACGGCAGCCGCAACCCCGGCAAGCGCGCCGCGCCAGCCGGGGGTTGCGGATCAAGGCGCGAGGTCTTTCAGGCGCTCGGCGGTCGCCGGATGGGTGGCGAGGTAGCCCTGCCAGCGGTCGTCTTCTTCCAGGCCGGCGCATGCCTTGTCGCCATCCTTCTCCCCCTCGCCACAGCGGTGGCTGTTTTCCAGCCGGCTGAGGATGGCGGCGAAGCGCGACACCGGGATGCCGGTTTCGCCCAGCATGCGCACCGCGTAGCGGTCGGCCTCGCGCTCGAAAGCGCGCGAGTAGCCCAGCTCGGTGAGGATCACCGGCACCGCCGCCACCGCGGAGGTCACCGAGGACACGTCGCCGGTCACCGCCATCACCACCAGGCCCAGCGCCGAGCCCTGGATCACCCGGCGCAGCGCGTGGCGGCGGTCGATGTGGCCGATCTCGTGCGCCAGCACCGCGATCAGTTCCTCGTCGTCCTCCGCCAGCTGCACCAGCTGATCGGTGAACACGATGGTGCCGGAGGGCAGCGCCAGCGCGTTAGGACCCAGCGTGTCCTCCGCGTCGCGGAACTCCACGCTGATGGCGAGCGCCGGGTCCACCCGCTGGATGAAAGGCGCGAAGCGGGCGCGCAGCCGCGCCTGCTCCTCGTCGGCGAGCTTGCTGGGCGACAGCGGCCCGCGGTCCAGCAGCGCCAGCGCGCCATCGCCCATGTGGCGGCTGACTTCCGGCGGCAGCGAATAAGCGGTCGCCTCCGCCAGCGCCGGAATGCCGAAACGCACCCCGCCCCAGACGAAGAGCAAGGTCACCACCACGCCCAGCAGCGCATAGCGCAGCCGGGACTCCAACCGGTGGGCCAGGCCGTGATGCGGCCGCACTTCGGCCAGCAGCGCGTCCACCGCATCGTTGTCGGCGGTCTCGAAAGCGCCGCCGCCCTCGAAGCGCAGGAATCGCGGCATGTTGCCGAGGCGGGACGAAACCTCCACCTGCGCCAGCGGCTGCGGACCGGCCAGCGTCGCGCCGCGCTCGTCCCGCACCGTCAGTGCCCCTTCTCCCAGGCCGAGGGTGGCGGCGACCCGGCGCGAGCTGCCACCGTCGAAGAACAATCCCTTGATATGGTCGCTCACAACTCACCCATCCGCCGGTCAGAGACCGATATCGATATCGAACAGATCGCCGATCTCGCCGCCGGTGGCGGAGGCGCCGCTGCGCTGGTCGGCGATGAAGCCATCCAGATCGCCCGCGGCCAGCAGGCTGATGTGCTCGGCCGCGTAGCGCGCGGTGCGCACCTTGGCCCACGGGTAGAACAACCCGAAAGTGAGCACCATGCAGAGCAGGTTGGTGACCATCAGTCCGGCATAGGAGCCGTAGTTGTAATGGGCGCTCAACTGATGCTCGGCCAGGCTGGTGCTGCCATAGATCAGGTTGGTGGTGGCAACGTTAAAATAGACGAAGATCGCCAGATAGGTCGCCATTCCACCCAGCATGCCGAGCAGCCCGAAGGCAAGGCCAAGCACGAAGGCCAGCCCGAAACCGCAAACTGCGATCAACAGCCCCAGGCCAACAAGCGCGTAGAAACGCTTGGTGCCGGCGGAGAAATCGAAGAGCGTGGAGCCATAGCGACTGTTGCCGACGAGGAAGCGCTGCTGGTGCTTCATCGCCAGCGGAAACAGCAGGCCCAGCGTGAGCATGCCGAGCAGCGGCCACATCAGGAAGACCTTGGCCGACGTGCCCACCCGGCCATCGAAACCGAAACGCACACCACGCCAGGCGCTGTTGTGGTTACGGAAGCTGAGGCTGCGCACGATGATCCACGGCATGCCGATGAACAGCAGCAGCGCGCAGATCGCACTGAACACGGGCGACACCATGTCCGAGCCGACATAGATCACCAGCAGCACGAAGGCGATGATGCGGCCCTTGAGGATCTTGATCGGATCGGCCAAGTACTCGAAGCTGCTGCCATCCAGCCGGGTATTGCCATAGAAGTAGCGCTGGGTGCGCACCTTGGCCCAGGCGGAGTAGATGCCCAGGGTGATGATGGAGAGCAGCAGGTTCACGATCCAGATGCGGAAGAACTCGCCGCCCTTGCCGGTGAACTCGAAGGGCAGCTCGCGGAAACCATCACCCTTTTGCACGGCCGCCGCCGGCGTCCCGGCGAAGGGTCCTGCCGGCGAAGGTGCGGCGACCGGCGCCGCTGCGGCCGGCACCTCGGCCTGCACGCCGCCGGCGGGGAAGGCCGCCGTAGCGGCGGTTGAGGCGGCGGCGCTTGCGGCGGCCGGCTCCGGCGTCCCCGCCGGCTGAACCGGTAGATCCTCCTGCACGGCCGCGGCCGGCGCCACCCGGGCCGCCGCAGCCAGCGGCGGCTCCAGCGATGCCAGCGCACCTATCTTGCCCAGGGTTGCCAGGTAACGCTCCGCCTCCTCCCGCAGCAGCCCCTGCTTGAGCACCACTCGCGGGTGCGCGAACAACTGCTCCAGGCGCTCGGCGCCCAGGCCGAACAGGCGCCCGAAGCCGGCCTTGACCTCCTCCTTGTCGAACCCGTCGGCGATCTCGCCGGTGAAGACCACGGCATAGGTGGCGTCGGACATGCAAACCCTCCCTTTCACTACTTGTTTGTTTTGAATGGCGCGGGCGCTGCTGCGCCGCACACCAGCGCCGGATGATAGATGCAAGCCTCGCCGCGGCGCCAGCCACCGCAGCCGGCCGCGGCCGCGGCGAGTACAATCCGCGATCTCCACCGGCCGCCGCCCGCCACACGCCGGCTGCGCCCACCGTTTCTCCGCCCTCCGCCCGCACCGCAATGACCTACACCATTCCCGCCTTCGACCCCGCCCTCGCCGCCACCCTGCAGCACCGCATAGACCGCAAGACCAAGCCGCTGGGCGCCCTCGGCCGGCTGGAGGCGCTGGCGTTGCAGATCGGTCAGGTGCAGGGCCGGGTGGAGCCGCTGCTGAGCCAGCCGCACATCCTCGTCTTCGCCGGCGACCACGGCGCCGCCCGCGTAGGCGTGTCCGCCTACCCGCAGGACGTCACCTGGCAGATGGTGGAGAACTTCCTCGCCGGCGGCGCCGCCATCAACGTCTTCTCCCGCCAGCTGGAGCTGGGTCTCAGCGTGGTGGATGCCGGCGTCGCCCACGACTTCGGCAAACGCCCCGGCCTGGTGGATGCCAAGATCGCGGCGGGAACCGCCAACTACCTGGAAGAGGCGGCGATGACGCCGGCGCAGCGCGACGCCGCCCTCGCCCGCGGCCGCGAGCTGGCCCACGCGCTGGCGCGCAACGGCTGCAACTGCGTCGGCTTCGGCGAGATGGGCATAGGCAACACCGCCGCCGCCTCGCTGCTGTCCCACTGCCTCATCGGCACCGCCGCGGGCGAAGATGCCGACGCCGCGCTGGCCCTGCTGGTGGGCCGCGGCACCGGGCTGGACGACGCCGGCCTGGCGCGCAAGCGCGAGCTGCTCGCCCGCGCGCTGGCGCGCGGCGGGCGCACCACCGATCCGCTGGCGGCGCTGGCCGAATACGGCGGCTTCGAGATCGCGATGATGGCCGGCGCCATGCTGGGCGCGGCGGAGAAGCGCATGCTGCTGCTGGTCGATGGCTTCATCGTCACCTCGGCGCTGCTGGTGGCCCACGCCATCGCGCCGCAGATCCTGCCCTACTGCGTGTTCGCCCACCGCTCGCGCGAACCCGGCCACGCCCGCCAGCTCGCCCATCTGGAGGTGGAACCGCTGATGGACCTGGACCTGCGCCTGGGCGAAGGCACCGGCGCCGCGCTGGCCTTCCCGCTGGTGCAGGCGGCGGTAAACTGCCTCAACGAGATGGCGAGCTTCGAGTCCGCCGGCGTCAGCGACAAGGCCTGAACGCCCGCGCCCCGAGCTGAGGCCCACCATGCGCCGCCAGCTGGAACTCTTCTTCACCGCCCTCGGCTTCTTCACCCGGCTGCCGGTGCCGGCCTGGGTGGGCTGGGCGCCGGAGCGGCTGGCGCAGGCGGCGCGCTACTTCCCGCTGGTGGGCTGGGTAGTGGGCGGCCTCGTCGCTGCCGGCTATCTGCTGATCGCCCAGGTACTGCCGCCCTCGCTGGCCGTCGTCCTCAGCACCGCGCTCGGCATCCGCCTCACCGGCGCCTTCCATGAGGACGGCCTGGCCGACACCTGCGATGGCCTCGGCGGTGGCTGGGACAAGGCGCAGGCCCTGACCATCATGAAAGACTCGCGGCTGGGCAGCTACGGCGCCATCGGCCTCACGCTGATGCTGCTGGCCAAGGCAGTGGCGCTGATCGAACTCGGCGGCGATGCCGATGGTGACGTCGCCCTCGCCCTGCTGGTCGCCCATCCCTTGTCCCGCCTCGCCGCCACCGTGGTGATGCACCTGCTGCCCTATGTGCGCACCGACGACAGCGCCAAATCGCGCGCCGTCGCCTGCCCGCTGGGGCCGGTCGACCTCGCCGTCGCCACCGGCTGCGGCCTCGCGCCCTTGCTGCTACTGGCGCCGCTGGAGGCGCTGGGCGCATTGCTGGCGGCAAGCGCAGCCACCCTCTGGCTCATCCGCCTCTTCCTGCGCCGCCTGGGCGGCCACACTGGCGACTGCCTTGGCGCCACCCAGCAGGCGGCGGAACTGGCCTGCTACCTGGGCATACTCGCCGCATGGAACTACACCTGATCCGCCACCCGCGCCCGGAGGTGGCGGCCGGCGTCTGCTACGGCCGCAGTGATCTCGAGCTCGCCGAACCGGCGGAACTCGCCGCCGCCCGCCTGCGCCCGCTGCTGCCCGCCGCCTACCAGTTGCACGCCAGCCCGCTGCGCCGCGCCCGCCTGCTGGCCGAGGCGCTGGGCCAGCCGCGGGTGGACGAACGCCTGCAGGAAATACACTTCGGCGACTGGGAAGGCTGCCGCTACGACGACATCGGCAGCGCGCTGGACGGCTGGGTGGCCGATCCGCTGGGCTTCCGCGCCCCCGGCGGCGAATCCGCCCGCGAGATGGCGGCCCGCGTCCATGCCTGGCTGGACGAAGCGCTGGCCGCGCCTGCCGCCGCGCAGGTCGTCGTCGCCCACGGCGGCCCGCTGCGCGCCATCGCCGGCCGCCTGCTCGGCCTGCCGCCGGAACGCTGGCTGGCGCTGGACTTCGCCTGCGGCCTCGCCACCCGGCTGGACGTGGAAGACTGGGGCGTGACGCTGAAGTGGTTCAACCGCTGAACCCGGCCCTCCCCCGCGGCCAGGCAAGCGCCGGCTGAGCGCCTCGGCCGGCGGCAAGAGCGCCCCGGAGCGCGGGCGCGCCG
>NZ_WUEI01000055.1 GCF_012911025.1 Azoarcus sp. TTM-91 | reverse complement strand
GGGCGGGGCAGAGGTCACGACGATCACGCCCTGACCGCCGGCGCCACCTCTGCCCGTAGGCATGTGAGACAGGCGGCTCCTGGGCGGGAGCCGCCTGTTTTTTTGCTCGTGGTCCGTGCAGGCCCGAAACCGGGGCGCTTGAGCCGGATCCTCCAGGCCTTCCCCTCGCGGGAAGCGGCTGGGGAGGAGGGGCGCCCCGCAGGAGCGGCTGCGCGCCAGTCCGACCACCGCTTCCCTCTTCCCCGGTTTCTCTCCCGCAAAGGGCGAGGGGAGAAAACCCTCCCCTCGCTTGCTGAACCTCATGAGCCTGAAACGCTCGCGGCCCGGCCATGAGCAGCGCCGCGACGATGCCTCCCATGCGCTCCACCGGCATTGACTGCCGCAAGCGCCTGCGCAAGAAAAAACGGGCGAGCCCGCCAGGCCCGCCCGCCTTCCCGCTGGCGGCGTGCGCCGCCCTGCCCTATTCCTTCTTCGGAGCGGGCGGGTGGAACACCTCCGGCGCCACGCCTTCGTGGGCCGCGCCGATGTCCTGCGCCACCGGCGGCAGGGAGTGGGCGATGCCCTTGTGGCAGTCGATGCAGGTCTGCCCGGCGGAGAGGCCGGCCTGGTGCATCTGGTTGGAGCGGCGGCCCTGCACCGAGTAGTCGAAGTACTCGAAGTTGTGGCAGTTGCGGCACTCTTGCGAATTGTTGGCCTTCATCCGCCGCCATTCGTTCTGCGCCAGCTGCAGGCGCTTGGCGTTGAACTTTTCCGGCGTGTCGATGGAGCCCAGCAGCTTGTGCCAGACCTCGTTGGAGGCCTTGATCTTGCGGATCATCTTCGGCCCCCACTCCTTCGGCACGTGGCAGTCCGGGCAGGTGGCGCGCACGCCGGTGCGGTTCTGGTAGTGGATGGTGTTGCGGTACTCCTGGAACACGTTCTGCTCCATCTCGTGGCAAGAGATGCAGAACTGTTCCTTGTTCGTCATCTCCAGCGCCCAGTTGAAGCTGCCCCAGAACAGGATACCGCCGACGAAAGCGATGCCGAGCAGGCCCCAGCCGACCTTGCGTAGCCTGGCGACCAGGCTGCTGCCCTTGTTTTCGGTCATGATCTTCCCCGTCCGGTTGAGCTCAGCGCAGGCCGTCGGCGCGCTGGAACTTGTTGTTCACCAGCGGCGGCGCATCGGTCTGCGGTACGTGGCACTGGGTGCAGAAGTAGCGGCGCGGCGAGATGTTGGAGAGCTCGCCGCCGTCGCGGTCCTTGAAGTGGGTAAGGCTGACCTTGGTGGCGCCGGTCTCCTGGTAGCGGCTCCAGGCGTGGCAGTCCATGCAGCGGTTGAAGTTCTTGCTCACCTCGTAGCCTTCGATCTTGTGCGGGATCAGCGGCGGCTGCTGCACGTAGTCGCGCGGAATCGGGGCGCGGTCGGGAATCGGCTTGTAGATGCCCGGCGGCACCTCGGCTTCGCCGACGTCGTTACCACGGATGCTCTTGACGCCTTCGGCGAGGGCCAGCGGCGGCAACGTGCCGGCAATGCCGAGAACGGCAACCAGGGCCAGCGCGAGTTGGCGGATGGGTTTTTTCATGACTCGCTCCTGTTGAATCGGGTCGTAATGCGGAAAACGGACTTGCCGCAGACATCGATGCAGCGGCCGCAGCGAGTGCAGTCGCCATCGAGGATCAGGGGATGGTCTTGGCCGGCGGCTTTCAGCGCCGGGCGGATGACCTGGGGTTCGGGGCAGACCGCGAAGCAATCCATGCAGTCGTTGCAGTCGCGCCGGCGGGCGGCGGAAACACCGAGCAGGCTGGCGCGGCCCAGCAGGCCGTAGAAGGCGCCCTGCGGACAGAGGTGGCCGCACCAGCCGCGCGGCGCGATAAGCAGGTCGTAGAGGAAGACGCCGCCCACCAGCCCCCAGGCCAGGCCGAAGCCGAACACCAGCGCCCGGTGCAGCATGGACACCGGGTTCAGCCACTCCCACGCCAGGCTGCCGGTCAGCGCCGCGGCCAGCAGCACGAAGCCCAGCAACCAGTAGCGGCTGGCCGCGGCCGGCGCCTTGCCGCCCTTGAGCCCGAGGCGGCGGCGCAGCCAGGCGGCGGCGTCGGTCACCAGGTTCATCGGGCACACCCAGGAGCAGAACAGCCGGCCGCCGAGGGCGAGATAGAAGGCGAGCACGATGCCGCCGCCGATCAGCGCCTGCCGATAGGGCAGATGTCCGGCCGCCAGCGACTGCGCCAGCACGAAGGGGTCGGACAGCGGCAGCACGCCCAGCGTGAGGCTGGAAGTGAGGTTGCCCTTGACGATCCACCAGCCGAACCAGGGGCCGACGAGGAACAGCGCCAGCACGCCGAGCTGGCTCAGGCGCCGCAGCAGCAGCCACTTGTGCGCCCGCAGCCAGCCCTTGGCCGCCACCGCTTCGGCACCCGGCCGCGCGGCGAGGCCGAGCTGGGCGGCGCCGCGCACGCTGCTGCGCGGCAGCGCCGGCCTGGCGCTGGCGGCGGACTGGGCCGACACCACCGGATCGGCGGCGGGATCGCGTGGCGTGCTCATGGCTTCCACCTCGAATCCAGGCTGCTGCCACCGGGTGCCGCGGGCACCGCTTCCGGCTGCGCCAGCGGCGTTTCGCCGGGCCGCAGGCGAGTGTCACCGTAGGCCTTGTCCTCCATGCCGCGCACCGGCAGTTCCACCTGCTCGCCGATCAGCGAGCCGCCGGCGGCCTCCTTCTCTTCCCAGCCGCGACGGTAATGTTCGGCACGCGAGCCCTGCGCCAGCTTCAGCGGCAGCACCTTGATCGCCGCCTCGCCCGGCAGCACGCAGGCCTTCTCGCACTTGCCGCAGCCGGTGCAGTAATCGGAATGCACCGTCGGCAGCAGCATGGCGTGGCGGTCGGAGCGCGGGTTGTGGCTCTTCTCCAGCGTGATCGCCTTGTCGATCACCGGGCACACCCGGTAGCAGACGTCACAGCGCAGGCCGAGGAAGTTGAGGCAGGTCTCGTGGTCTATCAGCACCGCCAGGCCCATGCGCGCCTGGGTGACGTCGGTCAGGCCGCGGTCCAGCGCGCCGGTGGGACAGGCGACCACGCAGGGAATGTCCTCGCACATCTCGCAAGGCACGCCGCGGGCCTCGAAGTAAGGCGTGCCGGTGGCCGGCGCATCGCCCAGGCGGGCGAGCTTCAGCGTGTCGTAAGGGCAGTCGCGCACGCATAGGCCGCAGCGCACGCAGGCGGAGAGGAAATCGCCCTCGGCCAGCGCACCCGGCGGCCGCAGCGCGGTGGCCGGCAGGGCTGCCGCCTGGCGCGCATACAGCCCGGCACCCAGCGCCAGCAGGCCTGCGCCCCCCGCCACGCCGGCGGCTTCCTTGAGGAAGCGGCGGCGGGACGAGCGCGTGCCTGTCGTGGCCCTTGCGGGTGCCGGAGTGTCGTTGGCGTCTTTCATGATGATCTCGTCGCGCGGACGGCGGGCGGCGGCGCCCGCCGGGCGTGCCGCGCCATCCGCGCTGCGGAACTCAGGCCTTGGTGACCTTCACCGCGCACTTCTTGAAGTCGGTTTCCTTGGAGATGGGGCAGGTGGCGTCCAGCGTGAGCTTGTTCACCAGCCGGCCTTCATCGAAGAAGGGAACGAAGATCAGGCCCTTGGGCGGCTTGTTGCGGCCGCGCGTTTCCAGCCGGGCGACGACCTCGCCGCGGCGGGAGGCGATCTTCACCGCCATGCCGCGCTGCAGGCCGCGCTTGGTGGCGTCCTCCGGGTGCATGAAGACCTGCGCCTCCGGCACCGAGCGGTGCAGCTCCGGCACCCGCCGCGTCATCGAGCCGGTATGCCAGTGCTCCAGCACGCGGCCGGTGCACAGCCACATGTCGAATTCCTTGTCCGGCATCTCCGGCGGATCCTGGTAGGGCAGCGCGAACACCACCGCCTTGCCGTCCTTGTGGCCGTAGAACTTCACGCCCTCGCCCTGCTTCACGTAGGGGTCGTAGCCTTCGCGGAAGCGCCACAGGGTTTCCTTGCCCTCCACCACCGGCCAGCGCAGGCCGCGCGCCTTGTGATAGACCTCGAAGTCCGCCAGGTCGTGGCCATGGCCGCGGCCGAAGCGGGCGTATTCCTCGAACAGGCCCTTCTGCAGGTAGAAGCCGAAGGCCTTGCCTTCGTCGTTGGTGTAGCCGGGGATGGCGTGGCCGTTGGCCTTCTCGATGTCGGCCAGCGGGAATTTGTTGACGCTGCCGTTGGCGAACAGCACGTCGTACAGGGTCTTGCCCTTGAGCTCCGGCTTCTTGGCGATGAGCTCGGCCGGCCACACTTCCTCGACCTTGAAGCGCTTGGAGAACTCCACGTACTGCCACAGATCGCTCTTGGCCTCGCCCGGCGCGCTCACCTGCTGACGCCAGAACTGGGTACGGCGCTCGGCGTTGCCGAAGGCGCCTTCCTTCTCGGTCCACATCGCCGACGGCAGGATGAGGTCGGCCGACAGCGCGGATACGGTGGGATAGACGTCGGAGACGACGACGAAGGCTTCAGGGTTGCGCCAGCCGGGGTAGATCTCGCCGTTGATGTTCGGCCCGGCCTGCATGTTGTTGGTGGTGCTGGTCCAGTAGCACTTGAGCTTTCCATCCTTCAGCGCGCGGCTCTGCGCCACCGCGTGCAGGCCGATCTTGGCCGGGATGGTGCCTTCCGGCAGTTGCCAGATTTCCTCGGCGATGGCGCGGTGCATCGGGTTGCCGACCACCATGTCGGCCGGCAGGCGGTGGGCGAAGGTGCCGACCTCGCGCGCGGTGCCGCAGGCGGAGGGCTGGCCGGTGAGGGAGAATGGGCTGTTGCCCGGCTCGCTGATCTTGCCCACCAGCAGGTGGACGTTGTAGATCATGTTGTTCACCCAGGTGCCGCGGGTGTGCTGGTTGAAGCCCATGGTCCACAGCGACATCACCTTCTTGTTCGGATCGGCATAGACCTCGGCCATCCGCTTCAGGCGCTCGGCGGGCACGCCGGAGAGCTTGGACACCTTCTCCAGCGTGTATTCGGAGACGAACTTGGCGAACTCGTCGAAGCTGATGTCGCGGGCGGCATTGGGGTCGCCCTTGGGCTTGCCCTCGGCGCCCGGGTAGCCGTTGCTGCTGGCCTTGGCCTCCAGCTCGTGGTTCGGGCGCAGGCCGAAGCCGATGTCGGTTTCGCCGGCCTTGAACCTGACGTTGGCGTTCACGAAGGCGGTGTTCACCCGCTTCGTCTGGATGATGTGGTTGCAGATGTAGTTGAGGATGGCAAGGTCGGTCTGCGGGTTGAAGACCATGCCGTTGTCCGCCAGCTCGAAGGAGCGATGCTCGAAGGTGGACAGCACATGCACCTCGCAGCCCTCGCGCGACAGCCGGCGGTCGGTGATGCGGGTCCACAGGATGGGGTGCATCTCCGCCATGTTGGAACCCCACAGCACGAAGGCATCGGCGTTCTCGATGTCGTCGTAGCAGCCCATGGGCTCGTCAATGCCGAAGGTGCGCATGAAGCCGGTGACCGCCGAGGCCATGCAGTGGCGGGCGTTGGGGTCGATGTTGTTGGTGCGGAAGCCGGCCTTCCACAGCTTGGAGGCGGCGTAGCCTTCCCAGATCGTCCACTGGCCGGAGCCGTACATGCAGATGGAATCGTTGCCATGCTGCTTGATGGCCGTTTTCCACTTCTCGGCCATGATGTCGAAGGCCTGGTTCCAGCTGATGGGGGTGAACTCGCCTTCCTTGTCGTACTTGCCGTTCTTCATCCGCAGCAGCGGCTTGGTGAGGCGGTCCTCGCCGTACATGATCTTGGACAGAAAGTAGCCCTTGATGCAGTTGAGGCCACGGTTCACCGGCGCATCCGGGTCGCCCTGGGTGGCCACTACCCGGCCGTTCTGCACGCCCACCAGCACGGAACAGCCGACGCCGCAGAAGCGGCAGGCGGCCTTGTCCCAGCGCACGCGGGTGTCGGCGCTGCCCGGCTGGGCCTGCACCGCCAGCGGCATGCCGGCGGTGGCGGCCGCCGCGGCGATCGCGTTGGCCTTGATGAAGTCGCGTCTATCCATGCTCATTTTGTTTCTCCAGTCGGTTGTCCCGGCCACGCGGCGCGGGCGTCCCGCTTCGATTGGGTGGAGCGCCAGGCTCCGCGGATGCTGATTTCGTGCGGCCGGCGCAGCGGCGGCGGGCGGTTCATGCCATTGCCAGCGCCGGCGCTTCGGCCAATCCTTCGTCGGTGTATTCGTAGGCCAGGGTGGCGACCAGCACGTGCTGGGTCAGGCTCACGGCCAGGATGGAATCGCTGGTGGAGTAGCCGTCGCCATCCTCCACGGTGACCACCAGCCGGCCGCTGTCGGCACAGCGGGAATGCACTTCCACGCCGGGGATTTCGCCCAGGGTCTGGCTCAACTCGGCGAAATGCTCGGGCTTGGCCCGCAGCACCAGGCTTGCGATCTTCATGCGGCTTCCTCCAGGTTCGGAGCGGAGAGGGGAGAGGCGTCCGGCGGAGCGTCGGACGGGGGCGCGAGCGCGACCATCTCGATCGCGCTCCCCGGACAGGGGGCCTGGCAGGCGCCGCAGGCGCTACATCGGCCGGCATCCAGCTCGGGCAGGGCTACGCCGCCCAGGCGCGGGCGGAAGCGGATGGCGGCGGCTTCGCAAGCTTCGCCGCAGACGCGGCATTCGATGCCGCGGCGGGACAGGCAGCCATCGCCGATGGCGGCCACCCGTGCCCAGGGAGGCACGCCCTCCTGCCGGCGCAGGGCTTGCGGCCGGGAGGGCGCGGCGCAGGCGGCGACACAGGCGCCGCAGAAAGTGCAGGCGCCCAGGGAGAAATCGGTGATGGGGAAACCGCCGCCGCCCCGGCGCAGCACGCCGGTCGGGCAGGCAGTGATGCAGGCATCGCAGCGGGTGCACAGCTCGATGAAGCTCGCTTCCGCCAGCGCCCAGGGCGGCCGCAAGGGCGATGTCCCCTCCCTGGCACCCGGCGTCCGCAACAACGTGCGGCGCGACATCGACACGGCTTCCACGATCCAGCTCCCCGCAAAAAACTCTTCAGCGGGGTCTATTGGATGCGGGCGCCCCCCGGCGCGTCATTGATGGCAGTCAAGACGAGAATCGCTCTCATCGCCCTGCCACGGAAGGGGGTATTCCCGCGCGGCCCGGCGGCCGCCGGGAAAAGTCTCCGGCTACTGCGCCTGGCCGGGCGCGCGCAGATGCTCCACCGCCCACACCGCCGCCTCCACCCGCGAGCGCACCGCCAGCTTGCGCAGGATGTGCTTCACATGGACCTTCACCGTGCCTTCGGCGATGTCCAGCTCGCGGCCGATGAGCTTGTTCGACAGGCCGTTGGCGATGTGGCCGAGGATGCGCAGCTCCTGCTCGGTAAGACCGGCCGCCTCCACCGAGCGCGGGCGGGTTTCGCCGCGCAGCGCGGCGGCCATCAGGTGGGTGAGCTGCTCGGAGATGACGATGCGGCCGGCGGCGGCTTCGGCCAGCGCCTCCACCATGGCCTCCGGCTCCATGTCCTTCAGCAGGTAACCGTCGGCGCCGGCGCGCAGCGCGGCGACCAGATCCTCGCCGGCGTCGGACACGGTGATCATCACCACCCGGGTGTCGAGCTGGGCCGCGCGCACGCCGCGCAGCACCTCCAGCCCGCCCATGTCCTTCATGTTGAGGTCCAGCAGCAGCAGGTCCGGCGCCAGCCGCAGGCACAGCGCCAGGCCCTCGCTGCCGCCGGCGGCCTCGCCGATGAGGTCAAAGGCCGGCACGGTGGCCAGCAGCTGCGCCAGGCCCTTGCGGAACAGGGGGTGGTCGTCCACCAGGACGACGCGCTGTCGCTCCTCGCTCATGCCGGCCGGCCTCCCCAGTTCATCGCCACCGCCGGGCCCTCCTCTTCCACGCCCAGCGTGCCCGGCCGCGCCTGGAAACGCAGGGTGACGCGGGTGCCGGCGCCGCGCCCGGCGCTGACGTCCAGCTCGCCGCCCAGGCTGCGGGCGCGCTCGCGCATGATGGTCATGCCGTGGTGGTTGCGGCTGTCCAGCGGTTCGGCCGGCAGACCGACGCCATCGTCCTCGATGACGACGGTGACCCGCTGCAGCGCATTGCTGCTGAGGCTGACGGTGGCGTGCCGGGCCGCGGCGTGGCGGACCATATTCGACAGGGCTTCGCGGATGATGTGCAAGACGTGGATCTCCTGGTTGGGGCTGAGCGGACAGTCCGCCAGCCGGGTCTCCAGCCGGATGTCCACGCCGCCCTTGCCGGCGTATTCCGCCACCGCGGCGCGCAGCAGGCCGGGGAAATCGCCGCTCATCTTCAGCCGGAAGGAGCTCAGCAGCTCGCGCAGCTGGCGGTAGGCGGCGTTGATGCCGGTGCGCAGATCGGCAACGATGGTGGCCGCCTCCGCCTGCCGCGCCGGGTCGCCCAGCACCGGCTGCAGCAGCGCCACCTGGATCTTCATGTAGGACAGCGCCTGGGCGAGGGAGTCGTGCAGTTCGCGGGCGATCACCGAGCGCTCTTCCTGCAGCGCCAGCATGCGCTCCTGCTCGTTGCGCCGTGCCGCGCCCAGCGCCATGCCAATGTGGCGCGACAACGCTTCCACCAGCTGGCGCTGCCAGTCCTCCAGCCGGTGGCCGGCCGGCAGGGTGAAGCGCAGCATGCCGTAGTGGCGTTCGCTGTCGCGCAGCGGCACCCGCAGCAGCTCGTGCCCGCCCTCGCGGCGGTAGATCCAGGGCTGCGCGTCTTCGCGGCACAGGCCGCAGCCTTCGCCATCCGCGCTGTGGCGTTCCGGGCACGGCCCCAGGGTGGAGGCGAGCACGGTGGCGGGGCCGTCGTGGCGCGGCTCTATGCAGGCGAAGCTGCCGTCCAGCCCCATCAGCTGCTCCATGTCGCGCAGAGTGTCGGAGTAGGCGTCGGCCGCCGCTGGCGCGTGGTACAGGCGGGCGATGGCGTGGTAGAGCAGCTCCAGCGAGCGGTTGCTGCGCTGCAGCTCCGCCGTTTTCGCTTCCACCCGCTGTTCCAGGTCGCGGTAGAGCTTGGAAAGCTCGCTGGCCATCAGGTTGAAGGCGGCGCCGACGCGGCCCAGCTCGTTGCGCCCGGTGTAGGCCGCCCGCGCGGAGAAGTCGCCGCGGCCGATGCGGCTCGCCACCGCCAGCAGGTCGCTCAACGGCAACGACACCAGCCGGTGCAGCAGCAACAGCGCCACCGCGACCAGCACCAGCGTGCCGACGATGGCGATGGCCAGCGTCTGCCGCAGGTCGGCGATGCGCGTCTCGGTGTCGTGCTCCAGCACCGCCACCAGGGCATTGAGCTGATCGACGAAGGCATCCACCTCCACCAGTATGGTTTCGATCTGCGCTTCGTCCGGCACGCTGCCGGTCGCCATCAGCGCCTCGATGTGCGGCTTCAGGCTGGTGCGCCAGCCGGCCTGCACGCCGCGGTAGGTGGCGGCGAACAGCCCGCCGGGGGCCCGCTCGCGCACCCGCAGCAGCTCGTCGTTGTCCAGCTGCGCCTCCAGCTGGGCGATGGCCTTCGCCACCCGCTCGCCGGGCGCCGCGCCGCGAGCGACGTCGGCCGCCGCCAGGCTGGCGATGCGGTGGGTGAGCCGGCGCAGGCTGCCGGCGACGTTGACGGCGCTGGCGCTGCCCTGCACCGTCTCCGCCACCACCACCGACACCGTCATGCCGGCCAGGCCGATCAGCGTCACCGCCGCCAACGCCAGCCCGACCAGCAGCAGGATGGAGCGCCGGGCCAGCGCATCACCGTATTTCCTTCGCATGCCGCGCTCCTTCTCTGCGGTTTCCCGGATGAATGTGGACATACCTCGATAGAACCGCCGCACCGCTTCCGGTTTCAGGCGCCGCAAGGCAAGCCCCGATTAAACAAGACCTTACCCATTTCGTCTTATACCTCCTTGGAGGTATGCCGCCCGTGCCACGCCCCTCCAGCGCCCCTTTCGCACGACAGGCGCCGCCCTACACTGGCCGCAAGTCAAAATCTGGACAGGCAGTCACGGAGGTCAGGATGAGCGTCGCTGTAGTCGTGCCGCAACAGGATGTGCTCGGCAGCATCGCGCCCTTCGACCTGCTGGACGACAGCCTGCGCCGGCGCCTGCTGGAACACAGCCGCCCGCAGCACCTGCTGCGCGGCGAAATGCTGCTGCCCGCCGACGGCCACGACGACCAAGTCTTCCTCGTGCTGGAAGGCAGCATAAAGCGCTACCTGCTGTCGGCCACCGGCGCCGAGCTGGTGGTGCAGCTGGCCGGCGCCGGCGACAGCTTCGGCGAGGATGTCGCCTTGCTCGCCCGTGCGCCGCTGGTCACCAACCAGGCGGTGCAGGACAGCCGCCTGCTGCGCCTGCGCGGCAGCGACCTGCGCGCCGCCATGCACGCCAGCCCGGCCTTCGCCGCCGCGCTGAGCGCTCACCTGGCCGAGGCCATGTATGCCCTGCTGGAGAACCTGCAGCAGTGCTTCCAGCGCAACAGCCTGCAGCGGGTGGCGCACTACCTGGCGCGGCTGGCACCAGCCAATGCCGAGCGCTGCGAGATCCGGCTGGAAAGCGACAAGCAGACCATCGCCGCCCAGCTCAACCTGACGCCGGAAACGCTGTCCCGCGCGCTGTCCCGCCTCACCCGCGACGGCACCATCCGGCCGCAGGGCCGACGTGGCGTGGTGGTGAACAAGGTTTCCGAATTGCGGCTGTGCGCCGCTGGCTGAGCCTGCGCTGAAGGCACCGAACGCCATTAAACCCAGCGGCAGCGCGGCAACTCAGCGGGAGAGCGGCTGCACCCTGGCCGCGTTGGCCGGCACCGTCAGCCAGCGCGACAGCAACCGGTAGGCATCCAGATCGAAGGCACGCGGCGCCTCCGCCAGCGCGGGCAGTGCCGCTGCGTCGGCCACCGTGCCGAGGTGGCACCAGGCGTCCAGCAGATGGAAAGCCGTCTGGCCGTTGTCCTCGTTGCGCTCCGCCACCACCACCGGCCCGTTCCAGGGCCAGGCTTTCAGCCCGACGCTGCCGAGCGCGCCCAGCAGGCGGGCATCGTGTTCCTCCGGCCGCTCCTTGCTGGCGCAGACGCCGGCGCAGCGCTTGGCGCGATGCGCATCGCACGGCCCGGTACCCGCCTCCAGCCCCAGGCGCTGCGGACACAGCCGGTAGAGCATGGCCAACTCGCGCAGGCGGTTGTCCGCCTCGGCGCGGTTGCGGAAGGCGCCGAACACGTCGCCGACCCAGCTGCGCGGATCGCTGCCGGCAATCGCCACCCGCTCCAGCACCGGCGGCCGGCGGCGATTGGGCAGCAGGCGCAGGCCGAAGGCGGCGTCGCCATCCGGAATGCGGTTGGCCAGCGGGCGATGGGATTTGAGCAGCGCCAGTTCCAGCAGCAGCGCGCCCAGTTCGCCGGGCGTCTCCACCCACTCCAGTCGGCGCACACGGGCGGCCAGCTCGGCCTCCTTGCCCTTGGCGGCGGCGAACCAGGCGGTGAGCTTGGCGCGCAGGCTGAGTGCCTGGCCGACCAGCAGCGGCGTATCGGTACGGCCGGGCTCGGCCTCCGGCGTGGCGTAGAAGAGATAGACGCCGCAGGCATCCGGCAGGCCGTCCAGCGAGCCTTCCGGCAGCCCAGCCGGGCGCTGCGGCGCCTTCATCGCCTTGACCACCGCCCGCGCCAGCACCTCGGCCGGGAAGGCGCCGCCGGTCATGGCGACGAATTGCTTCAGCACCTCGGTATCACCCATCGCCCGGTGGCGGGCGGCGCAGACGAAGCCGTGGCGCGCGATCAGCGCATCCAGGCCGTGGCGGTGATGCTCCGGGTAGAGCGCGCGGGAGAGTTTGACGGTGCAGAGCACCGGCGCCTCGAACTCCCGCTGTACCCGGGCGAAGGCGTTCTTGATGAAGCCGTAGTCGAAGCGGGCGTTGTGAGCGACGAAGACGCAGCCTTCCAGCCAGCCCGCCAGCGTGTCGGCGATGTCGGCGAAGGCCGGCGCCCGCGCCACCATCTCGTCGGTGATGCCGATGAGGTCCTGGATCATCGCCGGAATCGGAATGCCGGGATGCACCAGCGTTTCCCAGCGCCCGGTCTCGACGCCGCCCTCGATGCGGATCACCGCGACCTCGGTGATGCGGTCGCGCACCGGGTGGGCGCCGGTGGTCTCGACGTCGACGATCACATAGCGGTCGGGCAGCGCCATCGGCAGAAACTCAGTGCGCCGGCTTGCGCCCCAGGTATTCGCGGAACACGCCCAGCGTCAGGGCGCAGTCCACCTCCTCGAAACCGGCGCGGCGCATCGCCTCCAGCACCCGCTCCGGCGGTACCGCGGCCTGGATGGTGTCCCAGTAGTACTCCCACAGCAGCGACACGTCGGCGCTACAGCGCGCCACGCGGGAGAGAACCGGCACCACCGCGCGCAGGTAGAAGCGCAGCATCTGGCGGCCAAAGGCGCTCTGCGGGCGGGTGATCTCCATCACGCACACCCGCCCACCGGGGCGCAGCACCCGCAGGTATTCGGCGAAGGCCTGGTCGAGATCGGCCACATGGCGCAGCGCATAGCCCATGGAGACGAAATCGACTTCCGCCTCCGGCAGCGGGATGGCCTCGGCGCCGGCTTCCAGCGTTTCCACCGAGAGCTTCTTGCGCAGCTCGGCCAGCATGCCGGACGAGGGATCGAGCGCGATCAGGCGGCCGTGGTCGCCAATGATGCGCTGCGCCTCGCGCGCCACCAGGCCGGTGCCGGCGGCTGCATCCAGGACGGCCATGCCGGGTTTCAGGCCGCAGCGCTGCAGGGCACGCCGGCGGTACCAGGCGCCGGAGCCGAGGGCAGTGATGCTCTCGGCGCGGTCGTAGCCGCTGGCGGCGCGGTCAAACAGCTCGCGGGTGGCCGCGCGGCGCTCGCCTTCGGCGGAGAAATAGCGTTGCAGTTGGGGATCGGCCTGCAGCGGGCTGTGCGCTGCAGCGGCCCGCGCAGCGGGGGCGGTGCGGGAAGCGGAATCGCTCATCGACACCGCCCGGCGGGGCCTTCCGGACGGAAACCGGACATCAGTGGTTGTTGCTGTCGTAGTAGTAGGCCTTCACCGGCACCCGCGAATCGCGATTGCGGCGCTGGGTTTCCAGGTCTTGCGGCTTGTCCCACCACAGGGCGCGGCCTTCTTTCTGTTCAACGGCTTCCTGCGGGTGCTTTTCCATCCACTCGCGCATGAACTTGGTGTGCTCGGATTCGTAGATCGCCATGGTCGGCCTCGGATTCGCTTGGGATTCAGGACGGGCGCAATTCTAGCGCAGTACGGTGCCGCCGCAGCCAGGATCAGCCGACGCGGCCGTCACCCTTGACGCGGCCGATGCGGACCACGTCCGGCACGCGGCGCACGCCACGCATCACCCGCGCCAAGTGCATGCGGTCATGCACTTGCAGGGTGAAGCTCAGCGCGATGTAGGCGCCCTGCTCGTTGTCCATGCCGACGTTGAGGATGTTGCATTCCTCTTCGGAGATCACGCTCGCCACCTTGGCCAGCACGCCGCGCACGTTCTTGGTCAGCACCCGGATGGTGACGTCGAACATGCGGTCGTCGCCCGGCTCCCATTCCACGTCCACCCAGCGGCCACGGTCGCCGCGCAGCTTGGCCACCACCGGGCAGTCGTGCAGGTGCACTTCCAGCCCCTGGCCCTTGCGGATGGTGCCGATGATGGGGTCGCCCGGGATCGGGTGGCAGCAGCGCGCCAGCTGCACCGCGATGCCCTCGCTGCCGCGGATGAGGATGGCACCGGCGGGCTTGGGCTTGATCACGTCCGGCCGGCCGGACTCCTGGTCCTGCGCCTGCGACAGGCGGCGAGCGACGATGACCGGCAGGCGCTTGCCCAGGCCGATGTCGGCGAACACTTCCTTCTTGCTGCGCACGCCACGGTCGCGCAGGAAGCGGTCCCAGGCGAAGGTGGAGAGCTGGCCCAGCGTGAGGCCGTAGGGCCGCAGCGCCTGGTTGAGCAGGCGCTCGCCCAGCGCCACCGACTGGTCCTGCTGGGCGTTCTTGAGGAAGTGGCGGATCTGCGCCCGCGCCTTGCCGGTGCGCACATAGGACAGCCAGGCCGGGTTAGGGTTGGCGTGGGCAGCAGTGATGACTTCCACCTGGTCGCCATTGCGCAGCTCGGTGCGCAGCGGCATCAGGTCGCCATTGATGCGACAGGCCACGCAGCGGTTGCCGATGTCGGTATGCACCGCGTAGGCGAAGTCCACCGGCGTCGAACCCTTGGGCAGCGAGAAGATTTTGCCCTTGGGCGAGAAGGCATACACCTCGCCGGGGAAAAGGTCGATCTTGACGTGCTCCAGGAACTCGGTGGCCTCGCCGGAAGTGGATTGCAGCTCGAGCAGCGACTGCAGCCAGGAGTGCGTCTTCTGCTGCAGTTCGGTGAGCGTCTTCTCGTCTTCCTTGTACAGCCAGTGCGAGGCCACGCCGGTTTCCGCGATGTGGTGCATCTCGCGGGTGCGGATCTGCACCTCCACCGGCGTGCCGAAGGGGCCGATCAGCGTGGTGTGCAGCGACTGGTAGCCGTTGGCCTTGGGGATGGCCAGGTAGTCCTTGAACTTGCCCGGCACCGGCTTGTACATCGAGTGCAGCGCGCCCAGCGCGAGGTAACACCCGGGTATGTCGCGCACGATGACGCGGAAGCCGTAGATGTCCAGCACCTGCGAGAAGGACAAGTGCTTTTCCACCATCTTGCGGTAGATGCCGTAGAGGTGCTTCTCCCGCCCCTGCACTTCGGCGGAAATGCCCCACTGCGGCAGCCGTTCCTCGATGGTGGACAGCACCTTGCCGACCACCTCGCGGCGGTTGCCGCGGGCGGCCTTGATGGCCTTGAACAGCACCTTGTAGCGCAGCGGGTACTTGTGCTGGAACGACAGCTCCTGCAGCTCGCGATACAAGTTGTTCAGCCCCAGCCGGTTGGCGATGGGGGCGTAGATTTCCAGCGTCTCGTTGGCGATGCGGCGGCGCTTGGCCGGCCGCACGTAGTCCAGCGTGCGCATGTTGTGCAGGCGGTCGGCCAGTTTGACGAGGATGACCCGCAGGTCGCTCGCCATTGCCAGCAGCATCTTGCGGAAGTTCTCCGCCTGCGCCTCTTCCTGCGAGCGGAACTCGATCTTGTCCAGCTTGGAGAGGCCGTCCACCAGCTCCGCCGCCGCCTTGCCGAAGCGCTCGGAGATCTCCTGCTTGGAGATGTGGGTGTCCTCCATCACGTCGTGGAGGAGCGCGGCGATGAGCGCCTGGGGATCGAGGTTCCAGTCGGCGACGATGTCCGCCACCGCCACCGGATGGGTGATGTAGGGCTCGCCGCTGATGCGGAACTGCCCTTCGTGCGCGGCGGTGGAGAAGTGATACGCCGCCTCGATGCGGGCGACGTCTTCCGGCTTCAGGTAGCTCGCGAGCTTGAGCTTCAGCCGTGCAAAGTTCGCCGCCACTGCGCTTTCGCCCGTGGGCGGAGAGGCAGGCGGCTGGGGGACCGGAATGGCGGCGGCTTCCATTGCGCGTTCCCCCTGCAACGGGGTCAGGCCTGGCCGCGGTTGAGCATCTCGAGGCCGACCTTGCCGGCTGCGATTTCGCGCAGGGCGATCACCGTGGGCTTGTCACGGTCGGCGGAGTCCAGCTCGAGCTGCGGCGTGCCGCCGGCGGTCAGCTGGCGCGCACGGTAGGTCGCCGCCAGGGTCAGCTGGAAGCGGTTCGGGATCCTTTTCAGGCAGTCTTCGACGGTAATACGGGCCATGGTCAGTCCTGTTCGAGAAATGCGAAATACTGCGGATGCCGCAGGTGTTGGTTGCCGTAGCGTAGGCGCGCGGCGCGGACGACTGCAACGAGATCGTCCAATGCAAGTTGCAACTCGTTGTTAATTATAACGTAGTCGAACTCGCCTACATGGCGCATCTCGCCGCGGGCGCCAAGCAGACGGCGGCTGATGACTTCGTCACTGTCAGTGCCGCGGCCGCGCAAGCGGTGCTCCAGTTCCTCCAGCGAGGGCGGCAGGATGAACACGCCCACCGCTTCCGGGAAGGCCTTGCGTACCTGCTGCGCGCCCTGCCAGTCGATTTCCAGCAAGGTGTCGCGCCCGGCCTGGATCTGTTCCCTCAGCCAGACCTTGGAGGTGGCGTAGTAGTTTCCATGCACCTCCGCCCACTCCAGGAACTCGCCGCGGTCGCGCAGCGCGCGGAAGGTGGGCACGTCGACGAAGTGGTACTCGCGGCCGTTCTGCTCGCCGGGGCGCGGCGCGCGGGTGGTGTAGGAGATGGAGAGCTGGACCTGCGGATCGCGATCCAGCAGCCCGCGCACCAGGGTGGTCTTGCCGGCGCCCGAGGGCGCGGTGACGATGAACAGGGTTCCCGGCATGGCGCGCCCTCCTACTCGATGTTCTGCACCTGCTCGCGCATCTGCTCGATCAGGACCTTCAGTTCCATGGCGACGCCGGTGACGTCGGTGGCGGCGGACTTGGAGGCCAGGGTGTTGGCCTCGCGGTTGAGCTCCTGCATCAGGAAGTCCAGCCGCTTGCCGGCGGCGCCGCCGGCCTTGAGGATGCGCTCCACCTCGTCGAGGTGGGTGGACAGCCGCGACAGTTCCTCGGCGACGTCGATGCGCTGGGCGAACAACGCGACTTCCTGGCGGATGCGGTCCTCGTCCAGCGAGGCGACCGCGTCGCGCAGGCGGGCGGTGAGCTTGTCCTGGTACTCGCCGATGATGGCCGGCATGCGCGGCTCCACCTGGGCGACCAGTTCGCGCATGCGGGTGACGCGCTCGCGGATCATGTCGGCCAGCTTCTCGCCCTCGCGCCGGCGGGTGGCCACCAGTTCGTCCAGCGCGGCCTTGGCCAGCGCGGCGATGGCCGGCTGCATCTGCTCGAAGGCCATGCTGTCGTCAGCCAGCATGCCGGGCCAGCGCATGACCTCGGCCACCGACAACGGCGCAGCATCGGCGAACTGCGCCTTCACCGCGGCCTGCGCATCCACCAGCTGGGCCAGCAGCGCGCCATTCAGCGCCAGGCTGCGCGGCGCGGCATCGCTGGTGTGCAGGTTGAGGCGGCACTCCACCTTGCCGCGGGTGAGCCGGGCGGAAAGCTGCTCGCGGATGGCCGGCTCGGCCTGGCGCAGGTCCTCGACGATGCGGAAGGTGAGGTCCAGGTAGCGGGAATTGACGCTGCGCAGCTCGAGATGGAGGCTGACAGGCCCCAGATCGCGGGTCTGCACCGCGAAGCCGGTCATGCTATGGATCATGGGTAAGGGTCTCCGGGGACCTGCGATCGTTTACACTGCAGGCCCCATTCAGGATAAATGTGCCGCGGAAAGCCGAATCTTAGCGCCCCCCAAGATGCCGCCTCAAGCCAACTGCGCCCTGCCCCACGGCTTTCAGCTCGACCAGTACCGTATCGAGCGGCAATTGTCGCTGGGGGGCTTCTCCATCGTTTACCTGGCTTTCGACCAGGACGGCATCCCCGTCGCGATCAAGGAATACCTGCCGAACTCCCTTGCCCTGCGCAAGGATGGCGAGGTGGAGCCGCGGGTTCCGGACGAGAACATGCCGGCCTTCCGCTACGGCATGAAGTGCTTCTTCGAGGAAGGCCGCTCGCTGGCCAAGCTGATGCACCCCAATGTCGTGCGGGTGCTGAATTTCTTCCGCGCCAACAACACGGTGTACATGGTGATGCAGTTCGAGCGCGGCCGCACGCTGCACGACTACATCCAGAAGCACAAGGGCGAGGTGAAGGAGCGTTTCATCCGCGCCATCTTCACCCGCATGCTGAACGGCCTGCGCGAGGTGCATGCGCACAAGCTGCTGCACCTGGACATCAAGCCTTCCAACATCTACCTGCGCAACGACGGCACGCCAGTGCTGCTGGACTTCGGCGCCGCCCGGCAGACGCTGGCGCTGGACCAGCCGATGCTGAAGCCGATGTACACCCCCGGCTTCGCCTCACCGGAGCAGTTCGCCAACCGCGAGGCACTGGGCCCGTGGAGCGACATCTACAGCGTCGGCGCCAGCATGTACGCCTGTATCGTCGGCACCGCGCCGCCGCGCTCGGACGAGCGCGTCAAGCAGGATACCCTGCAGCCCATCACCCGCCAGCACGCCTCCCGCTACAGCCCGCAGCTGCTGGAGCTGGTGGACTGGTGCCTGCGGCTGGACCCGCTGGCACGGCCGCAGAGCGTGTATACCTTGCAGAAGGCACTGATGCAGAAAGAGGCCGGCGAAGCGATGCCGGCGAGCTGGTTCACCGATCTGGGCTCGCGTCTGAAGTCCTTCATCGGCAAGCGTTAGGAGCGCGCCCTTGCGATTCACCATCTACCAGGAAAGCCGGATAGGCCGGCGCAAGACCAATCAGGACCGCATCGCCTACTGCTATTCGCGCGACGCGCTGCTGATGCTGATCGCCGACGGCATGGGCGGCCATCTGCACGGCGAGGTCGCCGCCCACCTGTCGGTACAGTTCATCACCCAGGCTTTCCAGCGCGAGGCCCAGCCGGCGCTGCTGGACCCGGCGCTGTTCCTGTCGCGCACCCTGAGCCGCGCCCACAGCGCCATCCTCGACTACGCCTTCGACAAGAACCTGCCCGAGGCTCCGCGCACCACCATCGTCGCCTGCGTGGTCCAGGAGAATTGCGCCACCTGGGCGCACGCCGGCGATTCCCGCCTCTACCTGTTGCGCCAGGGCCGCGTCGCCGCGCAGACGCGCGACCATTCCCGCGTGCAGCTGATGATGGACCAGGGCCTGCTGGATGCCGAAGGCGCCGCCCGCCACCCGGGGCGCAACCGCATCTACTCCTGCCTCGGCGGCTCGCACCTGCCGCAGATCGAGTTCTCACGCCGAACCCCGCTGCAGGACGGCGACCTCATCGCGCTGTGTACCGACGGCCTGTGGGGGCCGCTGGGCAACGAGGGCGTGGTGCTCGGCCTGCTCGGCGGCAACGTGATGAGCGCGGTGCCCAAGATGATGAGCCGGGCGGAAACCATCGCCGGCGACGGCTGCGACAATCTCTCCATGATCGCCATGGCCTGGCATGAGGACGCCGGCCAGCCGACGCCGGCCGCGGTGTCCACCCAGACCATGGCGCTGGATGACTTCAACACCCGCATGGACACCTTCCAGCGCGGCCGCGGCAGTGCCTCCGGCGCGCCGAACATCGACCTCAGCGACGACGAAATCGAGCGCACCATCGCCGAGATCAACTCGACCATCCAGAAATTCAACCGCAACTGAGCAGGAAATCCCCGATGCGACCCAGCAAGCGCCAAGCCGACGAACTCCGCCCCATCCGCTTCACCCGGGGCTACACCCGCCACGCCGAAGGCTCGGTGCTGGTGGAGTTCGGCGACACCCGCGTCCTCGTCACCGCCAGCGTGGAAGAGAGCGTGCCGCCCTTCCTGCGCGGCAAGGGCCAGGGCTGGCTCACCGCCGAGTACGGCATGCTGCCGCGCGCCACCCACACCCGCAGCGCCCGCGAGGCGGCCAAGGGCAAGCAGAGCGGCCGCACCCAGGAAATCCAGCGCTTGATCGGCCGCAGCCTGCGCGCGGTGGTGGACATGGTCGCGCTGGGCGAACGCCAGATCACCATAGACTGCGACGTGCTGCAGGCCGACGGCGGCACCCGCACCGCCGCCATCACCGGCGCCTGTGTGGCGGTGCATGACGCGCTGAGCCAGCTCGTCGCCAAGGGACTGCTGGCGGCGAACCCGATGAAGGATTTCGTTGCCGCCGTGTCTGTCGGCATCTATCGCGGCGTACCGGTGCTGGACCTGGACTATCCTGAAGATTCGGACTGCGAGACCGACATGAACGTGGTCATGACCGGTTCCGGCGGGCTGGTCGAAGTCCAGGGCACGGCGGAAGGCGCCCCCTTCTCCCGCGCCGAACTCGACGCCCTGCTCGGCCTGGCCGAAAACGGCATCGCCCGGCTGATCGAGCTGCAGAAGGCCGCGCTGGCCGGGGCGTCCGCATGAGCCATCGCCGCCCCCTGCCAACCCAGCGCACCCGGAGGAAGCCGCAGTGAACGCCAAACGCCTTGTCCTCGCCAGCAACAACGCCAAGAAGGCGGTGGAGATGCAGGCCCTGCTGGCGCCGCTCGGCATCGAGGTGGTGGCGCAGGCCACACTGGGCATCCCGGAAGCGGAGGAGCCGCATCCCACCTTCGTCGAGAACGCGCTGGCCAAGGCCCGCCACGCTTCCGCGCTGTCCGGCCTGCCGGCGGTGGCGGACGACTCGGGCCTCTGCGTCGCCGCCCTGGGCGGCGCGCCCGGCGTGCTGTCGGCCCGCTTCGCCGGCGAACCCAAGTCGGACGCGCGCAACAACGCCCTGCTGCTGGAACAGCTGGCCGCCTACGAGGAAGCCGACGAGCGCCGCGCCTACTTCTACTCGGCGGTGGTGCTGGTGCGCCATGCCGACGATCCGCGCCCGCTGATCGCCGACGGCGAATGGCACGGCACCATCCTGCACGCCGCCCGCGGCGAAGGCGGCTTCGGCTACGACCCGCTGTTCTGGCTGCCCGACCTGGAACAGAGCGCGGCTGAACTGGACGCCGCGCTGAAGAACACCCTGAGCCATCGCGGCGCCGCCATGCGCCACCTGCTGGACCGCCTCAAGTACCACCCCTTGTGAACGAACGCCGCATCATCCCCATCGCCCCGGCCGGACGGGGGCTGGATTCCCCCCTTCCGCTGCCGCAACGCCCCCAGCTCAGCGCCCCTCCACCCTTGGCCCTGTATGTGCACTTCCCTTGGTGCGTGCGCAAATGCCCGTATTGCGACTTCAATTCGCACACGGTGCGCGGCGAGGGCAGCACCTTGCCGGAGGCCGAATGGCTGCAGGCGGTGGTGGCCGATCTGGAAGCCTCGCTGCCGCAGGTGTGGGGGCGGCGGGTACACAGCATCTTCATCGGCGGCGGCACGCCCAGCCTGCTCTCCGCCGCCGGCCTGGACACGCTGCTGACCGCCATCCGCATGCGCCTGCCGCTGGACCCGCTGGCGGAAATCACGCTGGAGGCCAACCCCGGAACGGTGGAGGCGGCACGCTTCCGCGACTACCGCGCCGCCGGCATCAACCGTCTCTCCCTCGGCATCCAGAGCTTCGACGACGCCATGCTCGTCCGCCTGGGCCGCATCCACGGCGGCGACGAGGCCAGGCGGGCGATAGAGATCGCCCAGGCCAGCTTCGAGCGCGTCAATCTCGACCTCATGTACGCCTTGCCGGAGCAGAGCCTGGCGCAGGCGCTGGCCGACCTGGAGACGGCGCTGGCCTTCGGCACCGGCCACCTCTCCTGTTATCACCTGACGATGGAGCCGAACACGCCCTTCGGCCACAGCCCGCCGCCGGTGCCGGACGAAGACGCCGCCGCCGACATGCAGGACGCGATCGAAAGCCGGCTGGCCGCGGCCGGCTTCGAGCATTACGAAACCTCCGCCTTCGCCCGCCCCCACCAGCACAGCCGCCACAACCTCAACTACTGGAGTTTCGGCGACTACCTGGGCATAGGCCCCGGCGCCCACGGCAAGCTCTCCAGCCACGAAGGCATCGTGCGCGAGATGCGGCACAAGCACCCCGCACGCTACCTCGAAGGCGCCGCCAAGGGCGATTTCGTGCAGGAAAGGCGGGAGGTGAGCGTGGCAGAGCTGCCCTTCGAATTCATGATGAACACGCTGCGCCTCACCGGCGGTTTCCAGAGCAGCCTGTTCGCCAGCCGCACCGGCCTGCCGCTGGCGGCGGTAGCGGCCGAACTGAAGCAGGCGCAAGCCCAGGGCCTGCTGGAGGTCGGCAACGATTTCATCCGCCCGACCGAGCGCGGCTGCCGCTTCCTCAACGATCTGCTACAGCTGTTCCTGAAGGATTGAGCGCGCCCTAGGCTTGCCGCCCCGACGCGCGCCGACCGCGCTGAAAACACCCCGGTGACGGCGCCGCCGCGGCCCGCGGCAGCGCCTCCTGCTGCAAACCGCCTCAGGGCGCTTCGCAGAAGCAGTGGGTGTAGAGGTTCTGCGGATCATTCCAGCGCAGCAGCTCGGCCGCCTGCGCCTGCAGCCCGTCCAGCATCTGGCCAAGGGCGGAACCAGCGGGCGCCGCCGGCGCCTCCAGGCCGACGCTGGTCAGCAGGCGCTGCAGCAGCACCTGGCTGGTCGAAGCGCCCACCATGGGCCACACCACCTCGTACTCGGTCAGCTTGGCGCGCTTGGCCGCCGCATCCACCGCCGCATCCAGCCCGCCCAGGGAATCGACCAATCCCAGCTTGGCGGCTGCCTCGCCAGTCCACACCCGGCCGCGGGCAACCTTGTCCACTTCCTCCGGCTGCATGTTGCGCGCGGTGCCCACCGTTTCCAGGAAGCGGCGGTAGCCGTGTTCGATGCCGAGCTGCATCGCCTCGGCAGCCGCTTCGTCCAGCGGCCGGCGCGGGTCGAAGGCGCCGGCCAGCGGCGCGGTGGCCACGCCATCCACCGTCAACCCCAGGCGCTTCATCGGCTCGGCGAACTCGGGGAAGATGCCGAAGATGCCGATGGAGCCGGTGAGCGTGGTCGGCGCCGCCCAGATTTCGTCGGCGCCGGTGGCGATCCAGTAGCCGCCGGAAGCGGCCACCGAGCTCATGGAGGCGATCACCGGCTTGCCCGCCCGGCGGGTGAGCTCCAGCTCGCGGCGAATCAGTTCGGAGGCCCAGGCGCTGCCCCCCGGGCTGTCGATGCGCAGCACCAGCGCCTTCACCGCGTCGCTCTCGCGCGCTTCGCGGATCATGCGGGCGAAGGTGTCGCCGCCCACCGAACCGCCGGGCTGCTCGCCATCGACGATGGCGCCCTGCGCCACCAGCACCGCCACCTTGGCCGGCGGGCGCGACAAGCCGCTGCGCACCGCCGCCAGGTAGCCGCCGGTGTCGATCTGGCGATAGTCCTTGCCGCTGCCATCGGCGCCGAAGCGGGCGATGAGGTCTGCCTGCCATTCATCGCGGGAATCCAGCTTGTCCACCAAGCCGACCGTCTTGGCCGCCTTGGCCGCATCGCCGCCGGCCGCCGCCAGCACGTCGCGGTAACCCGTCACATAACCGTCCAGCACGTCCGGAGAGAACCTGCGGGTGACGGCCACGTCGGTGCGGAAGGCGTTCCACAGGGCATCCAGCAAGTCGCGGGAGGATTCGCGGTCCTCTTCGGACATGTCGCTGCGGGTGAAGGGCTCAGAGAAGGACTTGTACTCGCCGACGCGGAACACATGCACCTTCACGCCCAGCGTATCCAGCGCGCCCTTGAAGTAGGTGTTGTAGCGCGCCAGACCGCGCAGCAGCACGAAGCCATCGGACGACATGCGCACTTCGTCGGCGGCGGAGGCGAGGTAATACTGGGCCTGGGTGTAGCGCTCGCCGCGCACCAGCACCGGCTTGCCGGCGCCCTTGAAGGCCAGCACCGCAGCGCGCAGCTCGGCCAGCTTGGACAGGCCGCCTCCACTCAGGCCGTCGGTCTCGATGACCAGGCCGGTGATGCGCTCATCGTCGCGGGCGGCATTGATGGCTTCCAGCAGATCCGGCAGCACCGCCTGCTCGGTGGAAACGCCGCCGTCGCGCAGCACGTTCAGCGGCTCGACCAGTGCCGCCTGCTCCACCAGCGCGCCGGCGGGCCGCAGCACCAGCGCGGCGCCCTGCGGCACGCCCGGCGCCGGCCGCATCAGCACCGCGACCACCGCCACCAGCACCGCCAGCAGCACCAGGTTGAGAGCGGTGCGGCGCACCAGATCCAGGGCCCACCACAGGCCCTTGAATAGACGACCTATCAATCGAAACAAGCTTTCCTCTCCCTACGTAAAGCGCACCGGGGAGGGCGCGCCTGTTTCAGCGGCGGCGGAACACCAGGTCCCAGACGCCATGGCCCAGCTTCAGGCCGCGGTTCTCGAATTTGGTCAGCGGCCGGTAGTCCGGCCGCGGGGCATAGGCTTCGGCGGAGTTCTGCAGCAAGGGTTCCGCCGACAGCACCTCCAACATCCAGACTGCGTATTCTTCCCAGTCAGTGGCGCAGTGGAAATAGCCGCCCGGCGCCAACTTGGCGGCGATCAGGGCAACGAAGTCCGGCTGCAGGATGCGCCGCTTGTGGTGGCGCTTCTTGTGCCAGGGATCGGGGAAGAACAGATGCACGCCGGCGAGCGAACCGTCCGGCACCATGTCGCGCAGCACCTCCACCGCGTCGTGCTGCATGATGCGCACGTTCTGCAGGTCGCCATCCGCCACCAGCTTGCACAGGCTGCCGACGCCGGGGCCATGCACCTCGATGCCGACGAAGTCCTTGTCCGGCATGGAAGCGGCGATCTTCGCCGTGGTCTCGCCCATGCCGAAACCGATCTCGACGATGTGCGGCGCCTGGCGGCCGAAAGCGGCGTCCAGGTCCAGCTTCTCGCTTATGCTGTACTTCAGCCCGATTCGCGGCAGCACCTCTTCCAGACAGCGCTGCTGCGCCACCGACATCCGCCCCTGGCGCAGCACGAAGCTGCGGATGCTGCGGCTGGAGAAGCGCT
This sequence comes from Azoarcus sp. TTM-91, assembly GCF_012911025.1. Taxonomy (GTDB): domain Bacteria; phylum Pseudomonadota; class Gammaproteobacteria; order Burkholderiales; family Rhodocyclaceae; genus Azoarcus. The sequence continues at coordinate 4,538 of NZ_WUEI01000055.1, read as the reverse complement.
GCTCCGGGCTGTCCTGGCCGATCAACTCGACCTTTTCATGCTCAACGCTCACGAGCCTATGAGTCCGCTGGTGGGCGAGCTGGGGTCGGCCGTGTAGAACTTGCGCGGCATGCGGCCGGCAAGGAAGGCCTCGCGGCCGGCTTCCACCGCCTTCTTCATCGCGCTCGCCATCAGCACAGGATTACCGGCCTTGGCGATGGCGGTGTTCATCAGCACGCCGTCGCAACCCAGTTCCATCGCGATGGCCGCGTCGGACGCGGTGCCCACGCCGGCATCCACCAGCACCGGCACCTTGGCGTTGTCGATGATCAGTCGCAGGTTCCACGGATTGATGATGCCCAGGCCGGAGCCGATCAGCGACGCCAGCGGCATCACCGCCACACAGCCGATCTCTTCCAGCATCTTGGCCTGGATGGGATCGTCGGCGCAGTACACCATCACCTGGAAACCTTCCTTCACCAGCGTTCCGGCCGCCTTCAGCGTCTCCGGCATGTTGGGAAAGAGGTTCTGCGCATCGCCCAGCACCTCCAGCTTCACCAGGGAATGGCCGTCCAGCAGCTCTCGCGCCAGCCGCAGCGTGCGCACCGCCTCGTCCGCGGAATAGCAGCCGGCGGTGTTCGGCAGGATGGTGTAGCGCTCCGGCGGCAGCACGTCGAGCAGATTGGGCTCGCCCGGGTTTTGGCCAATGTTGGTGCGGCGGATCGCCACGGTGACGATCTCAGCGCCGCTGGCCTCGATCGCCGCCTGCGTCTCGGCGAAATCCTTGTACTTGCCAGTCCCGACCAGCAGCCGGGAGGCATAGGCCTTGCCGGCAATCACCAAGGGCTCGTTCATGATGGGGAAACCTGTCTGTGGAGTTTTGAGGGGCGGGCAGCACCCGCTGGGCGAAAGGCGTCGCGGCCGTCAGCCGCCGCCAACGGCGACGACGATCTCCAGCCTGTCGCCTTCGGCCAGCGCCGTCTCGCCATGCCGCGCTTTGGGCACGATCTCGCCATTGCGCTCGACTGCCAGCCGCTTGCCCGCAAGCTGACGCCGCTCGAGCAGCGCGAGCACGGTAATACCGTCGTCCAGCACTTCTGGCTGGCCGTTGAGAGTGACCTGGATCATGCGGCGACCTGGAACTGTTGCGAGGGCGGATTTTAACACGTGGGGTAAGTGGGCCTGCCACCTATAAACCCGACAACCGCTTGGCCTTCCTGCTGGTCAGCACGACCGGACACCGTGCGCCTGCGCTCTGCTCGCGGCACAGAGAAGCGTTCCCGCCCCCTCCTTTTTGGGTGCACCTCTTGGAAATTGCGCGCCGACCATTCGACCATTCATTAGTCGGTCCTGAATAATTGGTTACGTGGCGAATCCGACCGACGCGGGTTGGTTTTTCGAGGTCGCCGGGAAGGCCGACAAGATTTCCAGAAGAGCCAGAATCTGGGCGCGAAGAAGCTGCAGCTTCCGGAGGATCATCCGCAGGTTATGGCCGGCACCGCAGAGGACGGCATGGAGCGCGTCGCCCAAGCTGCCGCGAAGCCAGTTCCGGCGCGGCAGCCCTTCGTTCTTCATGTGCCCGATCATCGGCTCGATGGCGCTGCGCCGTTTGATGTCCTGCTTGAGTCGGCGGGTGACACCGCGCCGCAACCCACTGCGCCAAACCTTGACGCCCGGCACCTCGGCCCCCTGGTAGCCCTTGTCGACGAAGACTGTCTTTGGTTTCTGCTCCGTGAGGATCTCCACCTGCTCGAGGGCTTCGGCCAGCGTGTGCCCATCGAACGGATTGCCGGGCAGGCTGCGCATGCCCACCACCAAGCCCTCCCGGTGGGTCGTCGCTACCGTCACCTTCACCCCGAACTCGTAGGGTTGCCGGGCTTTGCCCTTGGCAACGCATTCGACTTCCGGGGCATGCAGGCTGTAGAGCTTGTTCTTGTCCTTCGGCTTCTGCTCCAGCAGGCGTCGCACACGGGCCAGAATCGATTCCACCTGGGCGGCCTGCTCCGACGCCACGGTGCTTCGTTGCCGGTCGATGTCGCGCCAGACACGACCCAGCAGGGTGCGCAGTTTCTTCAGCGTTGCCCGCATCCGCTTGTATTGCTTGGCATGGGCGTAGCGTCCGACCTGGCCAGCCAATCTCGGCGCCTGCCGGTTGTAGTTCTGCCGCAGCTTGATGCCGAGTCGGTCGGCAAGCTTCACCAGGTGCTGGCGGCCGCGCTCCAGCAAGCGGCTGTCGGTCGGATACGCGATAGCCTTCTCCATGACCGTCGTGTCGACGACGACTTTCTCCACGCTGGCCGCCTTGATCACCTTGGCCTTCCGGGCCGGCTCGATGGTCACCGTCAGCAGCCATTCCACGCCTGCCTCACCGATGCGCTTGCGCCAGCGCGACAAGGACGAGGGATCGATCGGCGGCTCGTGCTGAAAGTAGATCCCACCGCAAAAGTGCTGCCAGTACGGGTTCTCGAGCCAGGTCCAGATCAGCGCCTCATCGGAACAGGCAAAGGTGTGCTGCAGATAGAGCAGTCCGGCTACGAGCCGGGACGGCGTCGCCGGCCGTCCCCGGCCCGACGGAAAGAGCGGCGCCCATTCCCGCTCGAACACGCTCCAGTCGATCAACTCGGCCAGCTTCACGAGCGGATGATTCCCGTTGATCAGTTCCACTAGTGTGCTGAGTTAGAAATTCGCATACAAAAGCGTTCGACGCTGACGAGGATGTCGTCGGCCGATTTGGTCCATGCGAATGGCTTGGGGTCGTCGTTGTAGCGATCGAGGTAGTCGCGGATGGCCTGCTCGAGTTGGCGGGTCTAAAGGTGGGTGCCGCGACGAATCTGTTTTTCGGTGAGCTCGGCAAACCAGCGTTCGACCTGGTTGATCCAGGAGGCCGAGGTCGGGGTGAAATGAACGTGGAAACGCGGATGACGGGCAAACCAACTTCTGACCTTTGGCGTTTTGTGCGTGCCGTAGTTGTCCATCACCAGATGGATGTCGAGAGCGGCCGGGACGTTGGCTTCGATGGTGCGCAGAAAGGCCAGAAACTCGCTGCTACGGTGGCGTCGGTGCAGTTCCCCGATGACTTCTCCGGTGGCGACATCGAGCGCCGCAAACAAGGTCGTCGTGCCGTGGCGCATATAGTCATGCGTTCGCCGCTCGGGCAGTCCCGGCGCGAGCGGCAGGATCGGCTGGGTGCGATCGAGCGCCTGGATCTGGCTCTTCTCATCGACGCACAAGACCATCGCTTTCACCGGTGGATCCAGATACAGCCCGACGATGTCGCGGACCTTGTCGACGAACAGCGGATCGGTCGAGAGCTTGAAAGTTTCCTGCCGGTGCGGTTGCAGCCCGAAGGCGCGCCAGATGCGGCTGACCGCCGTCTGCGACAACCCCATCTCGCGCGCCATGCCGCGCGTACTCCAATGGGTGGCATTCTTCGGCACCGTTTCGAGTGTCTTGGCAATGACCGCGTCGACGCGGGCATCGTCGATGGTGCGAGGTGCTCCAGAGCGCGGCGCATCGAGCAGGCCGTCGAGCCGATTCGCGGCAAAGCGGTTACGCCATTTCGATACCATCTGCTGCGACACCGACAGCCGTTGCGCGACGATCTTGCTGTCGACACCCGTCGCACACTCGAGAACGATCCGCGACCGCAACGCGAGCGCCTGCGCGGTCTTACGCCGACGCATCCAGGCTTCAAGCTGCTCGCGCTCGCTCTCGTTCAGCACAATCTCCGCCTTCGGTCTGCCCACCGCCGCCTCCTGCTGCAAATCGTACGGCATAAGAGACCAGCGGATGAGCTGTTTGTTCAACAAATTTCTAACTCAGTACACTAGCGGCTAGCGAAACAATTCTCCCGTTTGCGGCCCCTTCGGCTTCGGTCCCATCGGCGATCCGGATTTGCAAGGAAACAGATGAATATTAACCGTTTTTCGGCAATTCCCGCCCGCCGGGACTTGCCTTTTGTGACGTTAAATCAAACCGTTACGAATTGTTCAGAACCGACGAAGTAGTCCTGGTTCTCGGCCGCCAGCAGCGCGAGAGGTCGCGTCCGGCGTAGAGATAGGCTTCGTCGCCGGCCCGCGCGGCGCTCGCCACCAGGGTGAGGTCCTGCCCGGCGGCCAGCGTCAGGCTGCCGCCCGCCTCCACTTCGGCCGCCTGCTGGCGCACCGTGAGGGTTTCGGCATTGATCTTCTTGCGACTGCTCTTGTAGTGGTATTCGCTTTGCGATACGTCGGCCGCGGTCGGCCCATAGCAGAGCTGGATTCAACGGGTTTGCGGCCAGTATGGCGCTAATCCCCTAAGCAAAGGTACGACTATCCAGCATCGGGAAGATCAACTTTCAACATAGAGGCAATACGCTATTAACCCGGCAACAAATTACCAAACAGCTCAGGCGGCATAGCGAATCTTTTCGTGTTTGAAGTACGACCGAATCCGTTCAGGCTGTTTTTGCAGGCTTCGCAGATGCCCGAGCAGTTTGCTTTGCATCGCCTCTGGTGTCCGAACGGGTTCGCCCGCGTTCATGCGAGCCTTCAAGTCGGCATTCAGATACTCATCCGGAT
>NZ_WUEI01000054.1 GCF_012911025.1 Azoarcus sp. TTM-91 | reverse complement strand
TCAGCCAGCCGAAGTAAGTCGCCAGCGCACGGGCGAAGTCCTGCGGCAGGTCGGCGTGTTCCAGCACCAGGTCGGCGAAGCGCACCGAGGCTTCGCCGCGCAGCGCATAGGGCAGTTCGTCCAGGTAGCCGACCAGCGCCGGCCAGGCGCTGGGCAGCACCTGGTCGCCTTCCGTGCGCCAGTGCGTCAGCAGCGACTCCACCAGCTGCTCGGGCGGAAACCAGCCGGGCAGGGTTTCTTCGGCCTCGGCCCCGGTTTCCGCCGAGGGCCGGGCTGCCTCCGGTGCCTCTGCCTGCGGGTTCAGCACCTCGAAATGAAGCTCCTCCGGCAACCCGGACGAGGCATGCGGCCCGGCTTCCGCGGAGACGTCGGCCGCGGCGTATTCGCTCTCCGCCCGCCGGGCCGGCTCGCCGTCTTCGGCAGGGGCACTATCCTGCGCCTGGGTTGCGTGCACCACCGGCTGCGCTTCCTCAGCGGCTTCCGCCGCCAGCAGGGCCTGGTGATGGCGCATCCAGCGGGCCTGCTCCAGCGCGGCGTCGTAGGCCTCGCGCAGGCGCTGGTAGCCCTCGGGGTCGTCGTCCGGCCTGGCCTGCTTCAGCAGGCGGGCGTAGGCGCGCTTGATGACAACGTTGTCGGCGGTGGCCTGGTCCAGTCCCAGCTCGCTCCAGCAATTGCGCATGTCGCTGCCCTCAGAGCACGAAGCTGCCGTCTATGCTGTCCAGCGCGCGGCGGAAACCTTCGCGGGCACGGGCCACCTCGCGCTCGTCCTGGGAGTCCAGCGCGATCTCGAAGGCCGCCAGCCATTGCTGGATCAGCGGCCTGTCGTTGCCCAGCCTGTCCTCGTACAGGCGCTTGGCGCGGGCGATGAGATAGACGTTCTCCTGCTGCTCGCGCGGATGCACCTTCAGCGCTTCCAGCCGGGCCAGCGCGGCGGCGATCTCTTCTTCGCTGAGGCGGCCGTCGTGCTGGCGGATCAGCGTGGAGGCCTTGCCGCCACCGGCCAGCTCATGCGCATCCACCGCCAGCAGACCGTTGGCGTCGTAGGAGAAGCGCACGTCCACCGTGGCGTGGCCGGCGGGCAGCGGCGGCACCTCGATCTCCAGCTCGCCGAGCTTGAGGTTCTCGCTGCCGACCGGCGACTCGCCTTGGCGCACATCGATCAGGATGCGGGTCTGGCCGTCGGCCACCGTGCTGTAGTTGGAGACCCGCGACACCGGAACCGGCATGTTGCGTTCGATGATGGGCGAGAAGCGGTCGCCGTAGCGGCGGCCGTTCACCTCCTCGCTGCTGACGATGCCCAGCGAATAGGGCATGACGTCGGTGAGTACCACTTCTTCCAGCGCTTCGTGGCGGGCCAGCAACGCGGCCTGGATGGCGGCGCCGCGCGCCACCGTCTCGTCCGGGTTGATGGTGCGCAGTGGCAGGCGCTGGAACAGCCGGGTGGCGGTCTGGCGCACCAGCGGCATGCGGGTGGCACCGCCGACCAGCACGATCTCGGCCAGTTCGCCCGGGTCCAGCCTGGCATCCCCCAGGGCGCGCTCTATCGGCCGGCGCAGGCGGGCGATCAGCTCGGCGCTGGCGGCCTCGAACTGCTCGCGGCTGACTTCGCAGGCGTGGCTGCGGCCATCGAGAACCAGCTGCATGCTGGCCGCCGGCGCCTCCGACAGCTCGCGCTTGGCCTGCTCCGCCATCCGCCACAAGGCCGGCGAGCCTTCCAGCTGTTCGCGCTGCTTGCTGTCCAGGCTGGCGCAGCTGGCGAGGAAGAAGGCTTCCAGCACTCGGACGAAGTCTTCGCCGCCCAGGCGGGTGTCGCCGGCGCTGGCGCGTACCTCGACCACACCATCGAAATACTCCAGCACCGAAACGTCGAAGGTGCCGCCGCCGAGGTCGAACACCAGGAAGGTGCTGTGGTCGCTGCGCTCCTGCAGGCCATAGGCGAGGCCGGCGGCGGTGGGCTCGTTGAGCAGCCTTTCCACCTGCAGCCCGGCGATCTCGGCCGCGGCCTTGGTGGCGCGGCGCTGGGCCTCGTTGAAGTAGGCCGGCACGGTGATCACCGCCTGCGATACCGCCACGCCCAACGCCGCCTCTGCATCCTGCTTGAGTGACTTCAGCACCAGCGCGGACAGCTCTTCCGGGCGGAACTCCCGCTTGCCCAGGCGCAGGCGGTGGTCGGTGCCCATCCAGCGCTTGAAGGCGGTGGCCGTGCTGCCGGGATGCGTCGCCAGCCGCTCCCGCGCCGGCAGGCCGACCAGCACGCTGCCGTCATCCGCCAGGCTGACCGCCGAGGGCGTCAGCACATGGCCGAAGGCATTGGGAATGAGCTCCGTCTGTCCGTCCCTGAACACCGCGGCCAGGCTGTTGGTGGTCCCCAGATCTATCCCCAGGCACGGCGAGGTTTCCATTCGATGCTCTCAACGAAAAATGAAGATCGAATTCTAGCGTCGGGGGATGACGGAATGTGGCAGCGCCGCAAGCGGCGTGCGGGAGGTGTTGGCGCGATGCCGGGCAGCTGCGGCCCTGGATGCCTGGGACATTCCGCCGATTTCCGCCGGGATTCCGGCCGGGGCAGCGCGGCTGAGGCCAGGCGCAGCCTCTCCGCCTTGCGCGGGCCGCCCGCTATTCGCTGTCCGGCGTCGGCGTCGCCACGCTCCACAGGGCATCGAAAAGCTGCCGCTGCATGGCGGCGAATTCCTCGCTCTCGATGATCAGCCCGTAGTTCTCCCGCCGCGAAGAGATCAGGCTGACGCGGTTGTCGTAGATGAAGGTGGTCATCGACAGCACCATGTCATCCGGCGCATAGCGCAGGTCGCGCAGGTCGCCGAGGCTGGAGGGCCAGATGGGCTCCACGTCCTTGCGCCTGGAGCGGATCACCTTGAGCCAGATGCCCTTGGAGGCCCGGGCGGCGATGAAGCGTTCCATTTCTTCCAGGCCTGGCGTCTCGCTCAGCTCGCCCATGGAGAGGATGCCGCGCAGCACCTTGGGCTCGCCGGTAACCGTCAGGGTGTCCCACAGGGCGGTGCGTATGCCCTCCGCCCCCTCGTAGAAACGGATGCCGGGCTTGCCCTTGACGCGGTTGTATAGCGAGCGCAGTTGCGGCATCAGCTCGCCCAGCATCTGCCGGCGCGCCTCCAGCCGCTCCAGCAACACGGTGGGGTCTTCCGCCACCACATAGCGCTTGCTGCCGCGGTTCTCCAGCACCACCAGCCCTTCCTGCTCCAGCCGCGACAGCGCGTCGTAAGCGGTGGTGCGCACCAGCCCGGCCCGCGCCGCGACGTCGGAGATGGGCGCCTCCCCCAGCTCGATCGCTGCCGCGTAGAGCTTGAACAGCGTGCCGCTGATGCCGATCTGGGCCAGTTTGCTTTCCATGTCCATCCCGTGGTGACTCCGCCGTTCCATGCCATGCGAGAGGTGAGGCGGCGGAACCTTACGCTAGTTGTTGATTGCTGTCGACAGAGAGATCCTGGCCGCTCCAATCGCTTGTCTATTTATATCGACAAAAAACACATAACACCAGCTCAAAAAGCCCCAAAAGGATGCGTAACGCACCCTATTAGTGCGCATTCGTCCGCCAAATCAAGGGGTAAACGCCTCAGCAGCGAAAGAAATAGGTTGACGAAAAAAATCGACAAAACAATACTTAAACCGTGTCGAAACTAACCGACAGTTCGCCCATCCGCTGGCGACCCGCCCACAACAGGAGAACCGCAATGCAGATCAAAGCCGCAGTCGTCCAGGCCGGCGCCATTCCCTTCGACCTGGAGGCCAGCCTGGCCAAGGCCGAGCGCCTGATCGCCGAAGCCGGCCGACAGGCCTGCGAGCTGGTCGTTTTTCCCGAGGCCTACCTCTCGGCCTACCCCAAGGGTCAGGACTACGGCGTCAGCATCGGCGTGCGCACCCCGGAGGGGCGCGAGGAATTCCGCCGCTACTTCGACAGTTCGGTGCAGGTGCCGGGGCCGGTGACCGAGCGCTTGGGCAAGGCCGCCGCACAGGCCGGGCTGCATCTGGTGATGGGCGTCATCGAGCGCGACTTCGGCACCCTCTACTGCACGGTGCTGTTCTTCGGCCCGGACGGCAGCCTGCTGGGCAAGCACCGCAAGCTGATGCCGACTGCCGCCGAGCGCCTGGTGTGGGGCTTCGGCGACGGCTCCACGCTGCCGGTATACGAAACCGCCATCGGCAACCTGGGGGCGGTGATCTGCTGGGAGAACTACATGCCCATGCTGCGCATGGCGATGTACGGCAAGAAGATCAACCTGTACTGCGCGCCCACCGCCGACGACCGCGAGTCCTGGCTGCCGACGATGCGCCACATCGCGCTGGAGGGCCGCTGCTTCGTCCTCACCAGCTGCCAGGTGCTGCGCCGTGGCGATTTCCCGGAGGACTACGTCTGCCAGATCGACGGCACGCCCGAGAGCCTGCTGATGCGCGGCGGCAGCGCCATCGTCGACCCGCTCGGCCGGGTACTGGCCGGGCCGCTGTTCGACGAGGAGGGCATCCTCACCGCAACGCTGGACATGGGTGAAATCACCCGCGGCAAGCTCGACTTCGACGTGGCCGGCCATTACGCCCGGCCGGACGTGTTCCAGCTGACGGTGAACGAAGCGCCGCAGCAGCCGGTGAACTACGTCCGCCCGGCCAGGGGCTGAACACCGCCGCAGCCTTCTCTCACCTCCTCACGAAGCGGCCGCTGCGACGGCCGTCGTTCCACTCACCCAAGAGGAAGTCCAATGGAAAAACTCTCCCGCGGGCTGATCACCACGTTGAACGTGGCCGCCGGCCTGCTGTTCGCGGCTGCCATCGCGATCAACTTCGTCAACGTGGTCGGCCGTTATGTGTTCCATGCGCCGCTGTTCTGGGCCGAGGAGGTCACCACCCTGCTGGTGATCTGGTCGGTCTGCCTGATGTCCTACCGCCTCACCGCCAACGGCGAACACCTGGTCACCGACATCCTGCGCCCCTTCCTGCCGGCCTCGCTGCAGCGGGCCCTGCTGCTGGCGGTGACCGCGTTCGGCGTGGCCGCGACCGGCTTCGTGGCCTACTACGCCTATGTGGTCGTGGCGCTGGTGGCCCGCCTGCAGCAGCTCACCACCGTGGCGGAGCTTCCGAAGGAAGTCGCCAACGGCTCCATCCTCGCCTGCTTCGCGCTGGCACTCGCCGGCAGCCTGGTGCGCCTGCTGCAGATGGCCGACACCCGCCGCCCGCTGCCGGGCGCCGAGCCGGCCGAAGTGGATGACGCCATCCTGGCCACGGAGGGCGCGAAGTGAGCATCCCTCTCGTTCTCTCCATCCTGCCGCCAGTGCTGCTGATCGCCGGCCTGCCAATCTATCTGGTGCTACTGGTGAGCGCCGGCGCCGCCATCCTCGGCTTCATGAGCGTGCCGCCCACGCTGATCCCGCAGATCATGTTCGGCGGGCTGGACAAGTTCGCGCTGCTGTCGGTGCCCTTCTTCATCTTCGCCGGCGAGATCATGGCGCGCGGCGGCGTGTCGCGCCGCATCGTCGCCTGCATCCTGTCGCTGTGCGGCGGCTTCAAGGCGGCGCGGCCGATCACCACCATCGCCGCCAGCGAGTTCTTCGGCGCAGTGTCCGGCTCCAGCCCGGCGACCGTCGCCGCCATGGGCAAGCTGATGTATCCCAGCCTGCGCGAGGGCGGCTACAGCGAGAAGTTCTCCCTCGGCCTGCTGACCTCGGCCGGCGGCATCGCCAGCGTGATGCCGCCCAGCATCCTGATGATCCTGTATGCCGCCTCGGCCGAGCAGTCGGTCACCGAGCTGTTCGCCGCCGGCGTCATCCCGGCGCTGCTGCTGGGTTTCGCCACCCTGCTCTACATCCTGTGGTACGCCCGCAAGGTGAAACCGGTGCCCGAGGCCAAGCGCACCGCGGTGGAAACCGTGGCGCTGATCCTGGGCGCACTGCCGGCGCTGGGTACGCCGCTGGTGATCCTGGGCGGCATCTATTCCGGCGTGTTCTCGCCCACCGAGTCGGCCGGCATCGCCGGTGTGTACGGCATCCTCGTCGCCCGCTTCCTCTACCGCGAGATCAGCTGGTTCGAGATCTGGGAAGTGGTGATCAGCTCGGCCCGGCTGACCGCGCAGATCCTGCTGGTGGTGGCCGCTTCCGGCGTGTTCTCCTGGGTGCTGACCACCAGCGGCATTCCGCAGGCGCTGGTGCAGTCCGTCGGCGGTCTGGCCGAAAGCCCGTGGATGGTGCTGATCGCGATCAACATCTTCCTGCTCATCGTCGGCTGCCTGATCGACCCGGTGTCGGCCATCGTGCTGCTCACGCCGATGCTGGTGCCGCTGGCCAGCCACCTCGGGGTGGACCTGATCCACTTCGGCGTGATCATGGCGGTGAACCTCAGCATCGGCATGTTCACCCCGCCCTTCGGCCTGAACATCTTCACGTCTCACGCACTGTTCAACGTGAAGATCTCCACCATCTGCGCCGGCCTCGTGCCCTTCATCGTGCTGCAGGTGATCACCCTCTTCGTCATCAGTTTCATCCCCTGGCTGTCGCTCGTCGGCGCCGAGTTCGTCCGTTGATCCACGCCCACCCCCTGGCTACGGCCACCAAGACCACAAGGAGTAAGTGATGTCCGCTGTTCAAGGTAAAGCCCCCCGCCGCCTGCGCTCGCGCCTGGCGTGTTCCCTCGGTGCCCTGGCGCTGGTGCTCGGCGCCAGCGCCGTGCATGCCGCCGACTTCACCATGAAGCTCGCCACCGCCACGGTGAACGACGTGCAGACCGAGGCCATCAAGCGCTTCGCCAAGCGCGTCGAGACGCGCAGCAACGGCCGCATCAAGACCGAGCTCTACCCCGCCGCCCAGCTCGGCTCCAATACCCGCATGATCGAAGGCTTGCAGCTGGGCACCATCGAGTTCTACACCGGCCCAGCGGCCTACCTGGTGGGCGTGGATGCGCGTTACCAGATCATGGACATGCCCGGCGTGTTCACCGACGCCCGCCATGCTCAACGCACCTTCAGCGATCCGGAGTTCCGCAAGGCCTTTCTCGACATCGGCACCAGCAAGGGCCTGGTCGGCCTCGGCACCTACATCTACGGCAATACCGCCTTCGCGACCCGCTTCGAGGGCGCCAAGGTTGCCGACTTCAAGGGTCGCAAGCTGCGCGTGCTGGCCTCCCGGGTGGAGCGCAAGGGCGTCGAGCTGATGGGCGCCACCGCGGTGCCGGTGGACTTCAGCGAGGTCGTCACCGCACTGCAGCAGGGCACCATCGACGGCCTCAAGAGCTCGCCGCCGGCCTTCACCTCGCTCAAGCTCATCAACATCGTCAAGAACGTCACCGCCACCGAGGACGGGGTGATGGGCGAGCTGATGCTGGCGAGCAAGCAGTGGTGGGACACCCTGCCGGCCGATCTGCAGAAGATGCTGCGCGAGGAAGCCGCCGCGCTGGAGCCGGAGCTGTACGACTTCGTGCTCGACGACCAGGCCAAGGCCTACAAGCTGTGGGAAGAACAGGGCGGCAAGGTCTTCCAGCTGCCCGCGCAAGAACGCGCCGCACTGCTGAAGGACATGCGTGAGGCCGCTTCCGCCATGCTGCGGGAGAACAAAGCCACCGGCGAGATGCTGGACCTGACCCTGCGCGTGGCCGAGCGGGTGAAGTAAGACCTACGCAAGCACCCGGCGCGGCAGGCGATTCCGGCTTGCCGCGCCTCCCACAGGACACATCATGCAGATCAGCCTGGACAGGCTCACCGAGAAGCAGCGCTATGGCCTGCTCACCTCGCTGGTAGTGCCGCGCCCAATCGCCTGGGTCACCACCGTGTCGCCGCAGGGAACGGTCAATGCGGCCCCCTTCAGCTTCTTCAACCTCATGGGACACGATCCGGCGGTGGTCGCGCTGGGCATCCTCGCCCACCCGGAAAAGCCGTTGAAGGACACTGCGCGCAACATCGAGCGCAGCGGTGAATTCGTGGTCAACCTGGTGGATGAACACCTCGCCGCCGCCATGAACGCCACCGCGGCGGACCTCGCCTACGGCAGCAGCGAACTCGCCCTCGTCGGGCTGGAGACCGCACCCGGGCTGGCGGTGGGGGTACCGCGCATCGCCGCCTGCAGCGCCAGCCTGGAATGCAGGCTGTTGCAGAGCATTCCGGTGTCGGAACATCAGCGCGTCATGCTGGGCCAGGTGGTGGCCCTGCATGTGGACGACGCCCTGGTACAGGATGCGGAACGCGGCCATGTACACATCGCCCTCCATGCGCCCATCGCGCGCATGGGCGGCGCCGGTATCTACGCCCGCAGCTCGGACCGCTTCGAACTGGAACGGCCGGACGCCGCCACCCAGCCGCTGGAACGCTAATCACTGCCAAGAGCAAACGCCATTTTCAATGCCATTGAAGTATGCTCGGGGAAACGCATCCTTCAATGGCTCCATCATGTTCTTTTATCGTTGCGGTAGCGTCCTGGCGGCGCTGCTCCTGGGCGCCACGCTTGCGGCCTGCGGCGGCACGGTGACGAAGCGCGCCAGCCTCGCCCCCGAAGTTGTCGAGAGCGACTACACCGCGCAGCGGTCAGCGCTGGGGGTGGTGCTGCTGGCGGTCAACTGGGGGCGCCGGTGGAACTGCGGCGGCTTCCAGCACGCCGAGTTGCGTGGCTTCGCCTTCGACCGCCTGCCCTGGGGCGGCCGTCCTCCCGCCGCTGCCGGCGATATGGAAGCGGAAGGCCCGGAGGCGGTGTTGATGCGACCAGGCCTCCAGCACTATGCCCTGCAGCTGCCGCCGGGCAGTTATGCGCTCAGCGGCGTGCGCATCAGGGCGACGAGGGACACGGCGCCGCTCGCTCTCGATCTGTCCCGCAGCGAGCTGACCCAGGATGGCGCCCCGGCTGGCGGCAGCTTCCAGGTGGGCGCCGGGGAAACGGTGTACATCGGCAACTTCGCCCTGAACTGCGAGCCGGCGCCCATGCTGTGGCGCTACTACACTCAGGGCCGGGAGAACTTCCAGCACCAGTTGCTGGAATACCGGCGCAAATATCCCTTCCTCAAGCTGGACGAGGTGCACTACCGGCTGTTCGACACCTCACGCTTCGGCCAGCCCTACCAGCTGCCCTGAGCCCTGGCCCGGCGGCATGACTGAAACGGCCGCCTCCGTGCCGGAGCGCGGCCGTTTTACGCTGTAGCGGAGGCCGCCGGCCTCAGCCGCGGGCGATGACCTCCGCCACCGCCTTGCCCACTTCCGTGGTGTTGGCGCCTCCGCCCATGTCCGGCGTGCGCGGGCCCTCCACCAGCACGGTTTCGATGGCCTTGAGCATGGCGTCGTGCGCCGCGGTGTGGCCGAGGAAATCCAGCATCATCGCGCCGGACCAGATCATGGCGATCGGGTTGGCGATGCCCTTGCCGTGGATGTCCGGCGCCGAGCCATGCACCGGCTCGAACAGCGAGGGGAAGGTCCGGTCCGGGTTGAGGTTGGCCGAGGGCGCGATGCCTATGGTGCCCGCGCAGGCCGGGCCGAGGTCGGAGAGGATGTCGCCGAACAGGTTGGAAGCCACCACCACGTCGAAGCGCTCCGGGCTGAGCACGAAGCGGGCGGTGAGGATGTCGATGTGGTACTGGTCCCACTTCACTTCCGGGTAGGCCTTGCCCATCTCCTTCACCCGCTCGTCCCAGTACGGCATGCTGATGGCGATGCCGTTGGACTTGGTGGCGGAGGTCAGGTGCTTCTTCGGCCGCTTCTGCGCCAGTTCGAAGGCGTACTTGAGGATGCGGTCCACGCCCTTGCGGGTGAAGATGGATTCCTGCAGCACCGTCTCCCGCTCGGAGCCTTCGTACATCTTGCCGCCCACCGCGGAATACTCGCCTTCGGTGTTCTCGCGCACCACGTAGAAGTCGATGTCGCCCACCTTCTTGTTCGCCAGCGGGCAGGGCACGCCGGGCATCAGCCGCACCGGGCGCAGGTTCACATACTGGTCGAAGTCGCGGCGGAACTTGAGCAGCGAGCCCCACAGGGAGATGTGGTCCGGCACTTTGTCCGGCCAGCCGACGGCGCCGAAGAAGATGGCGTCGAAGCCCTTGAGCTGGGCGAACCAGTCGTCGGGCATCATCTTGCCGTGCTGCAGGTAGTAATCGCAGTGGGCCCAGTCGAAGTGGGTGAATTCGAGCGCGATGCCGAACTTCGCCGCCGCCGCTTCCACGGCGCGCAGGCCTTCCGGCATCACTTCCTGGCCGATGCCGTCGCCGGCGATGACGGCGATGCGATGGGTCTTGCTCATGCGGTTCTCCTCCTCGGGGTGGCGGCCGCGCCGCCTGGCTGTGGGGTGCGCGTACCGCTCGGGCAGCGTCAGGCCCCCAGGATAGCGAGGTTCATGAACCGTATAATCCTCCTTTCCGTGACCACATTGACCACGAATCGTGAACACCAGACCCCAGCTGGAAGACCTGCGCCTGTACTGCATCGTGGTGCGCTGCCGCGGCTTCGCCGCCGCCGCGCGCGAGACCGGCGCCTCCAAGGCGCTGGTGAGCAAGCGCATCGGCCTGCTGGAAGCCGCGCTGGGCGCCCGCCTGCTGCACCGGACGACCCGTAGCGTCAGCCTCACCGAGCAGGGAGAGGTGGTGCACCAGTGGGCGCAGCGCATCCTGGAAGATGTGGACCAGATGGGCGAGGCGCTGTCCGCCGAGCGCCTCGCGCCCAGCGGCCTGCTGCGCATCTGCACCAGCTCCGGCTTCGGCCGCAACCATGTGGCGCCGGCGCTGTCGGCGCTGGCGGAGCAGCACCCGGCGCTGGAGATACAGTTGGAGCTGCTGGACCGGCCGGTGGATCTCGTCGGCGAAGGCTTCCAGCTGGACATTCGCGTCGGCGCGGTGCGGGAGGCCGACCTCATCACCCGCCGCATCGCCCGCAACGCGCGGGTGCTGTGCGCCGCGCCGGCCTACCTCGCCCGCCACGGCGCGCCGGCCACGCTGGCGGAGCTGGCGCGGCACCGCTGCATCGTCATCCGCGAGCGCGACCAGGACTTCGGCCGGTGGACGCTGGACGGCCCGGCGGGCGCGGAGACGGTGCGGGTGAGCGGCCCGCTGTCGGCCAACAACGGCGAGATCGTGCGCGAATGGGCGCTGGCCGGCCACGGCATCATCCTGCGCTCGGCCTGGGATGTGGCGCCGGCGCTGGCCGATGGCAGCCTGCAGCGGCTGCTGCCGGATTACGCCCAGCCGGCGGACGTGTGGGCGGTGTATCCCTCGCGGCTGTCCACCTCGGCCAAGGTGAGGGTGTGCGTGGAGTTCCTGCAGGAATGGCTGGGCCGGGCGGAGATCGGCACCGGCGGCGGGGGCGCCCGCCGCGCCGGCGCCTGAGCGCATGCCGGCCGGCGGCCCGGGCTCAACCGGTCGACATCCCTGGCTGGTAGGCCTTCACCCGGTTGCGGCCATGGTCCTTGGAGCCATAGAGCGCGGCATCCGCGCATTGCAGCAGCGCCTCGCCGCCGGTGGCGTGCTCCGGGAACACCGCGACGCCGAAGGAGGCGGTGAGGCGGATCTCGGTGCCGAACTTGTGCAGCGTGGCCTGGGAGATGGCGTCGCGCCAGCGTTCGGCCCGCTGCAGCGCCTCATCCAGCGCCATGCGCGGCAACACGGCGAGGAACTCCTCGCCGCCGTAGCGGCACACCAGGTCGCTCTCGCGCGCCAGCTTCTGCAGCACCCGGGCGGCCTGAGTGATGGCCTGGTCGCCGGTGACATGGCCGTAGGTGTCGTTGATGGCCTTGAAGTAGTCCAGGTCCACCATCACCATCGCCAGCGGGTAGGCCTCGCGGCGAGCGCGGGCCAGCTCGCGCGGCAGGGTCTCGTGCAGGTAGTGGCGGTTGTAGAGGCCGGTGAGTGGATCACGCACCGCCTTGTCCTTCAGCTCCGCCTGCAGCGCGGAGATTTCCTCCAGCTGGGCGCGCAGGCGGCGGTTCACATCCTCCAGCGTGCTCTGGTAGCGCCGCCGCGCCTCGATGTTGCGGCTGACGCCGATGTAGCCGGTGAGCCGGCCAGCCTCGTCATACACCCGGGTGGAGACCACCTCGGTCCACACCTCGGTGCCATCGTGACGCAGCTGTGGCGCTTCGAAGCGGAAGCTGGCGCTAACCTCCTCGCCGCGCGCTTCCTGCTGCCGGCGGCGCTCCGTCGCCTCGGCGAGGATGGCCCGGCCACGCTGGCCGAACACCTCGGTCACCGGCCGCCCCACCACCTGCTCCCGGGGCACGCCGCGCATGCGCTCGTCGGCGGAGCTGATGAAGACGAAGCGCATGTCCGTGTCCAACTGCCACACCACGTCCTCGGTGTTCTCGGCGATGAAGCGGTAGCGGGCCTCGCTGTCGCGCAAGCGCCGCTCGGCGGTCCAGCGTTCGGTGATGTCCTCCGAGAACACCGCGATGCGGCGGATCTCGCCGTCGCGGTCGACCACCGGCACCGCCGAGTTGCGGTAACACAGGCCGGCACGCTCGTCCTCGAACACCAGCGGTTGCCCGTCCTCCAGCAACCGCTGCAGGCGCTGCCGGCGGCTCTCGGCCACTTCGGCGGGAAAGTAGGAAAACAGATTGGTGCCTATCGCCGCCTGCTGGCCGACGCCGAAGCGCTCCGCGCCCGCCCGGTTGAGGACGAGGATACGGCCCTCGCGGTCGATCAGGACGGAGACGCCGGGCGCCGCATCCGTCAGCGCACACAGATCCAGCGTGGCGGCGTCCAGCGCCTGGGCGATGTCCCGGGCCGCGGGCGCAAGGTCAGACGCAGGAGCAGGAGGAGAGTCTTCGGGCGAAAGCGGGGAAGGCTGGGAGGGGGTGTTCATCGTTCACGCTGCTTGGGGGCGGTACAACAAGTTCTTCATTTTTTTGCCATTATCTGCCCCCTGTTCAGTGCCGTGGCGCACACATTGTCACATTGGCGCCGGGATAAGCCTGCGTCTCCCACCTCCAGGCCGGATTTCAAACCCCTTTTCTCCCCATGGACCCCATATTGAGCATCTGGCAGCGCTGCAGCATGCCCGTCCGCTGCTCCGGCACCAGGAACGCCAGCTGCCATGTACGGAGAACAGTGCAGCCATGAAGGCAAAGCGATTACTGGCCGGGCTCTTGCTGGTGTTGGGCCTGGGGGTTACTGCCGGCGGCATCTCCTTATTGTTCTCGGCGGACATCATCTCGCCGAACGACAGCCACTGCCACGCCCTGTGCGGCTGGGCCCTGATCGTGAGCCAATTGTTCGACCCGACTGTCGGCTCGCGCGTCCTCGGCGGTCTGCAGGCCCTGCTCGGCGGTGCCACGCTTGCCCTTCCGGCCGTGCTTTGGCGCGGGTGAACACCGCCGTGCCGCTACAATTCACGAAGCGTTTAAGTCTCCTGCCGCAGCATCCGCCCATGCGCCGCCCTGCCCTCGCCCTCATCCTCTGTCTCGCCTCCCTGCCCGCCCTGCTCCAGGCAGGCGAGCATGACGTCGTCCGCCGGGCGGTGGAGGCCGGGCAGTTGAAACCGCTGGCGGAAATCCTGGCCAAGGTGCAGGCGGAACACCCCGGCAAGGTGCTGGATGTGGACCTGGAGCGCGACCGCAAGGGCCGCCGCTACTACGAGATCAAGCTGCTGAAGGGCGATGGCCAGCGCTGGGAGATCCGGGTAGACGCCGAGACCGGCGCCGAGCTGGGCCGCCAGGCCGAGTCCGCCGCGCCGCTGCAGCCGCTGGCCGGCGTGCTGCGCAAGCTGCTGGCGAAGCACCCCGGCCAGGTGCTGGACGTGGAGCTGGAGCAGGGCGAGGACGACCATCCCATCTACGAAGTGCGCATCGCCCAGGACGACGGCCGCCTGCGCGAGATCGAGATCGACGCCCGCAGCGGCGAGGTGCTGGGCGGCCGCGAACGCCGGCTGACCGCGATGAAAGCCATCAAGCCCCTGCCCGACCTGCTGGACATGGTGCAGGCGCGATACCGCGGCGTGGTGCACGAGGTGGAGCTGGAGCACGACCGCGAGGGCCGGCGCTACTACGAGATCGAACTGCGCCTGCCCGACGGCCGCGGCCTGGAGCTGCAGGTGGACGCGGTGGATGGCCGCATCCTGCATGAGGAGGAAGCGGATTGAAGCCGGCTGCGAGGAACACGCCATGCGGGTACTGATCGTCGAGGACGACGCCGGACTGGCCGCGCGCATCGCCGACGGCCTACGCGCCGCCGGCATGGTCGCCGAGACGTGCGGCGACGGCCAGGAAGCCGCCTTCCTCGGCAGCACCGAGGACTACGACGCCGCAGTGCTCGACCTCGGCCTGCCCGGCCAGGACGGCGTATCCGTGCTGCGCCACTGGCGCGGGCAGGGCCGGCGCATGCCGGTGCTCATCCTCACCGCCCGCGGCCGCTGGAGCGACAAGCTGGAAGGCTTCGACGCCGGCGCCGACGACTACCTCACCAAGCCCTTCCTGCAGGAGGAGGTCGCCCTGCGCCTGCGGGTGCTCGCCCGCCGCGCCGGCGGCCATGCCGAACCGCTGCTGCGGGTCGGCCCGCTGGCCTACGACAGCAACGCCGACCGCTTCACGCTGAACGAGGAGCCGCTCGCCCTCACCGCCCAGGAGCAGCGCATCCTCGCCCACCTCATGCGGCGCAAGGGCTGCGTGGTGAGCCGCAGCGAGATCGCCGAGCACGTCTACGCCCGCGATCTCGACCCGGACTCCAACACCCTGGACGTGCTCATCGGCCGCATCCGCCGCAAGCTCGGTCACCCGCTGCTGCACACCGAGCGCGGGCGCGGCTTCCGCCTCGCCGAGGCGGAGGGCGCCGCCGGCACAGCCAGCCCATCGGAGGATGGCGCTGCCTGAGCGCGGCGGCCTGCGCGGCCGCCTGCTGCTCTTCGGCTGCCTGGCCGCGCTGCTGGTGAGCGGCGCCGGCGGCTGGGTGCTGCGCCAGAACATACACGCCACCCTGCTGCGCGGGCTGGAGCAACGCCTGGACGAACGGGCTGAACGCATCGCCGCCAGCCTGCTCGCCGCCCCCGGCGGTAGCGGCCTCGTGCCGGAGCGCAGCCGCAACAACGACGAATTCAGCCGCATCTTCTCCGGCTGGTACTGGCAGCTGGAAGGCGCCGGCCCCGAGCAGCGCTCCCGCTCCCTGTGGGACAGCCGGCTGACGCCGGCCGACGCCTCAGCCCCCTCCTCCAGCCTCGCCTCCCTGCTGGCGCCCGGCACTCCGCTGCGCAGCCTGCGCGGCCCGCGCGGCGAAGCCCTGCTCGGCCTCGCCGTCCCGGTGGAGGCCGGCGGCCAGCGCGCCATGCTGCACGTCTACGGCCCGGCGGCGGAAACCGAGGCGGAGCTCGCCCGGCTGGACCGCATCCTGTTGCTGACGCAGGCGCTGCTCATCCTCGCCCTGGTCATCGCCACCCTCGCCCAGGTGCGGCTGGGCCTGGCGCCACTGCGCCGGCTACGCGCCGCGCTGGCGGCGGTGCGCGACGGCAGCGCCGAGCGCCTGGGCAGCGGCTACGGCCCGGAGCTTGACCCGCTGGCGGAGGAAATGGATGAAGTGCTGGCGCGCAACGCCCGCGTCGTCGCCCGCGCCCGCGGCCACGCCGCCGACCTCAGCCACGCGCTGAAGAAGCCGCTCGCCCTGCTGGGCGGCGAAGCCACCGCCGGCGGCAGCGAACTGCTGCGCGGCCAGGTGGCGGCGATGTCGCGCCTGATAGACCGCCATCTCGCCCGCGCCGGCAGTGGCGCCGGCGAACTGCGGCGGGTGGCGGTGGCGCCCCGCATCGCCCACCTCGTTGCGCTGATGCAGCGCCTGCACCGCGAGCGCGAACTGGACTGGCAGCAGACGGTGCCGGCACAGCTACACTGGCGCTGCGAACCCACCGACCTGGAAGAGATGCTGGGCAACCTGCTGGACAACGCCGGCAAATGGGCGCGCAGCACGGTGAGGGTGGACGCCGCGGCAGCGGCCGGTGAACTGCGCATTCGCATCGCCGATGACGGCCCCGGCCTGGACGACACCCAACTGGAACAGGCCAGCCGGCGCGGCCTGCGCTTCGACGAGAACACCGAAGGCAGCGGCCTGGGCCTGGCCATCGCCCGCGACATCGCGGAGACCTATGGCGGCCGGCTGGAACTGGGCCGCGGCACGCTGGGCGGGCTGGAGGCGGTGCTGGTGTTGCCGGTCTAGGGTGTTGCCGGTTTGGGATATCGGTGGTTCGGTGCGCTGGCGGTCCGGAATGCTACCGCGGTTCAGCCGCACGGAAGCGACCTGGATTCCACCGCAATATGGCGCCGGACGGAGACGGAACCTGGCGGTAAGACGCCGCAGAGACGCAAGAGGTCGAGGAAGAAGGCCAATCGCTAGCCCCATACAAGCCCCCTGCCGCAATGCCGCCCGCCCCCTGGGCAGGCGCTGGTTTTTCCCTCTCCCGCGAAGGGAAAAGGGAGCAAGGCGGCGCGTACCCGGGAGCCTGCCCCCTTCAGCTTGGCCCGGCACGAGCCTGCACGAGGGCATTCCGCGCGACCGGTTTCCCCGCACGCGCCCCTGGCAGGCTCCGACGTCGAACTCAGGAAAGGGATCAGCCCGCCTGGGCACAGCCGGCCCATGCCGCCCCTGGTCGGAATCCGGACCAGGAACCCACCCTCACGGCAGCTTCCGCAGCGCCTCCACGTCGATCTCCGGGCTGTCGAGAAAGTCCTTCTCCACCTCGCCGCGGATTTCGACCTGGGCCTTGTCGTCGATCTGTTCCGGCGGGAAATCCTCCGCTTCGATCTCCACCCGGATCTCGCCGGTGCCATCGGAGAAGATGTACTTCTCGTTGCCGACCTTGCGCAGCAGGTGGCCGCGCAGCACCACGTCCTGATCGTCCACCGGGTTCTTCAGGATCTCGGCCACGGTGGCGGGGGCGTGATGGGTGGAAGGCCCGGTGTATTGCGCCTGGCCGCTGGCGGGCTGAAGCAGGGCGAGGCTGCCGGCGAGCATGCCGCCGAGGAGGAACGTCTTGCTGATGTTCATGCTGGATGTCTCCCGTAAGGAAAAGGACGTGTCGATGTCACGGGAGTCATTCTTGCGCGCCGGCCCTTAACCGCCGATGAACGGCCGGCGCGCGCCGAGGCGGCTCAGGCCAGCACCAGGTTCACATCGATGTTGCCGCGGGTGGCGTTGGAGTACGGGCAGACGATGTGCGCCTTCTGGATCAGCGCCTCCGCCTCGGCGCGGTCCATGCCGGGCAGCGAGACCTTCAGCTCGACCTCGATGCCGAAGCCGGTGGGCAGCGGGCCGATGCCGACGCTGCCATCTATCGCCGCATCGGTGGGCATCTTGATCTTGTCGCGGGAGGCGACGAACTTCATCGCGCCGAGGAAGCAGGCGGAATAGCCTGCGGCGAAGAGCTGCTCCGGGTTGCTTCCCTCGCCGCCACCCCCGCCGAGTTCTCGCGGAGTGGTCAGCCTGACGTCCACCACGCCATCGGATGAAACCGCGCGGCCGTCGCGGCCACCGGTGGCACGCGCATGTGCGCGGTAGAGCACTTTTTCCAGACTCATCGGTACGCCTCCTCGTTCAGGATCAGCGGGAAGAAGGCAGCGCCGCCGCCTTCGGCTGTGCGCAGCCAGGCCAGCTGCGACTCCCTGAACCATAGAAGCCGGAAATGGCAATTGCGAGCGGACCAGGAGCGGCGCCAGGGTATGCAAACGGCGTTCCCGGGAGCAGGGAAGCAGGTGTCGATCGGCGCCGAACCGACGGAGGGAGAAAGCCGCGGCCATCGTCTGTCGCAAGCGGGCGGATACGCGCTGGCCGCGGGGTTCAAGCTCGGCCCAGTCCTCGCGCCATGCCGCTCGCCGGCTCAGGTGCCGGAGCGCGCCACAACAAAGCTCCGCAGCGCCTCCGCGAGTTGCGCCACCACCGGCGCCCAGTCGCCCATTTCGCGCTGGCGGAACAGCCGCAGGGCGCCGGGGTACCAGGGGCTGTCCTCGCGCCCGTCCAGCCAGCGCCAGTCGGTCTTGTAGGCCGGCAGCATGACCCAGCACGGCTTGCCCAGCGCGCCGGCGAGGTGGGCGACGCCGGTGTCCACCGCGATCACCAGGTCCAGCCCCTGCAACAGCGCGGCAGTGTCGGCGAAGTCGCCGAGCTCGGCGCCGAGCGCGGCCAGCGTCATGCCCGGCGGCGGCGCCAGCGCCTCGTCCTCGCCGGCCCCCTTCTGCAGGCTGACGAAGCGCACGCCAGCCACCCCGGCCAACGGCGCCAGGGTGGCGAGGCCGGGCAGCGAGCGGTCGGCATCGTTCTCGAAGCGCGGGTTGCCCTTCCACACCAGGCCGACCCGCGGTGCGCCGCCTTCGCTGCCCACCACCTCGTTCAGTCGCGCCTGCCACTGCGTGAGCAGCGCAGCCTCCACCGTCAGGTAGGGAATCCGCGCCGGAATGTCGGCCACCTGCCGGGTGCCGCAGCAATGCGGCAGGCTGAGCGCCGGTATCCAGACCTCGGCAACCTCCGCCGGCACCGCTTCGTCCAGCCCCAGCACGCGGTCCACACCAGCGAGGCCGCCGAACAGGCGCTTCAGCCCGGCGTGGCAGAGCACCGTCACTTCGGCGACGCCGGCCTGCTTCAGCTGCATGGCATAGCGGCAGAACTGGATCATGTCGCCATGGCCGGCCTCGCAGCCGATCAGCACCCGGCGGCCGGCCAGCGGCTCGCCCTGCCAGCGCGGCATCGGCAGGTGGGCCTCCAGCACCCGCGCCCAGTCGCGCGCTTCCAGGCAGGGCCAACCCTCTTCGTAGCGACCCTGGCGCAGCAGCACATAGGCAAGGTTGAAGCGCGCCGGCCGGTACTCCGGCGCCATCGCCAGCGCGGCGCGGTGGCAGCGCTCCGCCTCGTCCAGCCGGCCCAGGCTGGCATGCAGCACGCCCAGGTTGGTCCAGGCTTCCGGCTGCGCCGGCGGCAGGCCGATGGCGGCGGTGAAGGCGGCCTCGGCCTCGGCATGGCGCTTCTGCGCCAGCAGCAGCACGCCGAGGTTGATGTACGGCCGCGGGTTGGCCGGCGCCAGACGGATGGCCCGGCGGTAGCTGGCTTCGGCCTGCTCTGGCTGGCCGCGGCGGTCCAGCACCTGGCCGAGGTTGGCATGGGCTTCAGCGAGGTCGGGCGCCAGCTTCAGCACTTCGCGGTAGGCCTTTTCGGCGGTTTCCAGTTCGCCGGCGACCAGCGCCGCGTTGCCCCGGCCGAAGGCGGCCTCCGCCTTGCGCAGCGCGCGCAGGCTGTTCATTGGCGCTTGGCCGCCGCCGCCCGCAGGGCGACGTCGAAGGCCAGGCTGGCCCACTCCGCCATCTGCGCCGGGTGATCGAACACCTCCAGCGGCGCCTCGTGGTAGCCCAGCGCCACCGTGCGGCCGCGCGAGGTGTAACGGAAGGGCTGCAGGCCAAGGGCGGCATAGCGTTGGGCGCTGGCAGTATCCGTCTTGAAGTGGAGGCGGCCGTCGACGATCAGCGCGAACATCAGGCCATCGCGGAAGATGCCGTGGCCGCCGAACATGCGGCGCGCTTCCACCGGGGCGAAGGCCGCCATCTGGTCGACGACGAAGCCGGCGAACTCATCCTTGGGCGAGGTGCGGACGTGCTTCATGGCGGGAACGGTAAAGCCGGGGATGTGTCTGGAAAGGGGCAATCATGCCCCAGCCGGGCGGGCGCCGACAGCCTGCGGCCAGCGCCCGGCACCGGGCTGGTGCATAAAACGCCCGGATGGTCCCTGGCCCGGTATATTGCGGTCTGCCTGCCCGCTCCGGCGGCGATCCTGGCCCAAGCGCCCCGCTCCGAGACTTTTTGCGCCTTTTCTATGCCGCCTGTCCTGCAAGCTCCGCTCATCGCCCGCGGTCTTCTCGTCCTCGTCCTCGCTGCCGGGGTGTATTTCTTCAGCGGCTTCCTGGTGCCGGTGCTGGCGGCACTCATCATCGGCTTCGCCAGCTGGCCGCTGTACCGCCGGCTGGTGCGGCTGTGCGGCGGCAACACCGCGCTGGCGGCCAGCGTTGCGCTCATCGTGGTCATCGTGGTGCTGGTGGTGCCGCTGTCGCTGGCGCTGCACTACGCCCTGCAGGAGGCCAGCACCTTCATCGCCTGGCTGCTGCAGGCCAACCGGGTGGGCGCGCCGGTGCCGGGCTGGATCAGTTCGCTGCCCATGGTCGGCGAGCGGCTGGCGGACTACTGGCAGGAATACCTGGGCGAGCCGCATGCGCTGGGCGAGTGGGTGCAGCTGCTGAGCGGCGAGCACCTGGGCAATATCTACCGCACCGCGCTGGCGGCCACCGGCAACCTGGTGAACCTGGGGCTGACGGTGCTGTTCATGCTGATCACCCTGTTCTTCGTCTACAAGGACGGCGTGCGCATCGCCGGCCAGCTGGACATCGTCGGCGAGCGCATCCTGCCCCAGCGCTGGAACCGCTTCTCGCGCGTGGTGCCGGCGACGGTGAGCGCAACGGTGACCGGCATGGGCCTGATCGCGCTGGGCGAGGGCGTGGTGCTGGGCATCGCCTACTGGATCGCCGGCGTGCCCTCGCCGGTGCTGCTGGGCGTGGTCACCGCCTTCATGGCGCTGATTCCCGGCGGCGCGCCGCTGGCCTTCACGCTGGTATCCATCTACCTGGTGGGCGCGGACAAGCTGGCGGCCGGGCTGGGGCTGTTCGTGTGGGGCACGGTGGAGCTGTTCATCGTGGACAAGACGCTGCGGCCGCGCCTGGTCGGCGGGCCGGTGAAGCTGCCCTTCCTGCCGACCTTCTTCGGCCTGGTCGGCGGGGTCAAGACCATGGGCATCGTCGGCCTCTTCGTCGGCCCGGTGCTGATGGCGCTGCTGGTGGCGATCTGGCGGGAGTGGCTGCACAGCGTGGAGCTGGAGCGCAGCCGCGAGGTGGTGCTGGAGGCGGAACCCGCGGCCGTGGAGACGGAAGCCGCCGCCGATCTCCCGCCCGCGGAAGCGCAGGACTTGCCGCCAGTGCAGCCGTCAGCGCCGCGCCGCGCGCCGGCGCAGATGGCGCCAGCCGGCGACGGCACCGCTCGCCGACACGACGAGGCCGAGTGCCGATAGCAGCCACATCACGCCGTTCCAGGCCGGGCGGTGGGTGAGCAAGCAGGGGAAATCGAAGCTGTGGGCGGCGTTGAACAGCCAGCGCCGCAACCGGGCATCGCTGTCGCTGCTGGCGAGCAGGCGGCCGTTGGCCGGGTCGATATGCAGCCAGGTGGCGGCGGCATCATCCATCTCCACCCGCCACACCGGCAGCACCACCGGCTGACGGCGGCCGTACCAGTAGCGGTCTTCTTCAGTGAGCTGCCGCAGGCGGGCGATGCCAGCGCCGGGCAGCAGACGGCGGGCGGCGGTGGCGATGGCCTCTTCGCTCGGCGCCGGCGCAGCGCCCTCCACCGCCGCCATGCTGTACCGCCGGCCGGCGCCATCCGCCAGCAGCAGCATGGGCTGGCCGTCGAACCACCAGGCTTCGATCTCGCGCAGACCACCGCCCGCCGCCCTCTGCAAGCGCAGCAGCAAGTCCGCCGACCAGGGGAATTCGCCGCGCTCGCCCACGTAGGCCTGCAGCGCCGCCGGCGGGAAGGCCTTGCGCGCCAGCCAGCCGCCGGGGTTCATGGACACCCAGCCGCTGGCGACCCAGGTGAACACGAACAGCCCGCCGGCCAGCCCGGCGAGGTGGTGCCAGGCCATCCAGCCGCGGTGCGGCGTCACCGCGCCATTGCGGTAGCGCCGCCGCAGCCGTAGCCGCAGCAGGCCGATGGCGATGCCGCTGAGCGCGGCGGCCATGCCCAGGCCTGAGGTCCACAACACAGTCTGCCGCCAGGCGGTGTGCTGCTCCCGCAGCACGGCGAAGGTGTAGTAGTGGGGAATTGTGCCCAGCCAGGTCCAGCCGCGCTCGTGGCGATCGGTGTCGCGCACCACCTCGCCGTTCACCGCCGAGATGTAGAGCTCGGTGCCGGCGCCGTCCGCCACCGCGTAGCGGTGCAGCGGCCGCAGCGCCTCGAAGGCGTTGGCGTTCGGCAGGGTCCATTGGTCGCGCTCGCGGGTCTCCAGGTAGCGGACCTCGGCGCCATCAGCGAAGCGGCGGGCGATGGCGGTGGCACGGGCGACATCCACCGCCTGGATGATCCTGCCATCCCGCGCCGACAGGGTGATGGGCCAACCGGCATCGGCAGTACGCCACACCGGCTCGGCGCCACCGTCGGCGGTGGCCAGCATCTCCAGCCGCAGGCGGGCGACCGGGAAGGCTGGCAGCCCGGCCGCGCGCCAGGCTTCGTCCGGCCCCAGCAGCGCGCCCTCCAGCTGCAGCGGCGGCAGGCCGGCCAGGCGCTCGGCCTCGCTCAGCGCCGGGAAGCGCACGTACATCATCACCAGCCCGGTGATGAACCAGAGCACGAACAGCAGGCAGCCGCCCACGCCCAGCCAGCGGTGGACGAGGTAGAGCCAGCGGCGCAGGCGCGGCCAGAAGCAGAAGGAGCGGTGCTCAGTCATGACGTTTTGCCGGTGATCGCCCGCGTCGGGCCGAGACGCCTAGGCTCGCGCGAAAGCCTGCGCCGATGCCGCTTGCCAAGCAGCGCGGGGGTTCGACGCCCGGCCGGCAGCGCGACCGTGGCAGCGCGACTGCCGCGCCTTCGTCGGACACACAGGCCGCAATGGTCCGTGCCCCCTCCAGCCGCAAGCCGGCGCAAACCGCCGCCCGCGCCCCTCGCCCATCTCATCGCCGCCCCGCTCAGAAGCTGAAGTTCGCCGCCACTTCGACGCTGCGCGGGCGGCCAAGCACCCACTGGCTGTTGCCGTTGTAGGTGGTCTGGGCGTAGTGGCGGTCGAACAGGTTGTAGCCAAACAGGCTGAGGCGGAGGTCGCGGCGCAGCTGCCAGGACAGGGTGGCGTCCACCACCGTGTAGGCGTCCACCTTGGCGCTGTTGGCGTTGTCCACATAGCGGGTGCCGACGTAGCGGGCGCCCAGGCCGGCGTTCCACTGCGGCAGGAAATCCCAGCTCAGCCACAGGTTGGCGGCCCGCTCCGGCACGCCGGAGGGCGTGCGGCCGCTGCGCGACACCACCACGCCGCCGGCCACTTCGTTGAAGTCGTCGTAGCGGGCGTTGAGCACGGTGCCGTTCGCATCCAGCTTCAGTGCCGGGGTGAAGGCGTAGGCCAGCGCCAGTTCCACGCCGCGCGAGGACTGGGCGCCGACCTGCCGGTAGACGTTGGAGTCATCCGCATCCCGGATCAGCAGCTTCTCCTTGCGGATCCAGTAGCCGGCGAAGGTCCATTCGCCACGGCCGCCGTCGAAGCGCTGTTTCACGCCCAGCTCGGCCTGCTCGCCGGTGGACAGGTCGAACTGGCTCTGCTGGGCGGTGGTGTTGACCACGCCGGTGAGCGGGTCGGCGGCGGTGGCGTACTGGCCGTAGAAGGACAGCGCCGGAGTGGCGGCGAACACCGCGCCGATGCGGCCGCTGGTGTGGGTGAAGGTCTTGTCGAAGTCCGCGCCCGAAGCGTTGCGCATGCCTTCGCGATCGACCTCGATGCGGTCCCAGCGCAGGCCGCCGACCAGGGACCAGCGCTGGCTGAGCTGCAGCTTGTCTTCCATGAACACCGACAGCGTGTCGGTGCGGGTCTTGAACAGCTCGCCGTTGGTCAGCGTGCCCGGGAAGTTGCCGGGGTTGAAGGCGAAGGCATCCAGCGTCTGCGCGGCGGCGCCGTTGTTGCGGTCACGCTGGTAGCGCAGGCGGTTCGCGTCGAAGCCCAGCACCAGCTGGTTGTCCAGGCCGAAGAGCCGGCCGTTCCAGGTGCTGTCCAGCCGGTTGCCGACCTGCTCCAGGCTGTAGCCGATGAGCAGGAAGCTGCTGCGGGTGATGGTGCCGTTGGGGTTGTAGCGGTAGCCCTCGGCGTTGCGCCAGTCGCGGCGGCTGTGCAGGCGGTAGGTCTGGTTGCGCACCACCACCTCGTCTGCCGGCTTCCATTCGAGGTCCAGGCGGGTCCAGTTGTCGCGGAAGCGCAGCTTGGCATCGGCGACGTTGTAGTTGGTGTCGCGCAGGCGGCTGTCGAGGTCGCCGTCTATCAGCGGCACGCCGAAGTAGCGCATCGGCTCCAGCTTGCCGTAGTCGTGCGACAGGGTGAGCTTGAGGGCGGGCGACACGTCCAGCCGCAGCGCGGCGGCCACCACGAGGGAGTCGGACTCGCCGCGGTCCACGTAGCCGTCGCTGTGGTTGCGGCTGACGTCGAAGCGGTAGGACCAGTGCTCGTCCACCGCGCCGCCGCTGCCGAAAGCGGTGCGCCAGGTGTCGTCCGAGCCGTAGGCGACGCGGGCCTCGGTGACGATGGCGCCGCGCGTGGGTTTCTTCGGCACGGTGTTGATGGCGCCGCCGATGGCGCCTTCGCCGTACAGCACCGAGGCCGGGCCGCGCAGCACTTCCATGCGCTCCGCCATCCAGGGATCGAAGGGGAAGCTCACCGTGCCGCCGGAAACATACATGCGGGTGCCATCGTAGAGCCGCATCACCGAGGTGTTGCCGGCGAAGCCGCGGGCGGCGAGCGCGCCGCCACCGGAGGTGCCGCTCTGGGTGATGCCGGGCGCGCGGGCGGCGGCTTCGATCAGGGTGGCGTCGCCGCGGGCACGTATCATCTCGCCCTCCAGCAGGTCCACGCTGGCCGGGGTTTCCAGCGGCGTGAGGCGCAGGCGGCTGCCGGTGCTGGCCGGCTGTTCCAGGCCAAGGCCGGCGGTTTCGCCGCTGGCGGTGGCGGTGACTTCCGGCAGCACGGTTTCCTTGCCGGTGTCGGCGAAGGCGGCGCCGCACAGCGCCAGCATGAGGCCGGCGGCAAGGCCTTGGGCTGGAGAGGGAGAAACAAGCGAGCGCGCCGCGCGGGAAAGGCGCGGGCGGATGGAAATGGCCATGTCGATACGGTCCCTGCAAGCGGCCGGGCGTCCCCGCCGGCCGGATGGCGAAAAAACGCGGGGCGGACGAGGCCGGACCGGCAGCCGCGCGCCGGGGGCATGCGGAAGCCGCCCGGACAACGCACTCCCGCGACGTCCAAGGTCTATCGAAGGCCGGTATCCGGGCTCGCGGAGCGCCATCGGCTTCATTGCTGAATCCGACGGCAGGCAGCTTCGCCTTCCCGCGCCTGTGGCGCAGTGGCTGCCGGCATCCGTGGCGATGCCGGCGTGAAGCCGCCCCATCCGCTTACCGTTGCGGGGGCAGCACAGGCCTGGTCGGCCGCGCGAGGCGGCGCAGACGCACCTGTTTCCCGTTTAACCCCGGCCGCCAGGAAATGGCGACCGGGGCACCTTCGATGGAGGGTTCATGGCTTTTCGCCCAGGCGGGCGGAAAAGCGCTGGGCATTCTATACGCCGTTCCGCATAGTGCGGAACCCCGGCTCCCGCCGCCGCGCGGCAAGGCGTATGCTGGCGGCCCCGTTTTCCGCCGCCGCGCCATGGTCAATCCGGATCTCTGCACCGAAGAGGAAATCACCACCCTGGTCCACCGCTTCTACGGCCGGGTGCGGCAAGACGCCCTGCTGGGGCCCATCTTCGAAGCCCATGTGAGCGACTGGCCGGCCCACCTCGCCAAGCTGGTGGATTTCTGGTCCGGCATGCTGCGTGGCAGCGGCCGCTTTCACGGCTCGCCGATGCGTGCCCACGCCGCGCTGCCGGACCTGGAGCCGACGCTGTTCATGCAGTGGCTGGACCTGTTCCACGCCACCACCGCCGAGCTGGAGAACGAGGCGCTGCGGCTGCGCGCCGACGAGTTCGCGAAGAAGATCGCGGCAGCGCTGTGGCAGGGCTATCAGCAACAGCAGTGAAGACAGGCCCGCGGACCGCCGCATGCGGGCGGCCGACGGGAACCCGCTCCGCATGAGGCCGGAAGCATACTCGGGCATGTCTGCCCCGCCGATGCCTACAGCAGCGCGATCCCCGGCAGATCGGCGAAGCTGCGCTCCCGCATCACCCGCACGAAGTCGGCCACATAGGGCCGCAGCGCCTTCTCCGCCGTGGTGGCGGCATACAGGCGGCCGGTGAGGCCTTCGGCGCCGATGCGGCGGGCGCTGACGTAGCCACGCTCCAGGTAGGGCCGCAGCGCCCATTCCGGCAGCGCCGCCACGCCGCGGCCGCTGGCCACCAGCTGCAACATCGCCACCGTGAGTTCGGTGGTGCGGCGGGCCGGACGGACGCCGGCGGGCGCCAGCACCTGGCGCACCAGATCCAGCATCTCATCCGCCACCGGGTAGGTGATCAGCGTCTCGGCGGCGAAATCCTCCGCCACCAGGAAGGGCCGCGCGGTCAGCGCATGGCCGTTGGCGAGCAGGGCGACGATCTCGAAGCTGAACAGCGGATGGCAGATCACTCCGCCGTCGGCCTCCGGCTCGGACACCACCGCCAGATCGGCGCGGTTCTGGTGCAGCAGGCCGACCGGGTCGGGATGGAAGCCGGAGACGATGTCCAGCTCCACCTCCGGCCAGCGGCTGCGGAAGGCGTCCATCGCCGGCATCAGCCAATCGAAGCAGGTGTGGCACTCCACCGCGATGCGCAACTCGCCGGCCACGCCGGAAGCCAGCCGCACGATGTCGCGCTCCGCCTCGTCCACCTGCGGCAGCACCGCGTCCGCCAGCTGCAGCAGGCGCCCGCCCAGCGCGGTGAACACCAGCGGCATGGACTTGCGCTCGAACAGCGGCCCGCCATAGCGCTCCTCCAGCAGGCGGATCTGCTGCGACAGCGCCGACTGCGTCAGGCACAGCAGATCGGCGGCGCGGGTCAGGCTGCCGGCGGCGCGCAGCGCGGCCAGGGTGCGGAGGTGGCGCAGTTCGAGGATGGAGGCGCTCATGGCGGGAGGCGAGGAACATTAGAACCTCTAATTCAAACACAGAAAAACTTTCGTTTGAATGATGGATGCCGCCACGGAATCATGCCCAGCCTCGAAATTCATCTCCGGAGCAGAACCGTGATCCTCAGCCACACCCTGGGTTTTCCCCGCATCGGCGCGCAACGCGAGCTCAAGTTCGCGCTGGAACGCCACTGGCGCGGCGAGATCGACACCGCCGCGCTGGAAGCCGTCGGCCGCGAACTGCGCCAGCGCCACTGGGCGCTGCAGCGCGATGCCGGGCTGGACTTCGTCACCGTGGGCGACTTCGCCTACTACGACCACGTCGCCAACCACATCCAGCTGCTGGGCTGCGAGCCGGCGCGCTTCGGCTTCGACGGCAGCGAGAGCGAACTGGCGCGCCACTTCACGCTGGCCCGCGGCGTGGCCGCCGGGAGCCGCGGCTGCGCCGGTGCCGGGCCCGCCCACGGCGGCCGCCCGGCGCTGGAGATGACCAAGTGGTTCGATACCAACTACCACTACCTGGTGCCGGAATTCCTGCCGGACACCGCCTTCTCCCTCGCCTCCAGCCGGCTGTTCGACGAGGTGGCGGAGGCGCGCGCCCTCGGCCATGCGGTGAAGGCGGTGGTGCCGGGGCCGCTGTCCTTCCTGTGGCTGGGCAAGGAGAAGGCGGACTTCGACCGCCTCGCGCTGCTGGACCGCCTGCTGCCGGTCTATGGCCAGCTGCTGTCGCGGCTGAAGGCGGCCGGCGCCGAATGGGTGCAGATCGACGAGCCCATCCTCGGCCTGGACCTGCCGGCCGCCTGGCGCGCCGCCTTCGAGCCGGCCTACATCGCGCTGGCCGCCGCCGGCGCGCGGCTGATGCTGGCCACCTACTTCTCGCCGCTGGCGGACAACCTCAACCTCGCCTGCCGCCTGCCGGTGGCGGCGCTGCATGTGGACGCGGTGCGCGCGCCTGACGAGCTGGCCGCGCTGGCCGACTGGCTGCCGGCGCACAAGGAGCTGTCGGTGGGCATCGTCGATGGCCGCAACGTCTGGCGCACCGACCTCGACCGCGCGCTGGCTCGCCTGCTGCCGCTGGCCGAGCGGCGCGGCGGCCGGCTGTGGCTGGCCCCCTCGTGCTCGCTGCTGCATGTGCCGGTGAGCCTGGCCGCCGAGGCCGGGCCGCGGGCGCCGCTGGACGACGAGCTGCGTGGCTGGCTCGCCTTCGCCACCGAGAAGCTGGCGGAGATCGACATCCTCAAGCGGGTGTTCAACGACGGCGAGGACACCGTGGCCGAGCACCTCGCCACCAGCCGCCGCGCCCTCGCCGCCCGCCGCGCCAGCCCGCGGGTGGCCGACCCGGCGGTGGCCGCCCGCCTGGCCGCGCTGCCGGCCGACGCCGACCGCCGCCGCTCCGCCTTCCCCGCACGCCAGGCGCGCCAGCGCGAGCGCCTCGGGCTGCCAGCCTTCCCCACCACCACCATAGGCTCCTTCCCGCAAACCGCGGAGATCCGCAGCGCCCGCGCCGCCTTCAAGCGCGGCGAGCTGGACAGCGCCAGCTACCGCGAGCGCATGGCGCAGGAGATCGCCCACACGGTGCGGCGCCAGGAGGCGCTGGGGCTGGACGTGCTGGTGCATGGCGAGGCCGAGCGCAACGACATGGTGGAGTACTTCGGCGAACAGCTCGCCGGCTTCGCCTTCACCGCCAACGGCTGGGTGCAGTCCTACGGCTCGCGCTGCGTGAAGCCGCCGCTGATCTACGGCGACGTCTCCCGGCCGCAGCCGATGACGGTGGAGTGGACCACCTACGCCCAGCGTCTCACCGCCAGGCCGATGAAGGGCATGCTCACCGGGCCGATCACCCTCCTGCAGTGGTCCTTCGTGCGCGACGACCAGCCACGCGCCGACACCGCGCTGCAGATCGCGCTGGCGATACGCGACGAGGTCGCCGACCTGGAGCGCGCCGGCATCGCCATCATCCAGATCGACGAGCCGGCGATACGCGAGGGCCTGCCGCTGCGCCGCGGCGGCTGGCGCGCCTATCTCGCCCGGGCCACCCGCGCCTTCCGCATCGCCGCCTCGCCAGTGGCGGACGAGACGCAGATCCACACCCACATGTGCTACTCGGAGTTCAACGACATCCTGCCGGAGATCGCGGCGCTGGACGCCGACGTGATCACCATCGAAACCAGCCGCTCCGACATGGAACTGCTGGCCGGCTTCGGCGATTTCCGCTACCCGAACGAGATCGGCCCCGGGGTGTACGACATCCACTCGCCACGGGTGCCGGCCACGGCCGAGATGGAACACCTGCTGGAGAAGGCGGCGGCGGTGATCCCGGCGCAGAACCTGTGGGTGAATCCCGACTGCGGCCTCAAGACCCGCGCCTGGCCGGAAACCGAGGCCGCGCTGCGGAACATGGTGGAGGCGGCGAAGGCGCTGCGGGCGCGCAGCGGGGGTTGAAACAGCCTGGGGGGCCGCGGTTC